>JANPHT010000575.1:0-5849 GCA_031424595.1 Planctomycetota bacterium
AAGTTCTGGTCGTAACGTGCGACTTTCGAAATGCGGACCTCGTCGATCAGGCCGTCGAACGGCAGAAAGGCGTCATAGTTGGCGGCCAGACCTCCCAGCAGACAGGGACCGGCCACCACGGGCAAGTCGCCGACAAGCGGCGCCTTTCCAGCGAAGTGACCATCGATAAACAATCGCAACTCTTTCCCAGTGGAGACGCCCGCCAAGTGCATGCGCCGGCGCGCCAGGACGGCCCCTTCCACCATAACTCGGCCGGAAGTACCATCCTTGCTCGGGACGCTCCCACTCCAAGTCCAGTTGTCCTTCTGTTGCAGCAACTGCACTCCCCCTCCGCTGACAAACAACACCCGGTTGCTATCCCAATTGTCCGGCACCGAGCGAGTGGTGACGTACATTTCGACCGTGCAAGCCTCAAACGGACGCAGGATGGGCGGCAACTCCACATGCGCATTGCCGGTTTCCAGTTTGTAGTTGAAGTCCAAGGCATACTGCGGTGGATCAATCACACCACCATTGGTCACAGGCACCTTTCCCACCGAGCCAGCCGCCTGTCTTTCCGCATCAACGGGCAGCGACACACGAAAACCGAATTGGCGACCCCGGAACGGCGAATGGTGTCGGTCGCGACGCGAGGACGCACTGTGGGACGAACGGACAGTCCAATAGCCACCACGGAGTACGCGCGGGGAATCGGGTGCCGCGGCGGAAGGTGGACCATGGGGATCGATCGCGGGCTTGTCGGCGAACTGCCCGTAGTACATTGGTTCCCACCAATCGCCCACCCACTCCATGACGTTGCCGTGAATGTCGAATAGCCCCAGCGGGTTGGCTTTCAATTCCCCGACAGCGTGCGTCCGCTTGCCAGCATTCGCTCCGCACCACCCGGCCCGATTCAGCCCTTCGTCCGTGTCGCCAATCCAGAACTGTGTGGTCGTTCCTGCCCGGCAGGCGAACTCCCATTCCGCTTCTGTGGGCAACCGATAGCCCGTTCCGTCCAGGGGCGTGATCGTCTCCTCCGCGCGGAAGTAGAATGGCTTCAGTTCTTCCTGCTGACTCAGCTTGGCGCAAAACTCCGCCGCATCGTTCCAACTCACCATTTCGACCGGATGGTTCTGCGTGTCGATGTTCGCCACGGCCTCCTTTCCCGGCCCTGTCTGCGCGAAGTGAGCCGGGTTCGACTTCATCACCGCCGCATACTCTTTCTGCGTCACCTCATGAGCGCCCAGATAGATCGGCTGCGTCAGAATGACTTTGTGCTGGGGAGCTTCGCTCTGAAAGCACACTTGCCATCCTATATCATTAGGATCGAGTTGCTTGACAGCGTCTTCGATCTCTACCGGCGTACTGCCCATCGTAAACTCGCCGGGCGGGATCAGCACGAACTTCATGCCGATAGAGTTCGTGTGTTCGACGGGGAGCTTCAGGTAATCCGCCCACGCTTGCTGATGCTGTTTCGCTTGGGCGGCATCAAACGGAGCGATGGCTGGGGGTGGGGCGTCCATGGGCCAGCCGTGCCAACCGGCTTGAGCCTTGTCCACAGTCGGAACGGGAGACTTGCTCTGTCCGAGCAGTTTGTCGCCGCGCATCGCTCGGATGCGCTTGCCGACAAGCTCGATCTTCAGCGCGACGACCTCGCCCTTCTTCAACACAAATTTGTCCGTATCGAATTCCAAATCGCCCCGTTTAATGTGCAGCGTATGCTCGCCCGGAGTGACTTGAACGTCTTCGCCCCCTTTGTCTTTCACGACAATGCCAGTCCCTGTGACCGTGACCTCGATCTGCGGGTCGTTGATCTCCACCCTTAACGTACCGTGATTCGTTTTCACGAAGAAGACTACGGACGCCAGCATCAACAGGCCCACGATGGCGGCTCCGATCAGAAGCAGACGTTTTGGTGGACCGGAGCGGTCTTTCAAGTACTTCTGATGTGGGATCGCCTGCCGGGTTTGCGTCTTCGGATCGGTGGGGACTTCAAAAGCCGTCGAGATCATCGTTGCTGCGAGCGAAGACTCAGCAACCGGCAGTGCGAAGGTCCGTGTCTTCATGGCCGCATCAACGCCTGTGTGACTGCGACTTGCGAAGCCATCCCCCGCAATATTCTTCAAGAACTGGTGCAGTTCGTCCCCGTGACCTCCCGAGTCCGAGCCAGCCTGAGAATTGAACGTCACGGCGTTACTGGATTTGCACGCTTCCAACGCCGCGATGACCTGCGTCATGGTTTGATAACGATCCTCTGGTTTCTTGGCGACCATCCTGCGGAAGACCTGTTCGACGTTCGCCAACGTCGCCGTGCCACCAGGCGACACGATCGCCGGAAGGGCATCACTGCTTTGAGCCATCCCGGATGAATCAGGATCACTCGACGCCCGGCTGTCTTTTCGCGGAGCGACAGCACTGCTCTGATACGATGCGGACAGCGACGGAACGGGCGAGTTCTGATGCGCCATCAGCTTCTTCATCATCGTGTCACCCTCATAAACCGCCTTGCCGCTAAGGAGGTAATAGAGAGTGCAGCCCAGGCTGTAGATATCGCTGCGTGCATCCGCATGCTTGGTATCCATTGCCTGTTCGGGAGACATGTAGTCCACCGTGCCCATGATTGTGCCGGTACTCGTCAGACCCGCACCGTCAGCACTTGCACCGGTGGAGTCGTCAATCCGCGCCAGACCCATGTCGAGAATCTTGACCGTTCCCTCTTTGTCGAGCAGCAGGTTGGCGGGCTTGATGTCGCGATGAACCACTCCTTGCTTGTGAGCAAACTCCAGCCCTCGCGCCGCCTGAACGATACAGAAGAGGGCTCTCTCAACGGACAACGGACCGTGTTTTTTTACCAGGGCCGACAGATCACTCCCCTCGATCAACTCCATCACCAGAAAGTGGACACCATTGGCTGCGTCGGCATCATCGGCGGCGACGATGTTGGAATGCCGCAACTTTGCCGCAGCTTTTACCTCCCGATCGAAGCGGGCAATGGCGGCTTGATCCCTGGTCATCGCCGGTGGCAAAAGCTTGACAGCCACCAGTCGATCCATGCGCCGGTGCCGGGCCTTAAACACCTGACCCATGCCGCCGGCCCCGATCTTTTCCATCAGGACGTAGTTGCCCAGCGTCAGCGACTTTCCCTTGCCTTTGGAGACTTCTTCCGCTTGAAATTTCGTCAGCTTCTTCTGGAGAATCAGCTCTTTGGCCAATTCCTGAGCACTTTGTGGGGCGGCCTTAGGAGGCAGAAAATCCTGCAGCGTATCGCCCGCGAGAATCCCGCTGTCTTCCAGTTGCTTGGCGAATTGTTCCAGGGAAAGGGCCATTTTCGATGGTTCAAATGAAGCGTGGAAATGTTAAACAAATGGGCATAGGCCAGCGTTCATTGTTCCACATCCGGAGGCAATGTTCCAGCCAGTAATCGCAGATTAGCCCTCCGCAACCCGCGTTACCGGCGAAGCATAGTGGAGCCTTTTCGGCGAGCTGCAGAAAGGGATTTGCCATTCATAAAAGTGGCAGGCCCACTTTCTAAAGCTCCTGTCAGGATTTTCCTACTTGATTGCTGCATGCTCTTTCGGTCAACAATTGATATCATCTGGCAGACCGCACTATGGAAGTTGGTTTTATGCATTGATCTCGTCTGTCCTAGATTCTCAATCTGGAGTTACGAGAATTTCAAACATCGTATTCCAAGTTCAGCGATTCCCTTCCAGGTCAGACGCCTCAAAAGCTGGTAATCATTGGTTCGAGTACTTCTTGTCGATGACAACGAACAGTCCCGGCACACATTGCGGGTACTGATGGAGGGGTTTCACTGCGTTGTTCAGGAAGCTCGCCATGGTGCTGAGGCGCTGGATCAAGCACAGCGGGCACCGCCGGACATGATTATTTCCGATGTCCTGATGCCGGTGATGGACGGTTATACGCTGCTGCGGCACCTGAAGGCGGACGAGCGACTAAAACAGATCCCCTTCGTCGTCTGTACGGCGACTCATGTCGAGGAAAAGGATAAGCAACACGCCCTGAGTTTGGGAGCCGTCGCATTCGTTCTCAAACCGGCTGAACCCGAGGCGTTGATCGAAATAATTCGTCGATTCGTGACAGATCCGGCCGTCTCCCAGTCAATGCCATCGCAAATACCATCGGACAATGAGCCACGGTTGATGCGACTCCTGCGCGATGGCCTGACCGGCCACGCCGCCGTTGCAGAGCAGCAAACGTCCGAGCATCAGTTTCGGGCACAAGCGACGAGATTGCGGTCCAGCGAAGAACGCTGGCGGACGATCTTTGAATTGGCACCCGAGTGTCTGAAATTGCTGGATACGGACGGTGCGCTGCTGGATATGAATTCTGCCGGGCTGGCGATGATTGAAGCAGATTCCCTTGAACAGGTCGTCAATCTCAGTGTCTATCCCCTTATCGTTCCGGAGCACCGCGCTGCTTTTGAAGATCTCACACGTCGAGTGTTTTGCGGCGAATCAGGGACGCTCGAATTCCAGCTCGTCGGCCTGAAGGGGACTCGCGTCTGGCTGGAAACACATGCTGCGCCCTTGCACCACGATAACGGCCAAGTCAGTGATTTGGTGGCCATCACGCGCAACATCACGGGTCGTAAACGGGCGGAACAATCTCTTCAAGAGAGCCACGAGCGCCATCGGGCTATTCTGGACGGCATGTTCGCCTTCGTCGGTCTCATTTCGCTGGACGGATTTATTCTGGAAGTCAATCTCGCTCTTCTTGAACCCTTTGGTCTGTCGCGCAACGACGTTATCGGCACGCACCTTGCGGAAACGGTTTGGTTCAAGGACGCACCCGTCGCTCAGGACCAACTACGCCACGCGCTGTCACAAGTGGCTTTAGGAAAAACCGTTCGCTATGACGGAGAAATGCGGGATCCTCAAAATCTTGTGAAAACGATTGACTTCACATTCGGACCGTTGCGAGACGCCTCAGGGGCAGTCGTTCAGGTGATCGGCTCAGGTGTGGATATCACCTCGCGAAAGCAGAACGAAATAGCGTTGCGAGAGAGCGAGGAGCGTCTGCAGCTGACCACGACCAGTTCCAACACTGGACTGTGGGATTGGAACTTGTCCACGAATGAAGTCCACTTCTCAACCATCTGGAAACGCCAGATTGGTTACGAAGATCACGAAATCTCCAACAGCTTTGACGAATGGCACAGCCGCATTCATCCAGATGACGCCGAACGAGCCCTGGCGAATACCAACGCCTATTTAGCAGATCCCCAGCCGAGTTACGAAAATGAATTTCGTTTCCGCCATAAGGATGGTTCGTATCGCTGGATTCTCGCCCGAGGTTCACTCGTTTTCGATCGGCAGGGCCAGCCCTCCAGAATGCTGGGTGCGCATATTGATGTGACCGAGCGGAGAAACATGGAGGATGCTCTTCGCCGTGGCCGCCAGCGACTGGAGAGCTTGTCTCAGCAACTGATCGCGACGCAGGAAAGCGAGCGGCGCCATCTGGCTCTCGAACTGCACGACGAAATTGGACAGTCGTTGACCGGCATCAAGTTGAACCTCAAAGCGATGCAGTTGCCGCTCGGATCGACAAACCTTTCACTCTTACATGAGACATTAACCATTGTCGATCGGACGCTGAACCAGGTCCGCAATCTCGCGCTTGATCTGCGGCCATCAATGCTGGACGACATCGGGCTGGTCGCAGCGTTGCGCTGGTGTCTGGACCGTCAGGCAGCCGCCGCCAACTTTGAGCCGTATTTCGCGACGGACGAGCTATTTCAGGGAGCGTCGAAGGACATCGAGACGGCCTGCTTCCGCGTCGCCCAGGAAAGTTTGACAAACATCGCCCGACACGCGAAAGCTCGCCACGTCCGAGTCGAACTTCGAGCG
>JANPHT010000576.1:0-8797 GCA_031424595.1 Planctomycetota bacterium
CCTGAAAGCGGCAGAACTCAGCCATTGCGACGCCAGGCCTTTTGTCATGGCCGTTGCTCTGGCTGCCTCTTTTGCATTCGCTTCCCCCGTTGGCTATCAAACTCATATGATGGTGTTCGGACCCGGTGGTTACCGTTTTGGTGACTTTGTCAAAGTCGGAGTGCCGCTGAATATTCTTCTGTGGATTGCCTGTGTCATCATGATTCCGATGATTTGGCCGTTCACCTTGCCTCAATAAGTTCTACTGTTGAATTATCAGCCTCATGGGAGTGACACCGGTTATGTCAAACGAAAGTCTGAAGTACGTTGCTGATGCAGCTCTCAAGCTTCTGCCTGCAGGTCGGATTGGCCTTCTGAAGAACTCACTGCTGGCCGCTCGGGAAGAGACACTGGTTGATGTGGATCTTTGGCAATCGGGAGGTGCCGTCCCTGTCGAAAAACAACCGCTTGATGCCGGTTTCATTCAGTGGCCTGAGGAGCTTCTGGCGGATCTGCACAGCCATGGTGACAAGAGCCTGATTGCCCGGCTGGAGGCTTGCGGTGGTCGGCTGCGTGAGGCCGCCGATTCCGTGGTCGTGCTGGGCATCGGCGGCTCCTACATGGGCATGCGAGCAATGTTCGAAGCTCTGCGAAGCCCATATCACAATGAACAAAGTCGTACGACTCGCGGAGGAGTGCCTCGGCTGTATTTTGAAGGATGGAATGTTGATTCCGATCAACAACAGATTCTCTTGAATCTTCTCGATCAACGGGCGGCCCAGTCTCCGAATTCGGCGGATGGTCGGACCTCGGTGATCGTGATCAGCAAATCCGGCGGAACACTGGAAGCCGCTGTGGCGTTCCGAACATTTCGCCAGTTGATTGAACGTCGTTTCCCCAACGAGGCGACAAGTCTGATCGTCCCGGTGACAGGAGATACCGGCCGGCTTCGTAATCTGTCCAACGCGGCCGGATATCAGGATACGTTTTCCATTCCGGATGGAATCGGAGGTCGTTTTTCAATCCTGACGTCCGTTGGGCTGTTGCCCGCCGTGGCCAACGGGATGGACATCCGCGCATTGTTGCAAGGCGCGGCGGATATGACGGCTCACTTTAGAAACGCACCATTTGAAAGCAACATCGTGCTGCAGTATGTCGCTGTAGGTCACGCTTTTGAGATGGATTTGGGTATGACAACCCGAATTCTGTCGACCTGGGGCAGCAAGCTGGAAGCGGTCGGTCTGTGGTACGACCAACTTCTCAGTGAGAGCCTTGGCAAGCACGAACGCGGAGCGACGCCTTTGACCGTGGTGAATACTCGGGATCTGCACAGTCGTGGCCAACAGCATCAGGAGGGTCGCCGTGACAAACTGATTACCAATCTTCTGCCCGGTCCCGCGAAGTTGCCGCCAATTCAGGTGCCGAAGCATGAACTGGATCAGGATCAACTGAATCAACTGGCGGGTGTTCCCATGCCGCGAATTTTGCAGGCGGCGATCGATGGGACAAATAAAGCTTATGCCGATGAACAACGCCCGACAGCGGATCTCGTGATGCCTTCGATCAATGAGCATTCTCTGGGTCAGTTATTCCAGATGCTGATGCTGGCCACAGTTGTGGAAGGCCGTCTGGTGGGAACAAATCCCTACGGTCAACCAGGCGTTGAGGCCTACAAGAAGAACATGCAGGCCAACCTGGGAATCAAGTAAGGATCGCTCGAAAAATAACAAGAGACCAGATGGCGACGTCCTTCTCGTTTCCGCAGGTTGCCAGTTGAGTCCCATCCGGAGACCAAACAATCTGAAACGCCTGCCGCAAATGAGCCCGGAATCGGCGGAGCGGTTTTCCTGTTTCGGAATCCCAGAAAGCAACTGTTCCATCGTCACCAGCGGATGCCAGGATCTTCCCATCCGGCGAAGACGCAAGGCCGTTCACTTCGCCTTGTTCGGCATTGATCGAAACCAGCACACGACCGTCTGATTCTTCCAGAATCCGAATGACCCCTTCTTCGCCACAGCAGGCCAGTTGCGAAGTTCCATTGATTCGGCACAGATGATACAGCGATTTTTTTCCGGACAGCAGTTCGCTGGTTTCGACCTTGTTTTTGTGTCTGAGAAAATACCAGTCGAAACTGCGCAGATCTTCTTCGCCGGCTTTTGGACGATGCTTCTCCAGAGCTTCATTTGCAATGACAGAATCGCCGTTGATTGTGGCCTGTGTGGCAATTCTCATATCCGCCACGTACAGCAGCCTCGCCATACGGCTCTCGGCAGCATTGGCCCTTTCCTGACCCTGCAGCGCAATGCCTTCGGCATTCCAGGCGTGGCGAGCCTGAACGATGGCGACGACCAGACCGCTCAGTAGACAAGTCAACGCGATCACACCCGAGATCAGAAATCCCTTGTGACGGCGAGCAAACTTTGACAGCGTATAAGCGGCTCTCGGCGACCGAGCCAAAATGGGTTTACTGTCGAGAAAGCACTGCAGGTCCTCAACCAACTCACCAGCCGATTGATACCGCCGGTTCCGATCTTTCTCCATCGCCTTCATGACGATGCAATCCAGATCGCCGGTCAGTCGCTGCACAAGTCGGCGACGCGTCGAGTGATCCGTGAGAGTCGAATCGTGCGCCTGTTTGCGCTGACGGACTCTGACACTTGGCCATAGCGGATCGACGTCGCGGATCATTTCACGAACTTCATCAAACGTCCCCCGCTGCATCCGCTCCCGGTCAAACGGAGGATCGCCCGTCAGAAGAGCATACAACAGGGCTCCCAGCGAATAAATGTCGGTGCGGATATCCAGCGAATCCTCACCCAACGATGCCTGCTCGGGGCTCATGTATTGTGGCGTCCCCAGAAACTCGCCCAATTGTGTGACAAGACTGTTGCCAGGGCTGATTGTCTCTGAAGTCTCGCTCGTAAAGGCTCTCGCGATTCCAAAGTCGATGACCTTGACGACCGGTAGACCATCCAGCACCGTGACCAGGACATTCGATGGTTTAATATCCCGATGAATGATGCCCTTCTGGTGAGCGTGCTGGATTGCCAGACAACAGTCGATAAACAACCGTAATCGCTGCTCCACGTCACTGGCCTGTTTTTCACAGAACTCCAGAATCGGAGTTCCGTTGACCAGTTCCATCACAAAGAAAGAGACACCGGTTTCCGTGACCGAGGCGTCCAGCACTCGCGCGATATTCGGATGGTCCATCATCGCCAGAGTGCGTTGTTCTCTATGGAATCGGCGCACGACATCGAGACTGTCCATCCCTGGCCGAATGATTTTGATGGCCACTTTGCGGCGCACAGGCTGTAATTGTTCAGCCATGTAGACCGCCCCCATGCCGCCCTGACCAATCCGCTCACGAAGATGGTACGGACCAACGACCACGTCCGGCCTGAAGGCCGTTGATGTGGATCGGGCGTTGGCAAAGAAAGTCAGTGTCTTTTCCAGAAACTCGCCGTGCGAATAGGCGTCCAGCAACGCACGAACGCTCTGCAACAACTCAGGCCGCCCGGCACAGGCCTCAAGCAGATACGTTTCGCACGCTTCTGTCGTTTCCTTCGCCAGAGCCTCCTGAAATATGATCTCTTCCGATGATTCCATCATGCTCTTCGTCAAATCTGCCCTGTTCGGAAACACTATTCCTCAGTCTGCTCGATCAATTCTCGAGTCAGCCAGGCCCGGGAATAGGTCCAGTGGCGGTTAACTGTGGACAGCGACATCCCCAAAACCTCTGCGACGTCAGACAGAGTCAGTCCCGCAAAATATCGCAACTTGACCACTTCAGCCTTTTCCGGAAAGAGTCGGCTCAACCGAGTCAACGCCACATCCAATTGAACCAGATTCGCGCTTTCTTTCGGCACAGCTCCCAGGGGGCCCGGTGCGGGCAAAACATCGTGTCGAAGCATTTGTCCACGACGATTATGTTTGCGAGCATGCTCCACCAGCACGCGACGCATCGCTTCCGCCGCCGCTGCAAAAAATTGTACTCGACTCATGGCCGTCACCGACTGGTTTCCATCCCCCTTCAGACGAAGATAAGCCTCATGCAAAAGCGCCGTTGGCGTCAACGTGTGATCGTTTCGTTCCGGAGCCATCTGCATGAGGGCCAGGCGTTTTAATTCCTCATAGGCCACCGGAAATAGTTGATTAATCTCTACCGGACAATCATCACCAGCGACAAATGATGCAACCGAGCTATCAAGCATGGGATCACCTGATCAAGTCCAACCGCAGTCGCCGCATCACCGAGTGACCGGAACACGCCCTGCAGGGCAAATGATCAGTAACCCGTGGATCAAAAGCAAGTGATCACTCCCATCCAATTCGGTTTCGACAACAACCGCCTCCCAGACTACTAAACAGATGCTACTTATCTGAGCGTCTCGATTTCAGATTTGTCAGCTGCACAGCGTCTTGTTCTCAAAAAAACGCAGCGTTTTCCAACCATCAGCCGGAACGCTCCAGCGGTTTGTTGATCAAGTCCTTTCATCAGCCATTGGGCGCTAGCCCCGGTTAATTCTGCCGTGTTTTTGCAACCAAAACCGACGCTAGCGCGTTCCGGCTGGTTAAGTCAACGGCCGACAAGGGGCGGAAGACGAGCCTTAATCATCCAACCACCCCAGCAGCGGATCCAATAACTTCTTGCCGCGTTGCTGAGTGGAATACAGACGATCCGTCGAATTCACCGCTCCATTGCCGTCGAGATCACCGTCCAGATTCGCACCCGTTCGACCGATCTGACTCGTCACCAGGTTCGTATCGGCCACGTCGACCTTACCGTCACCGTTGGCATCGCCGAACAGTCGATGGAACTCGAACGCCTTGTCAGTCGTATCTGTGAACAATCCATTCCCATCCAGATCCAGCAGAATGCGATAGAAACCGTTCCCGGCGTCACGGAGACCACCGAGTCCGGTTGATCCGAAGTCCAACTGCAACTTGCTTCCAATTCGAGTGATACCCGCCCCGTTGATCAGCGTCCCAGTTCCGGGCGTCACTGAGGTCGCGTCAATTCCGAAGCGTTCGACCTTCACTCGATTTGACGCAAACCAAGTCGCCAGATCCGCAGCGTTTGAGAACAGCACATCCAGATAACGAACATACGATCGTTGGCTGATCCCGTTCTGGACATCGATTGCCGTGGCCGTCAGTGCGGACGTCGCAAAGGAAGACATGACAGACACATCACCACTCACCGGAGCCGCCTCCACATTGCCAGCTCCGTCGCGAGCTCGACTGTAGAAGCGATAGTTGTGACTCATGCCGTCCAGAATTCCCTGGAACACGATCGAACCGGAATAGTTTCCACCACCCAGCGACGTGCCGTTGGCTGAACCGATCAGGATGGCCGCACTGCTGTCGATGGACACATACACATCAAACTGAGTCAACGCGGAACCGCTCGCCTTGGTCCCGGTCATCTGCACGGTAAACAGCCCTGTCGATACATGAGCCGCCGTTGTCACCTGGCTCGCGGGCGGCACGACATCGCCGATCCGAGTGTACGTATCAGCCGTTGTCTTGGTCTCCACGTTTCCGGCAAAGTCTCGAGCCAGACTGCGGAACCAGTACGTGGTATTCGCCGCACCGGTAAACGTCGTCGAAGGCGAAGCGGCCGGCACTGTCGCAAACTTCACAAACGCACCGCCGGTGGAATAATACAAATCAAACTCCTTCACCCCCGACGCTCCGGCCCCCGGATCGCTGCCCGTGACAGAAATCGACAGCGACACGGAACTCGACGCCGCCGACAACGCCGAAATCGCACTCACTGGCTTTGTGACATCAAACGGGAAGTTGGCCAGCGACGCGATTTCTCCGGCATCCAGAAACGCGGTCGCCTGTCCGCCGAATCCTGATGACGTGACCAGAGCATTCGCCGCATCAATCGCCTGCTGTCGAGTATTCCTCAGCACGGTGAACGTCGCCAGGCGTCTCGTTTCGCCGGCACCGACGGTCAGGCTGTACGTCCATTGAACATTGTCTTCCTGGACTGACACTGCGGAAGGCTGCAAACCAGCAGGTCCGTGCAGCAGATGAATCACAGCCGGAGTCCCACCCGTCGCATTGCCATCATCCGTTCCAAACCACCAGTCGGTTGATTCGACAATCAAGTCTCCGTCGGAGGTGGCGAAAACTATCGTTCCCGCATCGGAACCAAGATTACCCAGCAGATTCACTGCCACCGTGATGGCACTGCCCGTGCTGTTTGAGAAGACATCCATCGTGCGGGCAAAGTTTTCACTTCCCGTAATCGGTACAGTCACTTCGCGAGAGACCGAAAGGCCGCTCATCGTGGAGTTCGCCGTCACCACGGTTCGACCACCGTCACTCGAAGTGCTGGCCGGTGATGTTGCAAACTCGGTCCCGTCTACTCGCATGCGATTGAGCCCGTCAAAGGCATTGCCGGTCCCTTCCAGCAATTGACCAGCCCCGATGCCCGAGCGGTCGAGGGACAAGCTTGAATTTCCCGGCGTCAGCAGATTTAGTGACAGCGGTGCAACGGAAGTGAGTGGATTGGCCGCGACGAACACGTCGTAGATCTCATTCGTATCTCCCGCCACTAAATTGTCCGCCGAACTGCTAAACGCGACAAAACGACCGTCGCTGCTGATGGAGGGGGCGGACGATTCGAGATTTCCCAGAACCCCACTGCCATTCCTTGAGACGGCAGTAAGAATTCCCGTTTGCCGGTCCTTGACAAATATGTCCGTTGCAAAATTTACGTCCGCATCGATCAGATTGCGGGCAAAACTTTGAAATGCCACATAACGACCATCGACGCTGATTGAAGGGTTGGCGGAATAACCATTTCCCTGGACACTGCTGGCATTCTGCGAAAGCCGCGTTATGGCTCCCGTGGCGACATCCACGACAAAGACATCGCGGACTCCATTCGTATCGCCGTCGACCAGATTACTGGCATTGCTTTCAAAGACCACAGACGCACCATCACCGCTGATGCACGGGAGCTGTGAATAGCTAGTGCGTGTCCTGAAATCGAAAGGCACGAAGAAATGCAGAGGAAGAAGGGAGAATGGCCCCTCGAAGAAGAGATGGAAATCCGTAGAGTTGATTGAAAAGGCCAACAAAACGGAATTTCGTCACTCAAATCTTCGAGGAGCCAAGGATGCGAAAAGGATACTCAACCCAACTGCGGCTGGACAGTCTGCCGATTCACCGAGTCCCGTTGAATCTGGAATGTCGAGACCGCATCGTTCCGGTCCTGCGAGCCCTGCAGCAGGTGTACTCAAACGCCGAAACTACTGCCGCAGTGATGAAGCTCATCGAAGCCGATGTCAACGCCGATACACGCAGCGACTGTGGTCGAACGGGTATGGACTACTGGCACATCATGGTGCTTGCAGGAGTACGACTCGGATGCAATTTCACGTACGATCATCTGCAGGATCTCGCTGAGAATCACAGTCGTCTGCGAGCCATTATGGGCATTGGCCCGTGGGATGGTGAGACGAACTTTTCCTGGCGTACGATTCGCAACAATGTCTGTCTGCTAAAGCCGTCCACAATTGATGCAATCAGTCAGATCATCATCGCCAACGGACACGCGGTCGTCCCCGATGCGATCGAGCAGGTGCGTGCCGATTCCTTCGTGATGGCAACAAATATCCATTATCCTACAGAGAGTTCGCTGCTTCGTGATGGCATAAGAAAGATTATGGAATTCTGTGTGCAGCATGCCACGGTGCATAACATCGCTGGCTGGCGACAGCATCAGCATCTGTGGAAATCGGTGAAGACGCTGGCTCGGAAAATTGATCGTATCGCAGCGAAGAAAGGCCCCGACTATGTCTCCAGACTCAAGGAGCCGTATCGTGAATTGCTGCAGAAAACACGGGACATTACTGCACGAGCACGCCAGTTATGTATCGACCTGTGTCTGCCGCAACCGACAGCGGATGATGTCTTCGGGCCGAATACGCTGCAGGCATTCATTGCACGTACAGAGCGAGTCATGAACACGACGAACCGTCGAGTGTTACTTGGCGAATCTGTCCCGAACAGCGATAAGCTTTTCAGTATGTTCGAACCGCATACACAATTATACAAGCGAGGTAAGGCTGGCGAACCTGTTCAGTTTGGACGTCAGGTGCTGGTCTTCGAAGACGCAGCCGGTTTTATCGTGCATGGCAAACTGATGAAACGCGGCGATTGCGATTCCGGTGTCGCTGCTGCCGAGACAAAGGTGGTTCAGAGTCGCTTTCAGAATCGGATCAAGCGTCTGTCCTTCGACCGTGGTTTTCATTCTCCAGAGAATCAGGAACAACTGGCGGATGTGATTCCGAGCTTGTGTCTGCCAAAGCCCGGAGTCAAACAGTCAGCCAAACAACTGGAGACAGCGAGCGACGATTTTATGGAGGCATTACAAAATCATCCGGGTGTGGAATCTGCGATCGGCGCATTGCAAAGCGGCAATGGTATGGAACGCTGTCGTGACTTTTCTGAATTCGGATTCGAACGTTACATGACGCTGGCCATACTGGGTCGCAATATGCAAACGCTTGGGCGGCTGCTGATTGCGACAGAGTCTCCCAAATGCGAGGCGGCACAAAGTCGCCGCAAAGCCAGCTGACAACCCAGCTTCGATCCTCAAACAGAGTGCCTGCTGTTCAACCCTTGTGCCGAAGGTCCGCGCTTCCACTGACAGATCCGCTTCGAAACGCCGCTTTTTCAACTCACACACGAACTGGCAACACCCAGACGTCAGCTTAAGCAGATTCTTCAGTCACACGTAGGACTTGTTTCTGCCAGCGATACCGCTGACCGAACGCTTTTCAGGACACGCACT
>JANPHT010000577.1:0-21893 GCA_031424595.1 Planctomycetota bacterium
ACGTTGTGTTCCATCACAAACCCGTCAAGGCGCGTTTGGTGTTCGTTGATCAGGCGACTGACTTCGTCGAAACATAATTGCAAACACGTTTCTCTGGTTTGTCCATGATGAACTCGCGTGGCAAATGGTGATGGACAAACAAGTGTTGGAAACAGCAGGTGTTTATAGCAGCGATGAAATAACTCGATACCGCCAACGCTGACTGTGCCCAACGTGTCGCCATGGTAGGCATTGCCCACGCAGAGAAAAGTGTCACGATCCTCAGGGCCTTCGGGCTTTTGTCGATGATACTGATATGCCATCTTCAGCGCGACCTCGACAGTCGTTGCACCACTGTCGGAGTAAAAGACTTTACTCAAACCTTCCGGTGCTCGCTGAACGAGCGCTTTTGCAAGGCGGATCGACGGTTCGCTCGACAGACCCAATAATGTCGAATGGGCGACTTTGCCTAGTTGGTTGCGAACCGCTTCATCAATTGCGGGAACTGCATGGCCATGGACATTGCACCACAGAGACGAGATGCCATCCAGAAAGCGGTTGCCGTCGGAGTCGATCAAATCAAAGCCCTCGCCTCGGACGATAATCGGAGCCTGCTCTTTAGCGTAGGCCGACATCGGCGTAAACGGATGCCAGACGTGGGCGTTGTCCCAATCGCGAAGTGTGGATGAAGTTGCAGAGAGGAATTCAGGCGAAGACATTTGGAATTCTGTGGAAGGTGTTAAGTTGGCTTGCAGTATCTGCTGACGCCAATGCTCGAATGGCCGACGGCACGGGTGCTGCCGGTCAACCGCAACAACAAACCGGCAACCGCCGGAGCAACCGGTGAACTACAGAGATGATTTTCGGTAACCGGGATGCGAAGCATCAAAGATTTCTGGCAGCCACCGTGCGCCAATACCCGCACGCTGAGAAATGGCGATCTCGCCGTTGCAAACCAGAATGTTTTGGTCAATCAGGAAGGGATAAAGTGTGGCAATATGAGCTCGCACGGTCTCCTGGAAGGCGACTCCGGAGTTCGCAGCGGCCACATTCAGTCCGGACAGCAGCGTAAACGGTCCCGTACAATCGTGCATCAACGTTGGCACATTGTACATCTGTGCTAACTCAGCAATTCGTCGAGTCGCCGAGATGCCGCCGACCCATGTGGGATCAATCATCACATAATCTGCCGCACGAGCATCCAGAACCTGCCGAAAGTGGTCCGCCATGATCAGCATTTCACTCACAGCAACAGGTACGTGTATCTCTGCGCGGAATGCGGCCATGGCATGGATCGAATCGGGACGCAGAATGTCTTCCATCCACATCGGACGAATATCCCTCATCCCTTCCGCAATGCGCCGTGCGGCTGCCAGCGAAAAGAACCCATGACCATCCAGCATCACTTCGATCTTGTCGCCAACACGCTCGCGGATCGCCTCAAATGGAGCGACGCCTTCGCGAATATCGTCTCTCGAAACGTAGTGACCTCCCTGGCGCCGGTACACCGCATCGAATGACCAGAGCTTCATGCCTTTGTAGCCCTGGGCGATCAATTCTTCGGCCAGATCCGCGGGTGCGTTCATGCTCGACCAGTTGTCTTCCAGCGTGCCAGGCTGCCCGGGGTCACCGTGGCCGGGCCAGCCGGATGCCGACGGCGTCTGGCGATTTGATCGGCCGTAAAAAGGGCCGCCGCAGCTGTTGTACACAGGGACGGAATCCCTCACCGGGCCACCGAGTAGTCGCCAGACTGGCTGCCTGGCCAACTGCCCGGCAATGTCCCACAAGGCAAGATCGACAGCAGACAAAGCTCTCAGTTCTGCGCCGGTGCCGCCAAACGCTGTCATCCGTTCATAGAGAAATCTCCAGTGGCTCTCAATCGCCCTTGCATCTGAGCCCAGCAAACGCGGAGCCATGAAGTCGTGAATCACTCCGGCAGCAGCGGTCGGAATGTAATACGTTTCGCCGTGCCCTGTCACTGGGATTCCGTCAATCGTTCCTGCGTCTGTATGAACCCGCAGCGCCAGAAGCCCCGGCATGACATCGTGGGGAATAACGGTTTCCAAAGCAACAATACGTGGGCCGTTGCGGTAAGCATGTTCCTGTGTTGGCCCGGTTGCGCGGCTAAGATACGAAGTGGAGTTCTGATCGGTCATAGAAAATCAAATTGGCTGGGGGCAGAAAAATACGGCAGTTGCTGATCGTGTGACAGACTTCAAATGTTCATGGCGTCGGACTCCGGCAACGGTCGCCGCATCACAACGAACCATGTGTATTCCAGTCCGGGATAATCCGTTGGTGTCCGCACGAATCGACTGATAATGGCAGCGATGACAAAGCTGGCAAGGTAAGGCACTGCTGTCGTCAGTGTAATTGATGGTTGGTAGGCAGTTCCAAAAAGGATCTGCCAGTAACTCCAGAAAAACGAAATGACTATGCTGCAGGCCACGGCAGTTTTGACGACTCGACTGTCACACTTCAGAAACATGCCGATCAGAAACAGCGATGCCAGTGGCCCAAGAAACATGTTGAAGGCAGGAGCCATCAGGTCAATGATATTTCGTCCGGAATTCTGAGCGAGATAGGCAACACTGACTGCGATTACTGTCACGAGTATTCCCACCATCACCGACAATAGACGGGCGAAACTCACATCGCCGAGAATAGGTTTCCGATCAGGACGCAGGCGTCCATAGAGATCACCTGCGAACACGGAACTGATGCTGTTAACGCCTGACACCAGAGTCTGCATCGCATCACAAATGAGCACCGCCAGAATTACCCCACCGATTCCTGCGGGCAACTGATGGGCGAAGAAGTGCGGCAGAACTTTGTCCCCTTGTTTTACAACGGTCTGTCCATTCTGAGTAACAAAAATTCCCTCCGGCAGATAACTGGGATGTTGCAAATAGAAGGCAAGCAATGCCAAACCACAAAATGCCAGCAGGACACCGATTGTCAAATCCGTGACGGCAGCAACGATGTAGCTTTTTCGGGCTGACTTCAGAGATGTCGTCGAAAAATACCGCTGGAGAACAACCTGATCCGAGCCATGAGTACAAACGGTCCAGAAGAAACTCAGCATGGCGGCTGTCACAACCGTCATTCGTACGGTGGGATCAAAGCTGAACCAAATCGGTTTGGTGTGCCCCGAGGAATTCTCTGAGGCAATTCGCCACCATTCGACTGGGCCAGTTCCGGTTGTCCAGACAACATAGCCGAGAGTTACGACGGTGCCTCCGAAAAGCATGAGCGATTGAAGAACATCATTCCAGATCGCCGCTCTGAATCCTCCCAGGCTGCCGTAGACTGTGGCAGAGAGGCCGACGGAGATGATAATCCAGTAGAGGAAGGATGCTCGAAGCAATGTCGGTACCGGGGCCGTCGGAGATAGCCATTGCGAAACAGGATCAACCAGATCGACCGGAATCAAAGTCCCTATCATCTGAGTCAGTGCAAGAGATCCAACATAAGTCACCATTGACATCCAGCCGAGTCGCAGGAGCAGAAAGAGCAGGCTGCCAATCATTCGAGTCTGAGTATCGAATCGTCTCTCCAGATATTCATAGGCACTGGTGAACTTCAACCGCATGAAGAAAGGAACCCAGACGAAGAGCACAATGATCATGCTGAATGGCAGTGCGAGGTATTGGGCGAACATCGCTACGCCGTTCCTGATCATCTCTCCAGGAACCCCCATGTAGGATATGCTGGACATTAGTGTGGCCAGCACGCTTAATCCCACAGCCATCCAGGGCATGCGACGGCCACCCAGAAAATACTCGCTGGCGTTAGCCTGTCGACGAGATGACCAGATGACGATAGCCATCGTAATCACCAGATAAATACCAACCGCCAGAAAGTCGATCCACTGAAGTCGATCCCGGGGTGCTGGTGCTGTGCGGGCAGCCAGCATGGTTGCTGCAACAAACGTCGCTATTTGTGTCATGTGCCGCTTTCACATCACGATCAGGAGAGGGCGAGTCAGTGACGATGCACCAGTTGTTACAATGAGATCTGAAAGTCTGCTGGCTGTACTGCGGAATTTATTTTTCAGCAGTATCAATGAGTGCCTGTAGCCCTTCATCGATGTTTGTGGCCCTGGCATTCGCCTCCTCCAACGGCAATCCCGCAGCGACTCCAGGACGCTTATGGCCGATATGACTGAGCCAGGAATTGTGCAGGGTCACGCCTTTCTGGTTGACAAGTTCTGTCATCCTGTCACTGACTGGAGTCCATGATTCAATGCCCCAGGCTTTCAGGACAACTTCGGCGATTGTGCGATGTCCGACCGTGTTGCAATGGACGCCATCCGGCGCCACGGTGAACGCGGGATCAGATTTCCTTTGTTGAGCCCAAAACGCTGAGATCGGCGTATACAGGTCGATCACCAATTCAACTCGACCCTTCTGCTCCAACAGCCACTGGCTGTACCGGCGAATCACATCGTCGTATCCCTCATAAGCCGAGAACCACGCGTACTTTTCTTTCCCGGCAGGCAAGAGTTTCCCCGCGTTTTTCAAGGGCATCGCATCAAACGGCGGTGGGGTCAGAAGTACAAGTTTTGCGCCGGACGCATGGACCTTTTCGATGAGACGGCCTATCCCATCCTGATATTTCTTAAATCTTTCCTCGCTGAACGGGAAATAAATGCCGTCATTCATGCCATAGCAGGCCACAACAACATCTGGCTTTGCTGCAGTCAGGGCTCGTTCAAGTCGCTCGTGGACATCGGGTCGTGGAAACGGATGATCGGGTTCTGAAAGTCCCGTGCAGGTTTCGCTCGGAAGCCCCGCATTGATGAACTCCGGAATTGGACCACCGCGCTGCAGTCGCAACTGCAGTTCGATCATGTTGATGAACTCCCCGGCTGCTGTTATGGAGTCTCCGAGAAACAGAATTCGCCTGGACTTGAGCGGAAACGAATCTTCAGCTGCGTTGAGTGGATTCAACATTAGAATCAGAAGAAACAGTTGTGCTGAACATTTCATGGCGGATAACTCACTGCCTGTGAATGGCGGGTTGAAAAGTCGAATTCAGGAATGCTCATCGTGGACAGTCTGTTCCAATGCCCTGTTGGGTTCAATCAGGGAGATGCCGCAAAAATTCCACAGTCTCCAATAAACTATTCTGGTGCATCCGGAACAAGTTCAAACGAACTGACCACTTCTGCCGGAACTCGGCAGGGCTGCATTGTTGAAAACCTGATGAATGCCCAATTCGTTGAAGCAACCGCTAATCGTTTTCCATCAGCAGGCCGCACCAGTTCATAGCGTCGCAACGACGTGACGCGCTTCATGTCGGCAATCCAGGTCCGCACCACAACGTCATCGTGTACCAGGGCCGGGACCAGATATTCAATAAAATGAGACCTGACAACCCAGCCCTGCCCACACTCGTGATACCTCCGCGCGGGCCAGCCCTGTTCGGCGGAGTGTGCGATCGCTGCATCCTGCAGCCAGCGAAGGTACTCAATATTGTTCACGTGACCGACCCGATCGATCTCTTCAGGGACAACACGATGGTGATATTCATAAATGGCGGGCATGATGGAAATCACTGAGAAACGGGGTGGATGCAACCAATGGATTCAGCTCTGTGAAGAAGTTCACCAGCAATCATTTTTCTGTCTTATGCGGCGTTAATTCCCCGTCGGCGATGGGAAGTGTCCCAGCGAAAAGTCCCCGGATGATCTTGGTCATGTGCGGCAGATTGAGCTTACTGACTTCGTCACTGGGCTGATGATAGTCACTGTGCAGTGACCCGGCTGAGTAACTGTGAGCAATGACTCCTTTCTGCACAAAGGAATAATTATCGCTGCGCGTATAAAGCATTTCGCTCACATCTTCCCGGTGAAAGATCGTTACCCCGACCCGTTGAGCGCCGGCGGCCAGTTGCTGGCCAAGGTCAGATCGAGTCCAGCCGGTTCCCCAGGATTTTCCCTCGGCGTTTTCCTCCGGTCGACCAATCATCTCGATGTTGATGTTGGCAACAGTTTTCTCCAGAGGCCACAGGGGATTCTCTGCATAATACTTTGAGCCCAGCAGGCCTTTCTCCTCGCCCCAGAATGTCATAAAAACAACGGATCGGCGTGGGCTGTGTGGCAATTTCGCAAAAGCATCCGCCAGACTCACCACGGCGGTCACGCCTGTCGCATTATCGTCGGCACCGTTGTTAATAAGATCACCCTGACGATCTCCGGAAAGCTGGCCAATGTGATCAAGATGAGCAGAAATGATGATTGCTTCGTCAGCCCGTTCCGGGTCACTACCGCGCAAAACGCCAATCACATTTCTAACTGGTGTGGCCACAGCTTCCCTTTTGGGCGCTTCAACGCTGATTTCGCCATTCAATTCAGAATCCCCTGCAATCAAAATGACCGGGCAGGAAAAAAGAAAAGCAGGCGGTAGGCTCAAGGGCTTCTCCTTCATCCGTTCAACCGATTCCGGCAGAAGACTGTCCTCAGCGGTCCGAATCAGGACGGCCGCCGCTTTTCCGTTAGCCAAGGGAGCAATTCGACGCGCCCAGGCTGCCGCCAGCATTCCAGAATTTTCGACGGCCTGCGGTGGCAAAGGGAATTCGTCAATGACAACAATCTTCCCGGCAACTGCCTTAAGATCTTTACCATCGGACACGAGTCCTGTCACCGAACAGTCCGATTCTCCGCCGAAGAGAATGCCTCTGGTGTTAACGAGCGTTTCGCTGGCTGTGATTCTTGCTGAGCCGCGGGGCGGTGCATATTGAGTTAGTTCAGTCGTTTGAAAGTAGCTCCCTTCCGGGCCAAGTCCTTTCAGGCCGGCTCCTTGAAACCGTGCTCCTACATACGCGGCAGCGATATCCAGTTCGATCGAGGGTGTATTACGGCCAGCCATTTCATCCGACGCAAGGAATACAACAGTCGAAAGCACTTCGGATTCTTCAATCGTCTCTATCGCAGAACTTTGATCGGCCGTTAGCGGGCCAACAGTCAGTTCCTGGGCACGGAGAGTGGCCAGAGCGACCAGGGAAATGCACAAACAGCAGACGTTGCGAATCATTGGGCCACCGACTTCCAGGTTACGTAAAAAAACGTGTGCGTCCCGAAGTCTGCCGAACTTTGATCGAACTCGCCAGCGACTTGACGTGTGCTGGGATTTCACGCCCCGTCCGGAATGGCAGGAAGCACCTGCAATGGGATGGTTGCCGCCGGCCAACAATGCCGACACACTGTATTCAGCTGAATTTCAATTTGTGACACGTTCCCAGCGAGTGTAATCCTTCATGATGAACAGCAAACTGGTCCTCTGCCTTCTGTGCATCCATTGGTCAGTCGGCAGCATTCGCGGGGACGGTCTGACGCAACTCCGATACAACAATCCCGGCCTCACGGCTGATTTGGGGGTCGGATTGTGGGCTTGGCCAGTCCCTTGTGATGCGGATGGCGATGGTGATTTTGATTTGATCGTCTCCTGCCCCGATAAGCCGTCAAATGGCGTTTGGTTTTTCGAGAACTCAGTGGGGAACACGGCGACGACGAAAATGCCCGTGTTCAAGTCCCCTCGACTTCTCAGCAGGACGGTTCACTATGTCATGCCCAGCTATGTCGACGGAAAAATGCGAGTTCTCTCGCCTGGATTTGAGTACTCTGATTTTGCTTCAGGGGGCCTGACTCAGAAAGTGAAGCTGGCGATTGACCCGGCATTTCACAAGCCGCTCGGAAAGCGACCCAAGGGTCCCAAAGTTCGTCACAATCAATGGCGTTATGCGGATTACAATGGCGATGGTGCCCTGGATCTCGTCGTTGGCATCGAAGACTGGAGCGACTACGGCTGGGATGATGCCTGGAACGAAAGCGGTGAATGGATCAACGGATCCCTTCACGGCTGGATTTATATTTTCGTCAATAGCGGGACGACGCAAGCCCCGGAATACGAGGAACCTGTATTTGTTGAAGCGGACGGACAGCGACTCAATGTCTTTGGTTGTCCATCACCAAACTTTGAAGACTTTGACAGCGATGGAGACCTCGATCTGCTTTGCGGTGAATTCCTGGATGGTTTTACCTACTTCGAAAATGTGGGCAGTCGAACAGTGCCGCAATACGCTGCCGGGCAGCGCCTGAAGACGCCGGACGGTCGGCCGCTGACTATGGATCTGGAAATGATCGTCCCTGTTGCATTTGACTGGGACACGGATGGTGACAAAGACCTGATCGTGGGTGATGAAGACGGCCGAGTCGCGTTTGTGGAAAACGTTTCTCCCGAGTTTCATAAGGGACCACCTCGATTCGTCATGCCGCAGTATTTTCAACAGCAAGCCGACACTCTGAAGTGCGGAGCGTTGGCAACGCCGACAGGCTGCGACTGGGATGGTGATGGGGACACCGATATTGTGTCGGGCAACACGGCCGGTTACATCGAGATCTTCGAAAACCTCAGCGGACCGCGGGTGGCAGAACCATCATGGGCGGTGCCGCGACGTCTGGAGGTCGACGGTCACATCTTTCGAATTATGGCGGGGCCCAACGGAAGTATTCAGGGACCGGCTGAAGCCAAATGGGGCTATAGCACTTTGAATGTGGCGGACTGGGATCATGATGGATTGCCGGACATAGTTTTTAACTCAATCCTCAGCGAAGTCCAGTGGCTGAAGAATACGGGCACCCGTAATGCACCGCGTTTTAATGAAGCCCGGCCGGTCGATGTGGAATGGGAAACAGAACAACCCCGGCTTGCCTGGGGCTGGCTGCATCCAAAGGGCAAAGGGCTGCTGACACAATGGCGAACCACGCCCGTCATTTATGACTTCAATGACGACGGCTTGCTGGATTTGGCCATGCTTGATCATGAAGGTTATCTCGCGTTCTTCGAGCGCACGAAGCACGGTGAGGCACTTCTTCTGAAGTCTCCTCGCCGTGCATTCGTCGGTGAAGATGGCCAGCCGCTGCGATTGAATGCCGGTGAGGCGGGCCGGAGTGGTCGCAGAAAGTTGTGCGTTACAGATTGGGATGGCGACGGTCGATTTGATCTTCTTTTGAATTCCACCAACGCAGACTTCCTGCAGCAGATCGGCAAGCAAAATGGCAATTGGATTATGAAAAACGCAGGAACGCTGGCTCAGAAGAATATCGAAGGGCATGATGTCAGTCCGACGACCGTGGATTTCGACGGTGACCAGATTCCGGATTTCCTCGGCGGTGCAGAAGATGGGCGTTTTTATTTCCTGAAGAATGATCGACGCTGAAATCGCGCCGTGAAATGCAGGTTGACAATATCTCACGTGGGCATGCCGACGACTTCATTGACGAGGTATTGCCTTTCGACTGATGGCAGAGGCTTGTCGTTCTGTAGTACCTGCTGTTTATCGTTATGTTTGTCAGAGTCAACCAGAGTTCAGGTCTGAGTGAGAAAGTCGAACCATGGCCACGATTGCCGTGCTGGGAACATTTGATACTAAAGGTCACGAGCATGCTTTTGTCGCCGAGCGAATTCGCGAACAGGGGCACAGGACACTTCTGATCGATACGGGCACTGGTGGTATTCCGCAGATAATTCCCGACATCACACGTGAAGAAGTGGCCGCCGCAGGCTGCATTGATTTGCCGGCGTTGATGTCTCGTGCCGATCGCGGTGAATGTGTGACAGCGATGACGGTGGCTGCACCGAAGCTTATAGAACGCTTATTCCTTGAACAACACATCGACGGCATCATCACACTCGGCGGTGGTGGAGGTACAGCGATCGGCGCTGCGGCTATGCGCGCACTCCCGATCGGATTTCCGAAGCTGATCGTCTCCACCATGGCCAGCGGCAATACGGCCCATTACATGGGAACCAGGGACATTACGATGATGCCGAGCATTGTGGATGTCAATGGGCTGAACCGTATCTCCCGTACGATCTTCAGTCGCGCAGCGGGAGCAATCTGCGGAATGGTGTCCGCGAAAGTTCCATCTGACGGGACGAAACCCATAATCGTCGCCAGCATGTTTGGCAACACGACAAAATGTGTCAACACCGCGATCCCTTTGTTGGAAGCGGCGGGTTACGAAGTGCTCGTGTTTCATGCGACCGGTGCGGGCGGTCGAACGATGGAGTCACTGATTGAAAGTGGAATGGTGTCTGGTGTGCTGGACATCACTACGACTGAACTGGCAGACGAACTTGTTGGCGGAGTGCTGACTGCCGGGCCGGATCGAGTCAATGCCGCCGGCCGCGCGGGAGTTCCAGCGATCATTGTCCCCGGCTGCCTCGATATGGTGAACTTCGGCGAACGACAAACTGTTCCATCGAAGTTTGAAGGTCGCAATTTCTACATTCATAATCCGCAAATCACCCTGATGCGAACTACGCCGGACGAATGCAGGATTCTTGGACGAGAGCTGGCTGACAAAGTCAACGCTTACAAAGCGGCAGTGACAGTGTTGATTCCTCATCGAGGCATCAGCATTATGAGCGCAAGGGGCGGGGCGTTTTACGATGCGGCTGCCGATGGGGCATTGTTTGATTCGCTGGTTCAGAACCTACTACCACGGATTCCCGTCGTCGGCATGGATTGTGAGATTAACGATCCAGAGTTTGCAGCGGCTTGTGTGGATGCTCTGGTGCAGAACATCAATAGTCCGCGCCGCATAGGTTGAACGCATGCGGATGATTGAACCCATCAGATCGAGCCATCAGGACGCATCCGATGAACCCATCTTACGACTTCTTCGGCAGTCGCATCACAAGGGCACCGCCACTTAGAATCAAACACGCGCCAAGGAAGTACGGCATGGATGTCGAAACTCCCAGCAGCTGAATCCCCAATGAAGGTCCCAGAATTCGGGCCAGCGATGACAGACTTTGGCCGGTTCCAAGCACCGAACCCTGCTCGTCACTGGAAGCAGCTTGCGACAACAGTGATTGCAACGAGGGCGTTACTGCGGAGAATCCAATGACCACAATTGGAAGAATCAACCAAAGTGAGGGTGGTGGAAGAATTCGGAGGCCAGTGAGTCCTATCAGGACGAAGCCCGTTGTCATCAATGTGACGCCGATGAGCGCCATGCGGCGTTCGCCGATGCGGGGCAGCAGGCGGCGGACAAGCATGCCTTGTCCAATAGACAGCACCAGACCGACATAGGCATAAAGCATGAAATTCCAGCGACTGCTGTAACCGAATTCGCGAGTCAGCAGCGAGAGGGTGCTTTCAAATTGTGCAAAGCCGAATGTCGTGATGAACACGGCGAACAGGATGATCGAAAGTCCCGGCGTCGATAAATGTCGGAGAACTTCGCTCGGTCGGAACGCTCGGTGAGACGACTTCTTCGCCTCTTCAGATGGCTTTCGAGATTCCTGTAATTTCATCGCCGCGAGCAACAATGCCAGTGCAGAAAGTGTCGAAGCGACATAGCCAGGCAGACCGGATGGTGGTTCCAGAAGGCGTCGTTTCAATTCTGCTCGCGGCATGGGCGGAGTCAACAGCAGGGCAATCGCTTCTTTGTTGGCCCCGTCGATTGGCTTTGCAGTGGCCGAGGCGGATTCTGCCTTGGTCAATTCATTAAGAAACTGTTCATTTGCGATTGCTGAAGTATCAGTCTCATCCCACGCTTTCACCATCGCCAGCTGGGGATCAGTGAGTGCTACGGAGGCATCGTTTGAGACACACGCCGCCCCGATGAGTGGTCCGAAAGTGAAGCCGATTCCAAAAGCCGCTCCGATCAGAGCCATTCCCTTGCCACGATTGGCAGCACCAGTGCAGTCTGCGATGACCGCCTGAGCCGTGGAGATCGTGGCACCGGCGATGCCAGCCCCGATGCGAGTGATGAACAGCCATGGGAGAGCTCCAAGGCCCAGCCACAGGAAGTCACGGCCCTGAGATGAGACGAAGCCGAACAGCCCGTAAGAGAAAGCGGAACCGCAAAGTCCCAGCATCAGGATCGGTCGACGACCAATCCGGTCGGAAAGACTGCCCCACATCGGAGCGAACAGAAACTGCATCGCAGAGAACGAGGCCATCAACAAGCCCAGTTGCATCTTGCTGGCGTTGAACCATGCAGCGTAGCGAGGCAACAGAGGCAGAACGATTCCGAATCCGAGCAGGTCAATGAAGACAGTCAAAAAGACAATCAGCAAGGTCGCTTTGTTCACCGAGGACGCCGCAGATTCCGCAGCAGGAGCATCATTGGTCACAGTTGGTACTTTCAGGGACAGTCTATCGACCTAATCATTCAGGTATCTGCAATTCACGTACGTCAACTGCCAGACGAAACTCAAGCCCTCAACGCAAATCCCGCGAGTCCCGTTTCTTCGCGATCGACACTACTGCCTCCTAACGACGCATGAACCAGACACACGCCCAGGCCAGCAAGGGAAACAGCACGAAGATCGACGCGAAGGCAATCAGGTTTGAACGAGGATTATCGGGCCAGCGTCCCATAGTCTCCATTTCCAGGCTCAACGTTTGTAGCGGAGTCTGAGAGAACTCCGGGTGATCCAGACAGGTTCAGGGCGTCAAGTAGCCTGGTGGACCACGTTACGCATGACAAAAATGCACTACGTAGGAATCTGTTCGTCTGTTTCGGGAACTGCATCGCTGGCCGCATCGAACCATTCGTCTTTGAACACGATTCGTTTCTTATGCTTCATCGCGAGGTTTGCAGTCAAGGCCATAATTGCATCCGCCATCGCCACTCGACCGTTGCATCGAAGTTTATCGGCACCCAACTTGTTGGCCACGCAATAGCAGAAGTGCTCCATCTCTTCTTTATAGCCGCGGCTGATTTTGTCGCCGATGCCAGCCTTGGCGGTTGCTCCCGCCGCTGAAGGGGCCGCGGTGTTGTAGCTGTCCAGAACGGGTCCGCCTCCCTTGGCGTTGTCAATCACCCACAGACGTTGTTCCGGACCACCGCCACTGCCTCCGCCCTGCTCTTTGTAAAGCAGTGCTTCCTTTTCTTCCTTCATGATCAGAGTGCCGCGGCTGCCAAAGACCGTTTCACCGTAGAACTCCATGCGATTCGTGTTGATGGACGAATAAGTCACGACCGCTACGTCTTTAGGATCTTCTTTGTAATGTGAGCCCGGGAATTCGAGTGTGACGTAAATGTGATCATCAATGTCGCGGTCGTCATCCCAATTGGACTCCGGACCCACGCCCTTCACTCCGTAGAAGTTCTTTCCGCCGTATCCCTGCACGGCAATCGGATGCACCTTGCCAAGAAAGATGCTGGCGGCATCCATCTGATGACTTCCCAGTTCGGCCATTAAGCCGCCCCCCGTGGCATTGAACAGCCGCCAGTCGATCAACTGGCGAGCACTGTCGTAGCCCAGTTCCTTCAACTTGCCGGATTTTTCGAGTTCCAACAGGTGCTTTTCGTCCAGCTTGGCTTCTTTCGTCAAACCCCACTTGCGCCAGCTATCGCTGCCGGGGAAGCTGTTGTTGCGATGCCACTGAGCGCGGATGAACTTGATATCTCCCAGCAGACCCTTGCGGATCAGATCGTTTGCATTGTCATACAGTACGCTGTAGTGACGCTGATGCCCGACGGCCAGCAGCAGACCCTTTTCATCCGCCTTTCGAATCATCTGCTTACATTCGGTGATATTGTGAGCCATCAGTTTTTCGGTCAGCACATGTAAACCGGCGTCCAGGCAGGCCATCGCGATCGGAGCGTGCTGGCTCAGTGGAACAGCGATCACCACCATTTCGAATTCGATCTTGCCATCAGCCCGAGCTTTCAACAGCTCAATATGACTTTCGAATTCCTGAATTGTGGAGGCCTTCGCCTGTCCCAGTTTCTTATTCAGGCCGATCCGAACTTCAGGATGACTGCCCTTGAATGTTCTTTCGCGGTTAGCAGGCCGCGGATCGGCGATGGCGACGATGTCCATGTATTCCGGAGGATGTTCACTGATCAGCACGTTGCCTTCGTCGCCGCAGCCAATGAAGGCGGCTTTGATGGGTGAGCCATTCAGCTTTTCGTAACTGAAGTAGTAAGCGCCAAGACCTGTGCCGACAGCGATGGAGGCCTTCATGATGTCACGGCGAGTAATCCCCACCGCTTCATGGAAGTTGTCTTTGCCAATCTGAGTCTGTTCGGGGGTTAGTTCCATGAGTGTTCTCCGACTGCTTATTTCAAGGTTTGATTGATTTAAGTTTCATTGTGTCGGCCGCAGGCCGCCAACGGTTGGTTACTGTTTTACGGTAGGTTACTGTTTTAGCTTTTTACTTCTTTAGCTTTTTACTTCGCCCCGCCAACAACTGGGCCAGTAATTTGTCAACTCCGAACCAGTAGCCAGTTGGTACCGAAGTCAAGGCAAGCAAGGCAAACACTTCGACCAGATTCTTGTTCACGATGAAACTGTGTTCTGGTCCCGGAGCGTCAGGAACACCCGGCAGTGGTGGCATTGCCATGTAAAAACCGAAGACCATCAAGGCCGCTGAAAACGCGGCAAAACGGGTGAACAGCCCGATGATCAGCAGAATGCCAAGTGCGGTCAAGCCAGCTATAGTCATCATGTTCACGACATGAATCCGAGTCCACGGCTCGGACAAAGGGCCTCGCTTCAACTGGTCGACTGTTGGAATCGCCATTGCCGACTCTTTGAGTTCCTTATCAAGTGCCATGACAGGACCAGCAAGGTCCCGGGCTTTCTCTCGTGTGTCGGACCAGATTCGAGTCAAATGATCTTGCTCGAAAGAGAGACTGGCAGATGCCAGTCTCGCTTCGTAGCGGTCAATCATCTGGTTGTAGAGATCGATCTGTCCGATTCGACCGTCCACCTTTCCTGCGACATCCGGATCGCCCATCAGATGAGCTCGGACTCGCTCGTTATAAGCCAGTCGATTGGATCGTGAGTAAGCATCGTCCAGAGCCTTGCGGTAGGCGTCGTATTCCGCACCCTGCTTTTCGGCCACCTGTTGATCAAGCGTTTGTTTTTCAGTCGGTGTCAGGTGTAGCTTTCCATTGATTCGAAGTCGTTTCGCTTTTGAATCAAAGGAAACCGTATCCTTCAGCTTGGCGGATACGAAATCAACGCCCTCCGGCAATGCGGGCAAATCCAATATGGCTTCATAGCTGGCACTGCCGTTGACAAGTTTGTCCAGTTCGGCCGCTTGCGAATTGCTCAACGCATAATGAGTGACAAATCGTCGCTGCCAGCCATCCCAACGTGCGGCGACAGTCTCCGGATCGAGCCACGACTTGTCATCAGGATCGCCAGTCATAGCTCGAAAGAGATTTCGCATTGGTCCCTGAGAGCTCTTCAGGTATCCATCGGACGACCACGGAGTCTGTGAGCTGAGCGTATCAATTTTCCAGAGTCCCTCATAAAGCAGTTGCCAGCCAATGCCGACTCGCAGCACAACGAGCAACACGACGGCAGCGAGGGAATAACGACGAATATCGGCCACAGGAATCAGGCTCCATTCAGGTGGAACGGTGTAGGTGGAACGGTTGGGTAGGGTTCTTCTTGATTGGTTCCAGGCTGGGTCTTTCACCCCGCCTCGTTTTCGAATGATTTTTCTCGTTTAACGGCTGGAAGTATTCGACCACGTTTTGCGATTATACAATCACCGTCGCAAACGGTACGCCGTCAAACAATGACCTGATCTTCATCCCACACGATTAAATGCTGCGGAATGCCAATCACGGTTGGCTGGACCTTTCGACCCTGTTCCGGAAAAGGGATCAGGATAACACCAATTCCCGGCCAATTCTCACAACACTGCCGAGCTTTTTCGACCCCCAGCACGAAAAACGCCGTGGAGAGTGCGTCTGCAAGGGCGGCAGAGGGTGCCAAAACGGTCACGGACAGCATTCCGTCGACTGGCCAGCCGCTCCGAGGATCAAGAATATGGCCGTATCGCCGTCCCTCGTGCCGAAAAAACTGGATGTTCGACCCGCTGGTGGCCATCGCTTGATTGGAAAGCAATAAAGTCCCCAGACGTTTTTCAGTGAATAGCGGATTCCCGATTCCTATCGGCCAGCCAGGATGTCCATTGTGCTCGCCAATGGCTTTCAGGCTGCTATGCCCACCATGCAAAAGGAATGATTGAGGAGCCTTCTCTGTCCGCCGCAGCAATGCGACCGCTTCATCAAGTGCGTACCCTTTTCCAATCGCCCCCGGATCCAGCACAATTCCTGCCCGTTTGAAGGCCACACTTGTACATTCCGGCAACAATTCCACGTGTTCCAAACCAGCAGCAAACAGTGCCGCATCGATTTCGGATTGAGACGGTATTCGTTGCTGCTGACGGCAGTTTCGCCAGAGTTTTGTCAGTGATCCAGTCGCCATATCAAACGCGCCATCGGTCCGTTGGTGGATACGGGTGGCCATTTGCAGCAGTTCAAATAAATCACCGCGGACCCGTTGAGTCCCCGAGGCCGCGTGGCGATTTAGGTCGGACAGGTCGCTGTTATCCCTGTAAATAGAAAGCCACGCCTCAATCGCATGCAGAACTTCCAGGGCTTCGCCAGCCGCTTCGATTTGTTCGGGAGGCCCAGGATTCATGATCACGGAAAAATCGCAGGCCATGGCACGCGTCGACAACCTCACCGTCAGGCCCGCAGCTGGCGGAATTCGTGACGGAGGAGGCCCCGAAATAGACTGATTCTCAGGGCTTCTTCCGGGTTTCAGGACAGAAAGTATATTTCGGCGTGTTTTGGAATTGGGGTTTTCTGACATACGGATCAGCATGAATAGAACAGTCTCACCATGCAAGCGGCAGGGCGGTCGAGAATAAAACGTCGATGATCACGCAGATTTTCCAATGCAAACAGGAAAACGTCCGTACGGATGTTGGGTTTCCATGGAATACGCTATTTGGCAGGGGTTGACCCAGGACAAAATTCAATCTGTTCGGGGAAACTGGCATGATTGCGTGGCGGTTGACCGTCTGCACAGAAACAATGCACAATTCTCGTCCGACAAAGTTGTCAGCGTAGTTCCGTTTGTTGGACAGCCCTTCCCCGATTGATTTTGCCAGGCCGCTTTCAGATCTAAACAGATGTCACAAAAACCAGCCCCTCAGACGACAGTTCAATCTCGAGTTTCCAGCGGGATCCCCTTATGGATCTGGGGTGTGTTGATCGTTCTTGGAGGAGGAATCGGCTTTTCGCTGTTAACAAAATCCATTCCGGTTGACCCGGCTGTTATGTTCGCTGAGGCTATCGCAGCGTCTGAAAAACAAAATGGGAAATTGGTTCAGGAGATTTCTGAAAAGTTGAAGGACTTCCCTGAGTATTCCAGACAGCAAAAACTTCTTGAGGGCATGCTGTTCCTCGGCCGTTCGCGCCCGGTCAAGGCGATCCCTTTTCTTAAGGAAGCCTCGGAAGAGAAATCGATTCGTGGCAGAGCATTGATGTTTCTGGGGACGGCCTATGCCCAGGCCGAGGATCCTCGCATGTCAATCAGCACTTTCGAAATGGCTCTGAGCGAAGATGAGGATGCGAACGCCATTCGTCAAAATCTGGCCTCGATGCTCACGGACCTACTTGCCTGGGATGAGGCACTGTCACAGCTGAGCATCCTTGTGGAAAAGGAATACAAGCTTGCTCAGGTTCTGAAGATGAGAGCCGACATTCGGTTAGACCTGGAACTATTCAGTGAAGCAGCAACTGACTACGCAGCGTCTATCAAGGCCGATAAGAACGATCCACTGAATTCGTTGAAGGCGGAACGCCTCGTTAAGTGTCTTGTCAAGACCGGAGAATTGCAAAAAGCGGATGAGTACATTGAGGGCGTGGACCAGCCGGGCACGGCGGACTATCTGAACGCGGAAAAATTAGTGGCCGCCGATAAGTCAGCAGAAGCACTCGTGATTCTGCAACAATTTCGCGAGCGAGCCCCCAATGATCCTCAAATGGGTCTGATGTTTGGAAAAATCATGCTCAAACAGAATACGAAAGAAAAGGCCGAAGAGGCTCTCGTCATTCTGGGGAACGTGGTCAGGATTTCGACTCGCGATATTGAGCTGTTCCGCATCATTGTCGATCTCGCAAAAATAGCAGGGGACGATCAACTGGCAGGATTGGCACAGCAGAATGTCGAACTCCTTACAGAAAAGAACAAGCTGTATGCGGAAAAACTGGCGGCTACGATAAAAACTCGGGAAGACTTTGCCCTTCGCATGGAATTGGGTGAGGCAGCGCACGAAGTAGGGCGACTGGAGATCGCGACCAAGGTCTATGATGCGATTCAGAGGTATTATCCGGATAAGCTGGATGAGATTTCAGGATTGCGAACTCGTTTGTATGAGCCGCAGCGGCAGTTAGTCAACATTTTTGGTGTTAAAGAGGCCTCGGAGAAGTCCCTGGAACCGGGTACGTCTCCAACGGAGCCGGTCAACCCTCCGGCATCCCCGCCAAACGCTGGATGATGTAGACTTCTCTTATGGTGAATCTGTCCGGACTCAATCCGCCGCAGCGAGAGGCGGCGTCGATCCTGTCGGGGCCTCTGCTGGTACTAGCTGGTGCGGGGACAGGGAAAACTCGTGTCATCACCTACCGCATGGCGAACCTGATTGCGCATGGGATACGGCCGGATCGTATTCTGTCGGTGACATTCACAAATAAGGCATCTCGCGAAATGCGAGATCGTGCTTTGAAGTTGATCGGAAAGCAATTTAAGCAACGTCCGGTTGTCTCAACCTTTCACGCGTATTGCGTGCGAGTGCTCCGCGAAGACATTGACTCCCTTGGATATCCGAAGAAGTTCGCGATCTATGATCGAAGCGATCAGGAGTCTGCGGCTCGGACCGCGTTGCGTGACATTCGCCTTGGTGATGGAGCTATGAAACCGAGCGATTTGATTAACCGCATCAGCAAATGGAAGATGCAGGGCATTCAGGATCATGAGGCCAGCAGTCATGTGGAAGCCGATTTCGACTTCCTGGCCGCCATGGCCTACAAGCGATATCAGAAACAACTGCGTGCCTGCGGCGCGGTGGATTTTGATGACCTGCTATTGTTGACCGTGAAACTTTTTAAGGAATTTCCGGAAGTCCTTCAGAGACAGCAGTCGAAATTTGATCACGTGCAGGTTGATGAGTATCAGGATACAAATGGAGTTCAGTTTCAGTTGATCGAATCGCTCGTCGCCCCGCATCGCAACATCTGCGTTGTCGGCGACGACGACCAGTCCATTTACGGCTGGCGTGGAGCAGACGTTGAGCACATCATCAATTTTGCCAAATATTTTCCGAATACGAAAACCGTTCGACTGGAAAACAATTACCGTTGTACGGACAGGATTCTGGAATACGCCAATCGCCTTGTGAAACATAATCGTCATCGTCATGACAAGACTCTGATTCCGCACAAGAAATCCGGTTCACAGATTCGAATTCAGGCGTTCGAAGACGAAACAGCGGAAGCAGAGGGCGTTGTTCAGGAGATCGCGTATCTCATCAGCGAACTGGGAGTGAAACCAAAGCAGGTTGCCATCCTGTTTCGAACCAACGAACAGCCCCGCGTCTTCGAACAGGAACTTCGCCGACAAAAAGTTCCCTACCTGCTGGTGGGGGGCCAGTCGTTCTTTGACCGCCGAGAAATCCGCGATCTGCTGGCCTATCTGAAGGCGATTGACAGTCCTCGCGATGAAGTCAGTCTGCTGCGAATCATCAACACTCCCGCGCGAGGAATCGGGGATACGACGACCGAGAAGCTTATCCAGACGGCGGTCAAGAAAGGCGTCAGTTTCTGGGACATCATTCCGGATGCGAGCGCTGCCGGCATGGTTCCCGCGAAAGCACTGACTGCCCTGAATCAGTTTCGTGGACTGTTGCAGCGCTACGGTCAGGCGATGAACGAACATCCGAAGGATCTTGCCGAAATCTGCCGTCGGCTGCTGAGCGAGATCAATTACGCAGCAGAAATCGCCAAGCAGTATAAGGAAGAAACTCAGCAGGAGACTCGCCGGACAATTCTGGAAGAGTTCATCAATTCCATCGGCCAGTACGTCGAACGAAATGAAGAGGCTTCGCTGACGGGATTCCTCGAAACAACAGCATTGATGGACCGCGAAGACGAAGCGGACCAAAATGACAAACAGGAGAAGGATGCAGTTCGGCTGATGACTCTGCATTCCGCCAAAGGGCTTGAGTTTCCTCGGGTCTATCTGGTCGGTATGGAAGAAGGATTCCTGCCGCACAAGCGAAGCATTGACGCTGATTCAGAAAAAGACATTGCTGAAGAACGTCGACTGGCCTACGTTGGCGTGACCCGTGCGATGGATCATCTCACGCTGACCCGCGCGAAAACTCGCATGAAGTGGGGCAAACGACGTGAAACAGTGGCCTCACGATTCCTGTTCGAGATGCAGGAAGAGCCGGGTGAGGCTCTGCCGGAAGAGCATATCGAACGCGAAGAAGGAGTCGGCATTCCCATCATGCCGATGGGGGAATCCTCAGCATTTCAGCCGCGTTCGATAATCCTTCCGTCCACCGCAAAACTGAGCGTACCGCCTCCCAACGAATTTGAATCGCCGCCGTTTTAGCCCAACTTCCCCAGGCGGTCCGCCCTTTTTCTGCCTTCAGAGGTCGCTGTGGATTACAACATCGTTGTCCCTATGGCCGTAGCAGTCAGCACCGGCATAGCCAGTGGCACACAGGATCACTCGCTTCCATCACACTACTTTTGCCTCAATTGCAGCTTCTCTGCCTGAGGCGACAATTGGTTGTAGTCGCGGACGCATGCGCTTTTGGGTAGTTTAGGTTAAGTTGGCAGCTTCTGTTTTTTGTATCTCACGGAGGCACCACAATGGATCTTGAAAAGCTGACAGCGGAAGAGCGACTGATTGCCGAACAGGCGATCCTGAATTTTCGATCGCTCAACAAGGCGTGCGATGACGCGAAGGATGGCACGGTTCTCGCGGTCGCTGAGAGGCTCGCGCTCATTCAGGGACGCAAGCTCATTCAGCAAACACTGCAGACATCACTTGAGCTGCAGGCTCGCGCGATCGAAAAAAAAGTGAAGTGAGTCGAGCCTGTTCCTGTGGACGAACGAAGGCTCATCACGGTCGCAAATCGCGAGTCGTAATGACGTCTTCCGGAGAGGTCAGTCTGTCGCGAGTCTACTTTCGATGCGTCGCCTGCAGGGACGGTGGATTCGCGGCCGATCTGCGTCTGGGAATTCACAGCCGCTACAGCGTGGAAGCGGAGCGTCTGGTGTGTCTTGCGGCGGCGAGCTGGTCGTACGATGTGTCTTCAGATCGGCTGGAAGAATTCTGCGGGCTGAAGATCGGTGATACGGCGATTCGTGAGATTTCTCAGCGTCGCGGAGCGGCGATGAATGCATGGCAGAACTCCGATCCGGAAGCGTGCCGTGAGTTTCGTGCCAACGACGGCGAAGTGGAATTCACAACCGACGGAACGAGCGTGAACACGACAGAAGGCTGGCGGGAAACGAAGCTGGCGATCTTTTCGAAGCGGGAACTGGGTGAAGCGGCGACTCCTGATGAATGGGCAACGCGAACATTGCCAGCTCCCAAAGTACGAGTCGCGTTCGCAGCGATTGAAGCCAGCGATCGCTTCGGCAGTCGGTGGTCTCAGTGGTGTCGGCGGCTCGGAATTCTGGACACATCCAACATCACCGTGCTTGCCGACGGCGCGCGATGGATCTGGGAAGAACAGTTGAACCATCTGCCTTCCGCTGAAGGCGTGCTGGATATTTTTCATGCGGTGGAACATGTCGCAGAAACAGCTCGCGCTGTGTTCGGTGAAGGCACTGCGAAAGCAACGCAGTGGCTGGATGCCGGCCGCAGTGCAGTCCTTGCGGAAGGCGAGCCCGGACTTCAGCGTCAGATTGCCGAGACGTTTAAACAAGTTCGATCGCAAAAGAAGCGTGCGAGTCTTGCTTCTCTTTCTGCGTACGTGGCGAATCACAGCCATCACATGCATTATGCGGATCGTCTTGCGGCCGGCCGCTCCATCGGGAGTGGTCAGATCGAAGGCGC
>JANPHT010000578.1:0-3668 GCA_031424595.1 Planctomycetota bacterium
TTTTTCGATGGCCCAACAGCACAAACTGAAGTCAGCAGCGGACCTGTCAGCAGCAGTTGCACACGCAACCACTTTTCCGTTGAGTGTGTCCGTCTTCGCTGCCGTCAATGGCCTGGTGACCGGCAATGGGATCCTGGCGACAATCTCACGTTTCGTTTTCGCTGGTGCCTGGTCTGCAAATTTTGCGAACGACTCGAATGAATAGACAAGTTCAGCGTTCCAGGAAATAAGTTCACATGGCCGAGGTTCAGTGCCGTTTCGCTCATTCTTGCGGTTCAATGTTCCCGGCAGCCGTAACAGTCGGGAAAGGTCCTGAGTGTGGTCACCACCGATTGCGGCAGCAATGCCCTGACAAGTGTCCTGAACGCGCTGTGCCACCTCCGTCAGCTTTGGGTGATTCGATGGAATTGCCTTTGCGGTATCAAGATTGTCGAGCCAGATCTTCTCTTCGCCCACGAGGATGAATCTGATCGGCTTCCTCTTTCCGTCAATCTCTGTCCATTCCTGGAAGACACCGATTGAAGGAGCACCCGTCAAGATGGGTTCTAAGAGTTTCCAATAGACGTGACCGCCATTGCCGCTGCTTACCACCATGGTGGGATCAGGCAATCCGGCTTCTTTGATTCGCCGAAGAACCTCTTCGACGCTGCAACCATCAACGTCGGCCCACAAACACCGAACAGTCGCGATTTGCCATGCGAGTTCATATGTGCCTGCACCGGATTGTCGTGGGCAGACGCCTACGAACGCATTGGCATGTTCCGCCTCCAACGCCTTGACACGATCAGTCATTATCCCCTTGATCCACGCTTCCTGCGGAATCGAAGAGATTTCCTTATAGAGCACACGCGACTTCTTCTTTCCGCCCTCCGTCCATGTTTCGATCGGCCGGAACGTCACGTGGTCATGTGGTGCGAACAGGATGGAGAGATAAACGGCTATCTGATCACCGTCGGTACAGACTCTCTGTTGAACTTCAAGCTCCTGCGTACTCATGGCGTACCGCCTTTGATCATTTCCACCATCACGACACCTCATTCCATTGATTTATTTCCCACCCCTCGCTGCGGCAATTCATGGTTGACAGGAACTCTCGCAGCCCCCGACGTTCAAGTTCCACACGAACCTCAGATCGAACTTTTCGCAGTTGTCGTCGTGAGACCCCCATCGCAGTGGCGGCGGCTGTTTCACCCTGACAGGCCGTAGCAACGGCAAGCTGCTGGATTTCCGGAAGGCACGCCAGCACACTCTTTAGTTGCCGCTTCAATGCCAGTATCCGACTGCTGTGGGGTTGTCGGCGGTCAATGAATAACTGCTGATCCTCCGCGTCGAGGGAGACGGTATTCCGTGTTCGTCCACAGGCCCGGGCTCGTCGAAGAATGTCGCGGGCGCGATTTCGCACCACGGTCGTGGCCAGACCGGCATGATTCCGGACGCCGCATCGACGCATCGCCCTGCAGATCTGCCACAGCAGTTCCTGCGAGAGGCAATCCCGATTGAACTCGGACTGCGGTCGCCCGATCTGTCGTTCCAGCCGTTTCGCGGTTTGTCGCGCTAAGTGCGTCCAGACGGTCAGTCCCGCGTGAAAGCAGCTGTCATCCATGATGCCACGCCATTCGGAAAAAATGACGTTGGGACCTGGAATTAGGTCATGTCCCAATTCTGAATCCCCTGGCTTTTTCCGCTCTGTTCTCACGACGCCACCTCAGCATCAGACTGTGCGTCGGTGGCGAGCTTCTCCAGCCAGGCATCGATGTCACTTTTCCGCCATCGCGGGGAGCGGTCGCTCATGTAAAACGGTTTCGGAACTCGACCATTCTTGACCATCAGTTCCAGCTGCCGGTCTGAGCACTGCAGCCGCTGCCGAAGATTTGATTTCCGGTACAGCTTGTCCGGTTCTTCAGGTGCCATCATTGTTGTGTTTGCCATCCTTCGCCCCTTTTAGGGTTCATGAAATTGGTTCCGCCTGTTTGCGGACGGTTTCTATGAATGGGCGGGCGGTTCAATGTTCGTGGCGATTTGTTCAATTCGGCGCACGAAAAAAGCCGCGAATCCCAATGATTCACGGCCTGGCAGGTTCTTTTGAAGGTTCTTTGGATTGTTCAATTCAGATTGAACAGATTGAACAATCACAGGTCGGAAATGAATGTCGGAGGCTTGCTGTTTCTCCGTCTCCAGTTGGCCGCTTCTTCGTCGCGGGTTTTGTAGAACTCACTCTCTCGAAGTGTGTTCCGGGCGACGTGAAATAGTTCTTTTGCAACCCTGTCTTCAGCTCCAGTGAGATATTTACCAATCAGCTCTTCATTCCCGGATTTCTTAACTTCGGCCCAATGCTCGGCAATCTTTTGCTGTGCATTCTTTGTGTATTTGCGTTTTGCTTGCCCCGTCTTTGGCTCTGACAGATCCAAGATGACCTCACTGGGCACTTGCACTTCGGGTTCACCTGACGTTGTGGCAGTTAGTGGATTCGTAGCCGCTCCGGTTTCTTCCTCACCGCGTTGACTCGACTGCTCAGTGTCATGCTCTTTCAATCTCACCTGTTGCAGAAGCTCCATCAATGTGCCGGCAAGACGGGCAATGTCTCCGTTTACACTGTCCAGCATCTCAAAGCCGCGTTTTCGCTCAGCCGCGTTCGGACAGCAGTCATGCAACTCAGGCAGAACAAATCCAGCAACAGCGGACGCCAGGGGAATAGCAATGAGTGATTGCAGTTCCATAATTACCTTCTGGGCGTCCTGCAGATCCGCTGGCCAGGTCAATTCGTGAATACCGAGGCTTTCCGGCGGTGGAGATTTCTTTTCCAGCAGCCAGCGACGTGTGTCCGGACGAAATCGCCTGTTGAAAGTGCGGGCGCAGTCGAGCGCCGCTCGGTCATAGACAACCCCCTCACGCCGCCAGCGGTTCAGTGTCTTAAAGAGATTTGTAGCGTGAGTTGCAAATGCCCATGCCATTGAAAAGTAATGTTCGCGGTTCCGTGGCACAGTTGTGGTTTCGACCAGGGCAGGAGTATTGGCCCATAACTCAATAGAACGGGCCGGTTTTGCGTCACGCTCAAGCCTGGTGACTTCTTTGGCCTCTGCCAGACGTTTTATTGTGGGCGATACCTTGTGACGCCAGTTGGTAAGAAGCTCAACGCCTTTTCTCGCAGTGATAAACGTTGCATTTGGCGCACTTGCAGCTTGCCAAAGCGGTTGCCCATCAATTTCCTCAATCAATGCTGCGCACGACACCTGCACCAGCAATAGTCGGTCTGAATTAACGAGGTAGATCAACTCAAAAGATGGCCCAAGGATTCTGTAGCCAGAGGGGTGCTCAATACACCATCGATCGGATACCGCCGACCAGTCATCGAAGGTTCCGCCATCCGCTGTTCTGATGGTCGCTCGCTCGTGATGAAACGCAACATCGAACTTGAGTGTCGGCTCTTCTTCTTTCTTCTTCATAAGTGACGCCAGCAGATCAGTGATTTTCATCACCGCCTCCAGAAATCCATGTCCCGAAGCGGACCAAATTCGATGCTTCAACGTCGGTCAATGTTACCCACCGGGGATGAGTTAACAAGGCGACGTGAATTCAGCGGGACGTGCAATGACAAGCCAACATCTATTTCCAATCAGTAAACCGAAGCAAGAACTCGCCCGCATCTTCGCCCACGCCATCCTCCGACT
>JANPHT010000579.1:0-4174 GCA_031424595.1 Planctomycetota bacterium
CGCCTTCCGGTCCCGAGATCGACTCCTTCCTGCCGGTCAGTTTGTACCCAACGATGTGCGACTGGGGCTCAGAAGTGCCGAGGATGATCAACGTGCAATCGGCCGAATACAAATTATCACTGGCCCGAATATGGCAGGTAAGAGCACTTACATCCGTCAAGCCGCGCTCATCACGATCATGGCTCAAATGGGTTCGTTCGTGCCGGCGAAGCAGGCGTTGATCGGCATCGCAGATCGTGTGTTTGCACGAGTCGGTGCGAGTGACGAACTGGCTCGCGGACAAAGTACATTCATGGTGGAAATGACGGAGACTGCTCGCATCCTTAACTCGGCGACGGAGCGCAGCGTCGTGATCCTTGATGAAATTGGGCGAGGGACCAGCACGTACGACGGCATTTCTCTGGCGTGGGCGATTACCGAACATCTGCACGACGAAGTACAGTGCCGCACAATGTTTGCCACGCATTATCACGAATTGACTGACTTAACGGCGACATTGAAGAACGCGGCCAACTGGAATGTGGCGGTTCAGGAAAGCAACGAAGACGTCGTTTTTCTGCACCGCATCGTCGAAGGCGCGGCCGGACGAAGTTATGGCATTCACGTTGCCAGGATCGCTGGTGTGCCGCGTCTGGTGACCGATCGCGCCGCGAAGATACTGGAAACGCTTGAGAATGACCATGTCAATGCCGACGGTCGTCCTAAGGTCCCTCAGCGAGAAACCATTAAACATCGCCGCCAGCAAAAGTCGCTGTTTGCGTTCCCGGAGGATCCTTTGCTTGATGAAATCCGCAACATGGAAGTCGATAACTTCTCCCCCATGCAGGCCTTGAAGGAGTTGTATCGGCTTAGGAAAACGTTGACCGATCGAAAATAGCGGACTTGCAGAGTGTCGATAAACTGCTGGTCAGTGCACGATGCTGAACGCCTGACCCATGCGCAATCATCATGCCAAATTCATCGAAAGTGAATCCTAACTATGAGCAGTGATCAATTGCTTTCAGAGTCGGCAGCACGTGACGCACTCGCTCACCTGTTTCCGGATGCGAAGGCATTAGACGATGCGGTGTTTCGCCTTCTCAATTCGAGCAGTGGGAAACAGTCCCCGCCAGAAGATGATGGGGGCGTGGATGTTGACCTTCAGAGGGCACACCGTTGTGGTTTTCCGGAAGTGGTCTTCGGCGAAGGAAAAACTGTAGATATGGTTGTGACAATCCTGAGGGCACAAAGGCACGCCGGACAGGACAGCCTGATCACACGGGCTCGACCGGAGCATGTTCAAGCGGTCTTGAGAGATTACCCCGAGGCCATTCACAATGAAGTCGCTCGAACCATTCGATTACACAACCAGACCCACACATTGGCTTTGAAACGCGGCCCTGTTTTTGTTGTCACTGCGGGAAGCAGCGATCGGCAAGTTGCTGAGGAAGCCATGGAGACGCTCAAATGGATGCGGGTGGAATGTGAATTGATCCAGGATGTGGGCGTTGCCGGTCCACATCGATTGCAACGTCATGTGTCGAAGCTTCAAAAAGCGGCCGCCATCGTCTGTGTGGCCGGCATGGAGGCGGCTTTGCCATCAGTGGTGGGAGGCTATGTTCCGTGTCCAGTCATAGGAGTCCCGACGTCCGTCGGATACGGAGCCTCACTGCATGGAATTACGGCTATGCTTTCCATGTTGACCTGCTGTTCGTCAAATGTTGTTTGTGTGAACATCGACGCAGGATTTAAAGGAGGGTACGTGGCCGGTCTGATCGCCAGTAGAATGCAGGCTTGATTATGCGCTGCGGGGGCAATACTTTTCACAACCCTGAATCAACCTTTAAACAATACTCGACCATGTGGAGCCGAGTTCAGGCTGGCTACTTTTTTCCCCGCTTGCCCTTACCGGGTCGTTCTAAGACTTCGCCATCGAAAGCTGTGTTGCCAAAAGCCGACCGGGGCGTTTCCCCTTCGTCGCCGACTTCCACCTTGAGTCGGTTCAACTCGGCGTGAAGTTCCTTGACGGTGTCTGCATATTCCGGATCGTTGTAATAGTTTTTTACCTCGAGCGGATCTTTTACCCGGTCGAGGAGTTCCCAGTCATTTAAATCTGGCTTGTAGTAGTTCACCAATTTGAATCGATCGGTAATCACGCCGACGTGAGGTCGAACACGGTGCGGGACTGGGAATTCGTAATAGTGATAGTAAAGACTCTTTCGCCAGTCTGAAGGAGTTTCGTCACGACACAGCGGCTGAAGGCTGTGGCCTTGCATCTCAGAAGGGATACCCACGCCGGCCGCGTCCAGAAAGGTCTCCGCAAAATCGATCAACGACACAATATTCTTATTCACGCCGCCTGGTTTTGTGACGCCCGGCCAGCGAACCATGAGCGGACTGCGCAGAGACTCTTCAAAAATCCATCGTTTATCAAACCAGCCATGTTCCCCAAGAAAGAAGCCCTGATCGGATGAGAAAATGACAATCGTGTTCTTTGCAAGATCTTCCTGATCCAGACAGTCCATTAGCTTCCCGACGCTCTCATCGACGGCTTTTACGCAGCCAAGGTAATCGTGCATGTAGCGGTTGTATCTCCAGCGCACGAGTTCCTTTCCGCTCAGATTTGACTTTCGATACGCGGCATTGCGCGGCTCATAGTAAGCGTTCCACTCACTCAGTTGCTCGCGAGTCAGATTTGGGGCGGGCTTAAGCTTTGCGTCCAGATCCGTGAAGGTACGATCAAGTCCCATATCATGATCGCTGACAGCCTTGCTGCGATTCGAAAAATCATCAAAAAGCGTGGCGGGTTCTGGGTAGACACGATCCTGGTCCCAGCCCAAATGCCGCAGAGCCGGTGCCCATTCGCGGTGAGGCGCCTTGTGCTGACTCATCAAAAAAAATGGCTTGCTCTTGTCTCTCTTCCTGATCCAGTCGATCGACAGATCAGTAATGATGTCGGTCGTGTAACCTTCACGGTTCAGCTTCTCGCCATTTCGAATCATTGGTGGGTTGTAGTAGAGTCCCTGTCCGGGAAGGATATCCCAGTGGTCAAAGCCGGTCGGGTCTGAAACCAGGTGCCACTTCCCGATGACTGCCGTGGAATAGCCCGACCTCTGAAGCAGCTTTGGAAAGGTTGGCTGCGTTCCGTCGAACGTGCAATTGCTGTTGTTATAGAAACCGTTCACATGTGAGTATTTCCCCGTCAGGATTGTGGCTCGGCTGGGGCCGCAGATGGAATTCGTGACGAGGCATCGGTCAAATCTCATCCCCTGACTGGCAATTCGATTGATATTAGGCGTCTCCAGCAGGTGTCGACTCTCACCATACGCACTGATTGCCTGGCAGGTCAGATCGTCACAAAATATGAAAAGAATGTTGGGCTTCTCTGGCTGCTGGGCCAGCGTTGGCTGCGACCAGATGAGGGCCATCAAAGTGATGATAAAGAAAAGTGATCGTCCAAATGCCATGACTGCGAGGACTCCTGACGGCCTTTTACAAGACTGATATCCGACGTCTATGTTTTATCATCGCCCGAATGGACTGGCAACATACGCGACTAAAACAAAAAAGCCGCATTGCTTGCACAACGCGGCTTTTTTACGAGATGAATGCCCCGAGCACTCAGGATTCATGTTCCTCTCTGTACGCGAAACACATACGTATCAAATGTGACACATTATCTGCCCGCATTTTGTCATTGATCCGGGCACGATGAGCTTCCACTGTCTTGGTGCTGACGCCCAATTCCTGAGCAATCTCGCGGCTGGAAAGCCCGTCCACCACATGATCCAGCACCTGACGTTCACGGCCTGTCAAACGGCTGATGCTGTCTTCTGTATCTTCGAGTTCGTCTTCCAGAACTTCTGGATCCACATCGTAAAAATAGGCATACGCCCGGCCTACGGCAGAAATCAAATCTTCAACTTTCACCGGCTTGCACAGGAAGTCGAACGCCCCGGCCTTCATGGCCCGAACAGCCATAGGCACATCAGCATGCCCGGAAATCATCACGATTGGCAGTTCGAAACCGTCTTCCGCCAGTTTTTCCTGCAATTCGATCCCTGACATGCCAGGCAGTCGAAGATCGAGGATCAAAACCCCCGGGACGGGTTCCCGATAGTCCCGATAAAACTCCATCGCGGTCATATAGTCGCGAATGACGATTTTCTGCTCGCCGATTGCTTCCACAAGCGAT
>JANPHT010000580.1:0-3623 GCA_031424595.1 Planctomycetota bacterium
GATCGAACTGCCACAGCGTGTTCTGCTTCCGATCGGGAGGTGGCTGATGCGGTGCGCCTGGCTTCCAACCGTAAAAAATGCACTCGTGCTGATAGTGATAATCGCTGTGGCCCATGACGAGTGATTGCTTGGCCCAGACGAGTGTCTGCCTCCAGACCTCCAACTCCGTCAGGACCGTGGCGAAGGCGTAGAACTGTGGACCCGCAGGCGCACACACATACCAGACGGCACCAGACGTACAATGAGTGAAGGCATGTCGCAGAGCATCGTTCAGCAGCGGCAGGAGTTCGTCGGCTCCATCGTTATGCACTGGCAGTGCCTTACTGGTCTTGCCGACATACGAGACGCCATAAGGTGGGTCGGTCGCCACGCAGGCAGGCTTCTGTCCATCGAGCAGTCGTGAGACATCCTCAGCAGATCGGCTGTCGCCGCAGAGCAACCGATGGTTACCGAGAAGGATCAAATCACCAGGTTTTGTGATCGCTTCCTCGGGCGGCAACGGCACATCGTCAGGATCCGTTAGTCCAGCCTCAGGTTCACGGACGAGAATCTCGGAGAGTTCGGCCGCTGAAAAGCCCAGCAGATTCAAATCGAATCCTGCGTCTTCCAGGCTGAGCAGTTCGATGGGCAGCAGATCGAAATCCCAGTCTGCCAGTTCACCGGACTTGTTGTCCGCTATGCGATAGGCTTTAACCTGCTCTGGGCTCAGGCCAGTAGCGACATGTACAGGGACTTCGTTCAACCCCAGCTTCTGGGCTGCCTTGAGCCTTGTATGACCACAGATGATGACTCCATCGGTGTCGACGATAATAGGCTGGCGGAAGCCGAACTCTCGGATCGAAGTGGCAACTGCATCGACTGCTCCGTCGTTGATTCGAGGGTTCTTGTCGTAGGGCTTTATTCGCGATAAAGCCCATTGTTCGATCTTCATCAGAGCGCACCTCAAGCACATTAATGTGCTGGTGGCTCCGAGATGCGGAGTGCGGCTTCAAGAGAAGCGGCGGGCAGAGTACCAGAGATTCGTCTGCCACTGGTGGGGCATTGTATTTGACGATGATTGAAGCGTCTACGGGGAGATGACTATTCCACGGTATCGCCCCGATGGATTGGCTCTGGTACGATGGCACAGAGGATTTTTCAGAATCCAGCGTCAGGGACGACTCACAAACAATTGAGGTCTTCGCCCCGGAAGTGCTCCCAGATGATATGGACAATTCATGAATCGCCACATTGGAAATGGTTTAATCTACTTGGCTGCTGCCGCATTAATTGCACTGACTGTGTTCTCGATATCCGCAGTACTAAGGGGCGGGTTTAGGCCTGCTGAGCATCACGGTGAAATGGCCAAGTCGTATTACTTAGAAAGATTTGAGAACCTTCACGAGAGAGAAGCGGCGTCAGCAGTTCTTGGCCCAGCATCAAGGTGTTATGTATTTGACGGCAGCACTTTCGCGGGAAGCCGTTGGTGCTGGACATGCACTCTTGAATCTGAGGAGTCGTGTTTTCAACTGCTCAGACTAACTCCGCTTCGGGTAAATCTAAGAAATCCTCCTTTGGATTTCAAAGACATGATTCCTTACGAAAAGAATAAGTTGATGCAAGGTGTGGTCGGTCCACTTCAGTTCGGCGACGAAAGCGCTGCGATTTATTGGTACGCCCATCTTATAGATCGTGGATGTTACTTTCTTGAAGCGGAAGGCGATCGATACTATTTGTTTATCATTGATCTGGATAGGCTTAGAGTATACGAATGCTATCAATCCTGAGCGAGCTACTACCGATCACCCGCCACTATGCACCGTTACCGCTGAATGTTTTCCTGTCAGACCCGAGGCAGAGCGACTCATTGGTGGAATTCCTTCGACTGCCAAGTATCAGCTGTCACTGGAGCTTTTTGAGTGCTTCATATTGGTCGAGTTTCAATGGGCGAGCAAGTTCTGAAATGTTTGCTTTAGTCCTACTCCGGAGTTTTCTGTTTCTTCCAATAGCATTGCTCTCCGGCTTCTACCTGTTCAAACTTCGCCGTCACTAATGAATTTCACCGCAAGCGGACGGCATTTATCAAGCAATGATCGGGCAAAGACAGCATGAAACGACGTGTGGAGATTTGCGAGACGGATGGCCACCGACGCATTTATGAAGACACCGACGTTGACGAGTGGCGGCGTAGAACAGTTGACTATGTTTTTAAATGCATCCAGCACAACACAGGAATCCGACAGGACGTCCTTTGGATGATCGGCCGACGGCAATACTCGCTGGCGGACGACCAACCAACCATTGATGCAGAACAAGGAATACCGCTGCTTCAACAGTTGATTTCGGGCGAGCAAACAACGTTGATCGTTGGTTGGCCACGAAGCCTACGTCACCACAATGACTAGCTGGCTGTCCCTTCCGATTGAACGAGGACGGAATTGGTTCCTGGCATCGCCGTCACGGCAATCCTCGCCCTTCGTCCTTTCCGGCCGATGAACCGGATAACCACGCTCGTCTCGCCAATCTGGAGCGAGCAGCTTTCGCCCTGAGAGAACCAGTCCACAATCTCCACAGGTTCGATGTGGTCGCCACTCAGGTTTTCAGCAGTATGTCTGATCAGTTTCATCTTCGGACACCTAAAAGAAAGTCTGCACAGTAGCGCGATGTCGTCGAAGGGGGTATATGGGGGCAGTACGCAGCGGAGGAACCATGGGAATATGTGTTGACCGCAGCTCGCACCGCTGGCTCCACAAGCTGAACGAACGCGAAATGCATTTCTGCCGTGTTTTTGAGGGTCGTGGAACGAACGGAACGAACGGAACGAGGTTTCCGTATAATTTTCATTTCCCCCTGGGATTTGCATTCATACCGAAAGTTCATTCCGTTCGTTCCGTTCGTTCCATAAAGGGATCTTCAATGTCTTCAGAGGCGCTGGTTTGCCTCAGCATCAGACCTCTATAACGACGTCCGTTGGCTGAGTATTTTTCGTACCCGTTGTCCTCCAGCCACACGCCCAGAGCACGCTTAGATGGCAGGAAGTCACCCGTGTCGTTGGTCCATTGCTCAAAGCGTTCGTACAGCTCGCTGAATTTCACTCCGTAGGCTTTGCCCATGACGCAGCAATCCGAAAGGAAGCGCCCCGTGATGTCTTCAGAGCTGCGATATTTTTCTGTGGCTTCAGTAACGCTTGCCGGAGGGTTCAGACCGATACGTTGCCATTCGAGACATCCTCGCACAGCCCACGCGAGAATTCCGGACCGTTCTGCTTTGAGCTTTTCCGGCAGCTGCTTATCCTGCTTGGCTCCATCGAATCGCTGCAGGAAGGGGATCAACAGGAGCCTGCGCCAGATGCCGTGGTCAGTTCCGGAAATGATCGGTCGATGATTTGTACAAAGCACCAGCTTGTGGGTTGGGTTGAATTCCCAGAAGTCTTCACGCATTCGGCGAGCCATGATCTTCTCGCCACCGGTCAGCATCTTGACTGTCGATTCGGCCAGCTTGCGAGAAGCATCGGTTTCTACGCACGAGACGAATCGTTTTCCGAAGAGACTCGCTTTCTCCGTGGGATGACTCTCGCCCTTCTTTTCCATCAGGAAGTCAGGCAGACACTGCATCGTGTAATCGGGGCCGATGGTGTCCATAAA
>JANPHT010000581.1:0-8894 GCA_031424595.1 Planctomycetota bacterium
TCTGCCGTTCCGTTTTTGAACACTAGATCATAGCTACCTGATTCGGTGGCCCAAAGGATGACGGTTCCATGCTGGCGATTGGCAAAACATGGATGGCGAAGAAAGAAGTCGTCGATGAACAAGGCCGTGACTGGTTTGTTATCGACGCGGATGGACACATCGTTGGACGTTTGGCGACTCGCATCGCGACCGTTCTGATGGGCAAACATAAGGCCAATTACACTCCGCACGTGGATGTCGGCGACTGTGTGATTGTGCTGAATTGTGAACGTATTCGGTTCACCGGCAATTCGATGCAACACAATCGAATTCCGTATCTGACAACGAAGATGGCCAAGAAGAACTATGCTCGGTTTACCGGATTTCCAGGGGGTCGGCGTGTCCGATCCGCCGTGGAAACCTGGGAGAAGCGTCCAGATCAATTGGTTAGCGAAGCAGTGCGTCGAATGCTGCCCAAAAATAAGCTGGGCCGCGCGATGCTGAAGAAACTGCGTGTTTTTGTTGGTACGAACCATCCACATCAGTCTCAACTGCCAAAGCCTTTCCCAGCTCACCTGGTTCCGGATCGAAAGATCAAGAGCTAGGTTTCGCCGCGGTTTTTCCACTGCCGTAGTCGGCTGGTTTTTTGATTCACCTTTTCCTTGCGACGAACACTCATGAGTATGGATCCCTCTGCTTCCACGGATGCTTTGGCAACTGAGCCAGAAGTTCCATCATCACAGCTGCCTGAGCTGACGATCGGATCGGGTGCTGCCGCAGCGACCTCCGTCAGCCCTGGTTACCAGCCAACGATTCGCGGTAAAATGGATCGATTTGGTGTCGCCATGGGGACTGGTCGTCGAAAGACTTCGGTTGCTCGCGTTCGAATTAAAGAAGGTTCCGGCCAATTTGTCATCAACGGCCGAGCCATGGAAGAATACCTGCGAATTGAGCGAGACCGTGAAAGCGTCATGGTTCCGCTGAATGTCGTTGGCAAGGCTGGTCAGGTTGATATTTCCATCCGTGTTCAGGGTGGCGGTACAACGGGCCAGGCTGGTGCGATCATTCTTGGTATCGCTCGTGCTCTGCAGGGTATGAACCCAGCGTGGCATCATTCGCTGGCTGACGCCGGTCTGCTGACTCGCGACGACCGAATGGTCGAGCGAAAGAAGTATGGATTCAAGAAAGCTCGCAAGAGCTTTCAGTTCTCCAAGCGTTAGGCGTTCAGGAATTTCGCGCCGATTCTTTTGTAAGAATCGGTTTGATACCCATCCCTGCCGGATCTCTGTCCCGCAGGGATTTTTTTTGCCACTCGTGCCTTCGTGGAGTCTCGCGGCATCATATGGAGAGTGTGGCAATCTGCCTTTTGTTTGAGGCAGATGAGTCCGTGCTCCTTCGGCCGGGGGCCTTGCCGCCTCAACGTTCGTCGTTTTCCGTGCTCCGGAGTTTTCTCCATGCAGGACGTTTATCAAACGCTGATCCTTCCTGACGTGCAGCAGATGCTTCAGGAAGAAGACCTCGTTGGGCTGGCAGCTTTCTGCAAGGTAGTCCATCCGGCAGCCGTCGCTGAAATCCTTGAAGAGCTGGACGATCGACAGATCTGGACGGTGCTGGATCAGGCTGACTTTCCTCTTCGCGTGGAAATCTTTGAATACATCCCGCTCCGACGGCAGACCGATCTGGTGGAGTCGCTGGATTCGACAAGGTTGTCGAATCTGCTTGAGTGGATGTCGGCAGATGATCGCGTCGACTTACTGTCGGAGATGTCCGAAGAACATCGCGAAGAGGTACTGCGACTGATTGCAAAAGCTGAACGCAATGATATCCGACGACTGCTTTCTTACGACGAAGACAGCGCCGGATCGATCATGACGACAGAATATGCTTCGCTGCCGGCGAACATTACTGTCCGAGATGCACTGGCACAGCTTCGACAACAGGCTCCGAACAGCGAGACGATTTACTACGTCTACATTCTGAACGAAGCAAGAAAGCTGGAAGGGTTCATTTCACTTCGTGAGCTTATTCTGGCCAAGCCGGAGACGCGACTCTCAGAGATCATGCAGCGAGATGTGATTCGCTTTAAGGTGTCTGAGCAGCGTGCGGTGGTGGCCCAGGAACTTGGTCGATACAACTTTATCGCCTTGCCGATTGTTGACGAAGACGATCGGCTCGTCGGCATCGTCACTCACGACGACGCCCTCGATGTGGTTCAGGAGGAAGCCACCGAAGACGCTTATCTGCAGGGAGCCGTGGCTCCGCTGCGGGACACGTACGAAGAAACGCCATTGCTGACGATTCTTTGGAAACGTGGCATCTGGCTGCTGTTTCTCTCAATTGTGGCACTGATGAACGCGCATGTCATTGACCACTATCGACAAGCAACTGGTGGTGTCGAAGCCGTGCCACTTGGGCTGAGCGGGCTGACGACGTTGATCCTGTTATTCCTGCCACTGGTCATGGCCAGTGGAGGTAATGCGGGATCTCAATCAGCCACTTTGTTCATACGCATGTTCGCCTTGCAACCAACCGAGACGAAAGGTGGCGGCGATGATACAATGAGCCGTAGTCTGATCTTTCGTGAGTTTCTGATCGGACTCTGCCTGGGCGTTGCTTTAGCGACGTTGGATTTTGGCTTTGCGTGGTTGTGGTTTGGCAGGACTGTTTCCGAATCAGCAGCCATCGCCACAACAGTCGTTGCTGTTGTCATACTTGGAACCTCGGCTGGCGCTTTGCTGCCATTGACGCTTCGCCGATTAGGCATGGATCCCGCCATAATGTCAAACCCACTTATCGCGGCCATGGTGGACGTCCTGGGCGTCGTGATCTTTTACGAGATCGCTACACTGTTCCTGTCGTAGTTTGCCTCTGGAAGTTATGATTCCGGTCCGTGTTTCCCGGCTTTCGGGCTTTCGGATGGCGACTACTTGTGATCGCTCTGGAGTTGATGCCTTATGCGAAATCGTCACCCGTGGTTTTTGTGGGTCTGCCGGCTACTGCTGATAAGCCTAAGCTCATCGTTGTCAATGCCCGCCGACGAAATCCAAACGGTCTGGGGACTTGAGGCGGGCGATCGATTTGTTGTGAATGTGCTTGTAGTCAAGGAGACCGAGGTCACACTTTCGGGGGAAGCACCAACGATCTCAGACACTCGAGATGAATTCGAGATTGAGTATCAAGTCACGGAAGTGATGAAAACCGGAGATGTAGTCGTTTCGGCCAGAATCAGAAAGGCTGTGCGAGAAGTCGGCCAGACAACTTCGGATTCAATCAGATCATCGGCGCCGTCCGCGAGATCGCTTGAGGACATCAGGATCGGTTTTGTTGTCGATTCTGAAGGGCATATTACAAGTATCAATGCTCGCGACAAAGAAAACCTGCTGGGAGTATTACTCAGTCTGGATTCATCGACATCACAATTGCTTCGCAACACTTGTCCGGATGAGATCATCATCAGTTGGTTTGGTCGCCCGTTTTGGACAGCATCCGAGTATGCGACGACCGCCGAGAATCCCTCAGAGTCCGATGGTGCTGTGAAGGTTCCTGAACGAAAAGACACGATTGCTGTCGGGCCGTTCGGGGTACTGCAAACCCATGTGCAGCTGGCGACGGGCGCGAAGTCAGATGGTCCGAATGGACTCGTAATTTCGGCCACTGGTCGGTTTATTCCGCTGGTTGTTCCATCGACTGCTTCCACACCAGCAATTCGGCTCGCCAACGTAACAGCAGAACTGGACGAGTTCTCAGGTAAGGCAAGATTGTCGCAAGACGAGTCAAGGCCCCTCGGATCAGATATTTATCCTCGGAATCCTTCCAAGATCAGTTTTCTGTCAATGATATTGAATGTCCGGCTTCATGGAGTCGGCACAATCCCGGCAACGGCCGGCCGTGAAGCACAAAAGGTTGAATTCCGGCAAACACAGCTGCAATCCTGGGCTTTGGTTGAGCAGTCGTCTGTTCGCCCTGAGATGCTGTTTGATTTGCCGACGCCCATTGATCGAGTTGAGCCTGGGAAGTAGTCCACAGAACTGCCTACAAATCCGTTTTTGTTGGGCCGGTTGCAGGACACAAATACGGCCGCCAGGCGGCAACTCCCCGATACGCAGCAACACTAAAAATTCAGAGGGCTCTGCGGAATCCCGTCTTAGAAGGACTGTGGAGGAGATGTCCCGACTGGCGAAAATCCAGGCATCGGAGCACTCGACGCCCCACTCTGAAAAGGCGGGAGGTATGGCCTGAACTTTGGTGGCTGCAGACCAGTCGCATTGGCAACCGGCTGCGCAGAGATCATACCTCCCTGATCTATTGAGCCTCGCATGGAAGATAGACTCTGCACAATTGTCACTACCGCGAGCGACAACGAGCACACGCTCAGGGCTGCAACCTGAAGATTAAACTTTTGTGCCTTTGCGGGAACCGTTCTCCGGCGGTTGATTTCACGAGAAATATTCGGCCAGACAGAACGAAACGCTGCCGCACTTTCGGCTTCTTCCGGAGTCGCTCCCCGAAGCAATCCTAACACATTCATAGCGCTGGCCATCCCGGCGTGGTAGGTACGGCATTCACCGCATTTTCCCATATGCTCCGCCAGCGGCAGTTCTTCCTCCGTCCGCAGGTCATCTCCAACGTCCAAATGAATCAAATGTTTCGCGTCAGAACAGTCCATAATTAAATCTCGCTACAACGCATTCCAGGAACACACTAATTATTCGAGGTCGATCAATTCACTCAGAGTCACGCGAGAGCCGTTCTTTGTCGGCCCTTCGTTCACGGCGCTCCCAGGATTCACGGAACATTTTTCGAGCCTCCGCCAGTCGCCATCGAATAGTCGCTTCACTTCGATCAGTGACTGCAGCGACCTCGGAGGTGCAAAAACCCTCAAGATCCCTGAGGATCAACACCGTACGGTAAGCCTCGGGAATCTCCGCAAGGACAACCCGAACTTCCTGCGAAAGATCCATTTCCACTCTGGGATCTGCCACCGCAGGATCAGGCGAACGATCTTCGCTCACATCTGAAAACAATGCCCAGCGACCGCGACGTCGAACCTTTCGAAGGTGGTCGTAAGTCAGATTCACGGCCAATCGAAACAACCAAGGGCCGAATCGTCTTGCCGGATCAAATTGTTCGATACGCTCATAAGCTCGCAGGAAAGACTCCTGAACCAGGTCGCTCGCCAGTTCCAGTTCCGGAACAAAACGCCGCACAACCTTCAGCACGCGTCGTTCGTATCGAAGAACCAGCTCGCCAAACGCATCGTGATCTCCGTTCCGGGCGGCGTGAACCAGTCGTACCTCGCTCGCGGACGGAGCTTCACCATTTTCCGGCGAATCCGTTGCATCGAGAGACTGATCTTCTGCGTCCGATTCGGACATTCTGAGCATTTTCTGGCCTTTCCTGCGTTTTTTACGCAGTTTGGCCTACACCCGTTGGAGAAATCTGATGCCCGAATCAGACAATTCGGGAGTTCAAGGCTGGCATGATAACCACTTCGTTTGGATTTCCTCGTTCCTGCCATACGAAAGATTAGCGAAGAGACCGTCTGTCCACGATGCCATTTTGGGATACCATGGACAGACTTGTCGATGATTCGGGAGCCCACATTGATTCGCTGTCAGGGATGATTTCATTGAAGCCGGACGTGCCCTTAATCAGACGCTACCTCCAAGGCCCGGCTCCCGGCTGGATGGCCGTCTCGCGCGGAGCGGCTCTGGGGTTGTCAGTGCTCATGGCCCTCAATCTTATGGAGGTGTTTGTTCACTCGACCAGTTCCGTGACGAATTGGCTCACAAACCTAAGGCCGTTGACTCAGCCCATTGGAATCACAATCCTGGCCATGGCCGCCACGTCGTTGCTGATGTTTGCCATGAAACCCGAACTCCCAGGGCCTGTGCAGTTCGCCTCACTGGCCTTGATGATGACGTTTATTGGTTGTTGTGGTCGAGAGCTCTGGCAACTCTCCGATCAGATCGTCAGCCACCAGCGAACGACTGCCATGATTCGGCCTCTCGGAATTCTGATGCTGTACTCCGTGGCGGGAATCGGAGTCATCAATGGCAACCGAGAGTCCGTTCGTGGCCACTCCTCTCTGATTTCCATTCTGGTAAGCGTTCTGCTGACGATTGTGGGGTTTGCGGTCGTGACCGTGCAGACGGGCGGTCTCTCAGATCCGCTTCCTCGTCAGCCCGCCCCGGCGATCCTCGTGATCGGTGAACGACTGGAGGAAGGCGGTAAATTGACGGAGGAAGTCATCGATCGTCTTGCTACGGGATGCAGGCTGGTCATCGAGAAACGGGGGCGTCTGCTGATACTGTCCGGTCAGGCGGAGGTTAAGGCAATGAGAAGCCTCGCCGTTTCTGAGGGAGTGCCAGAAGATCAAATCGTCACAGACGAAAATGGAGCGAGCCTCGACGCTTCTCTGCTATTCGCTGCCGAGCGTCCGGAGTTGCAGCGGGATCCTGAATTGGTGGCCATCAGTCATTGGTATCATCTGGCCAGAATCCGCCTGTTGGGTCGAAGGGCTGGCCTTGAAATTCTGGCCATTGGAGCAGAGCAGAAACACGCTCTCTTTAATCAGAACATGCTCGTGGCCCAGGAAGTCGGCTCTCTGTTGGCCACACTTTGCGAGCCGGCAATAAATTTCGCCAGAAACGCGCCGCCCGAGCCGTCAAGTAGAGCAAATGGCCTCGACGCTGATTTGGAGTGAGACCAAAATCAGGTCGATGACCATCACGCAAGGATCGGTTGAACAACCTTGCCGGCGACGTCGGTCAATCGATAGTCTCGACCTGTATGACGGAATGTCAATCGTTCGTGATCAAGGCCCATCAGATGCAGGATCGTGGCGTGGAAATCGTGAACGTGGACAACATCGTTCGCCACATCAATTCCGTACTCATCGGATTCGCCAAACGTCATGCCCGGTTTCACGCCGGCGCCGGCGAGCCAGGATGAGAAAACCCAGTGATGATGTTCACGACCAGCAGCACCTGCGGCTGAGTTGAATGGCGTGCGTCCGAATTCTGTGGTCCAGACCACCAGAGTATCCTCCAGCATGCCTCGTTGTTTGAGATCCTTGAGCAGCCCGGCAATCGGCTGATCGATATTCTTCGCCAGCGGGGCATGCGTCATCATATCACCGTGAGCATCCCAGTTGGCGGAGGAGCCGACATCAATCAATTCCACGAAGCGAACGCCACGCTCGGCCAATCGACGAGCGACAAGGCACTGCCAGGCAAATCCATTGGTACTGCCGCGCGGAAGTCCGTACATTTCCAGAGTCGCATCGTCCTCCTTTGACAAGTCGAACACCTCGGGCATTTCCGCCTGCATACCAAACGCTGTTTCAAACGACTTGATCCGAGCTGTCAGCAGCGGATCATTCGGCCTTGACGCCAGATGCCGCTGATTCATCCGAGCCATAGCGGCAAGCTCCTGCTCCTGCAGCCGGCTACTGGGTGAGCGTCGTTGAATATTGGCCACTGGCTCCGCTCCGGGAACAACCAACGTTCCCTGATGGGCTCCGGGAAGAAAGTCGCTGCCCCAGACCTGGCCCCCGGCATAAGGCGAATGAGGAGCGATCACAACAAACGACGGGAGATTGCGATTGACGGTACCCAGTCCATAACTGAGCCACGATCCGATGCTGGGGCGAGCAAACGTGAATGATCCTGTATGGATTCCCAGTGTCGCTTCGTAATGATTTGTGTGATCAGACTTCATCGAACGGATCACACACAGATCATCAACACATTCTGCCATGTGAGGAAACATGTCGCTGACTTCGATTCCACTCTGACCGTGAGGTTTGAAGTCCCATTGCGGTCGCTTGAGGAACATATTGAAGTCCCCCTTGCGTCCCTGAAACTCGTTGACCGGGATCGTCTTGCCTGCATCCGCGACAAGCTTCGGCTTGGGATCCCAGGAATCCACATGTGAAACGCCACCGCTCATGTACAGAAAGATGACTCGTTTCGCCTTCGCCGGGAAATGAGCCGGCTTCGGAGCCAGCGGATCGTCAGGCGCTGCCGGTGACTGCTCCGCCAACAACTGAGAGACAAGGCCCGGAAACAACATTGATCCGCCAACCATCGAACGCAGAACACCCCGACGAGAATGTTCAGACCCGACTGAAATCGACATAGGAAATCCTCGGAAGAGATTAAGGCTTGCGGTTTGCGGAGAATCGCGTTTCGTGGAATCGAGCTATGATCGACAATGAACAGTACCGCAAGTCGTGCAATTCGCGACCGACCACCGAGGCAGGCTCGGTTGGTGTGTTCTGGTTGCTGACTCTCCAGAAACCGTGGTCTTAGACTTTCTCGGCCCTACTTGACAACGAAATTCACCATGCGCCCGGGCACAGCCACAACTTTCACAACAGTCTTGCCTTCCAGATTCTTCTGAACCTGTTCATCCGCGCGAGCCGCTGCTTCCATGGCAGCCGCATCACTGTTTGCCGGGACAACAATCCTGGATCGCAGTTTTCCGTTGAACTGAACCGGAACTTCAACACTATCCTCAACCAGCAACGCAGGGTCGTACGTCGGCCACGGTTCGTAAGCCAGCGTAGTCGAGTGACCAAGTACATTCCAGAGTTCTTCGGCAATATGCGGAGCAAATGGGCTCAACAACAGCACGAACTGAGACACTATTGACTTCGGACGAGCGTCCTGGCTCGACATAAAGTTGGAGAACTCCATCATGCGACTGATGGCCGTGTTGAAGGACAACCGATCGATGTCATCGGTCACAGCCTTAATGGTCTTGTGGAGGACTCGCAGTTGTTCGTCCGTTGGAGCAGGTAGAGGCAGTGATCTATCAGGGGCGGCGAACATGACAGCGTTCGAGCACGACTGGTTGTTGGCTGTCGCAGAGTTCGATCGGCGGGAGGGTTGGAAGCTGTGGGAGTGCCA
>JANPHT010000582.1:0-14243 GCA_031424595.1 Planctomycetota bacterium
TGCCGACGCGGCGGCCAGCGATTGTCGTTCGCTGCTGGGTTGTGACCGTGCCAGTGTGGCGGTCCGAAAAGGTCGCAGCGTCAAAGTGCGGGCGGTCAGTGGCCAGAGCAGCGTTAATCCTCGGGCGAATCTGATTGCTGCGATGAATAAGCTGTCGAAACGCGTGATCGACATGGGGGAAACGTTGCTCTACACCGGCAAAGTCGAAGGGCTGGCTCCGCAGATCGAAGAGCCGCTCGCCGCCTTCGTGCAGGAAAGCGGCTCACGCATGGTGATGCTGGTACCCATGTTCGAGAATGACGCCATGGTCCGCCAACAGGGTGAAGAGGCGGATCGCGAACGCAAGAAAAAGCGAGTCAAAGCGACCGGCTGCCTGGTGATTGAGCAGATTGCAGAGTCAGAACCGCTTCCTCAGCTTGAGCAGCGTGCAGAACTTATTGCCGATCATGTCGGTGCAGCGTTGTGGAATTCACGACAGCACGGTCGTATTTTCGGGTTGAGCCTCTGGAAAGCGATGGGCAGTGGACTGGAGTGGTTCAAGGGCCGCAAATTGATGATCACGACAGCAGTGCTTCTCGTGATTGCCGGGGTGACTGCCGCACTGACGTTTATCACTCTGGACTACCCGGTTACCGCTGAAGGCAAGCTGATGCCCATAGAACAGCATGCGGTTTTCGCCACATGGGATGGACTGATTACCAGCGACGGCCTGAAGGTCAATGGGGACGAAGAAGTAAAGAAAGGCCAGGTGCTGATCGTGTTGGAAAACGACGAACTGGAAGGCCAGATCGAAGAAGCTCGCGCGTCCGTCAGAAAATACGAACACCTGGGGAACGGAAAGAAGTCAGAGATTTCTCAGATGGAGCAAAGTTTGAATCTGGCGGCAGACGAAGAGAAACGCAATACGGCTGCTTCCATCGAGCGCCTGAAAGTCGAACTTCGAGGCATTGAAGGTGACCTGGATATTGCCGGACAGCAGGTGACGACGCTCGAAAACCGAAAGAAGGAAAAACTCACCATCAGAGCGCAGGCCGATGGCAGAATTCCGGATTTTCAATTGCGGCAGCTACTGGAGGACCGTCCCGTGCGTCAGGGAGATCATCTCTTCGACATTATGAACGATAATGGCGAGTGGCACATGGAGCTGCTGGTTCAGGAAAAGCGAATGGGACATATCCTTCGTGCCCAGCGCGAGGCCATAGCGAAAAATCAGACCGCCGAGTTACCTGGACGGTTCACCCTGGCAACGCAACCTGATGCCAAGTTTGATTGTCATCTGACAAAAGTGGCGACTCGTTCCACAACGGACACAGAGCTGGGTACCGTCTTTGAATTGAATGCGGTGGCCAATGGAGGGCAGACTTTGCCCGAAAAGCGTATCGGTGCCGAGGTGACGGTAAAACTGTACTGTGGGAAGAGTTCTGCGTTTTACTGGTGCTTCGGTGACGTCGTTGATACCGTTCAGAAATGGTTCTGGTTTTGAGTGCATCGTTCGGTCAGGCAAAGTGGACGATCAGTGCCAGCGTTGCCAGAGTAGACGATCTCCTCGCAGGTTCGTGATTGTACTTAGCCTCAGGCTTGGCTGTTCAAGAAACTTATGCTTGCTCGTCGTCTGACATCTGCAGGAATTGAACAGTTTGACTCGTTTCTGAGCCGTCTGAAGACTGAGCCTTCGCTGGATGCTCCGATGGAGCTGCTGACCAGTTCCGCAAGTTCAGCTCCCATCGATATGGAAGTCGAAGCGGATCCCCGAGAGTTTCATTCTCGCCTGGAAGTGGCCGAGCATCTGAATCGTGTTCTTCGCATGGATGCTGCCAATCTGCGAACCGATGCCGGGTTCTGGACCTGGCTTTCGCTGTGCTGGTTTGAAACACTCTGTCCGATTCATAACAGCAAATGGCAGCCGGGCGATCGCAGTCGTTGGATCGCCGATCTGGAAGACCCTCGCAAGTCCTGCCGGCATTTGCTTGCTGGACCGTATCAGGTTTTTCGAGCCCACCGTGATGATCCGAAGCGTGCTTTGTCGTTGCTGTGCGGCCCGCCACAGCAGCAGGGACTTTTGGTGACGTTGATTGCTTCGCGTCCGTCGCTGGTGACGTGTCACGCAGTTGTCGGCGCAGCGACGCGGTTGTATTACGACTCCGCAAAAGGCCGCAATCGCACAGGACTGACCGGTAAAGGCCCCGGAAGCCCGAGGCGCTTTGCAGACATTCTCAGCCAGCTCGATCTGACGTGGGACCTGCATTCACTGACGACCGAAGAATTACTGGCGCTGCTTCCGGCGGAGTTCGACGAATTCCACCGCAAAGCTTCTCCACGCCAGCGACCGCTGATTGAGTAGCATCCTGCAGTTGATCTGAGTCAGATCGATCTACTGTGCGATGATCTGCACCGCATCGGCATGTACTGTTCCGTCGGCGCCCTTCGCAAAGAACTCCACCGAACCCTTTTCGCCGGCCGGTACGTCGATCACGCCCACCGAGGCAAAGCCGTTCTCCAGCGGAGCCGCTTCACTCATGTTGAATATGGTCTCCTGCGATTTTCCATTCACAGTCAAAACCACGCGCGCCTTCTTCGCGCGATTCTCGTGAGGCTGCCATGATACGCGAACTTCGTAGCGACCAGCGTCCTGAATCTCAAAAGGAAACCGAATCGAAGCGTCTTCGCCGGATGAGTACACGTATCCGTAGGCGACGTAGCCCTTTAAACCCTGACCCTCGGTCCACTTGCCAGTTTTTTTCGCGTCCCGATCGTCAATCACGAAGCCACCCAGCTTCTTCGGATCGAGACCCGATGGTGGACCATATGGACCTGCCAGTTCCATTGCGTCGGCCGGGATTGAAATCTTCTCATACACTGTACTGCGACGCGCTTTGCCCGGCAGTTGGATCAGATCGATCAGCTCCGCAAGGTAGCGGTCGTGGACTTCTCGCGGCGAGCATTCATGGAATACGCAGATGCTCGCCGCCCGGCCGACAACCTCGCCCATCATGCCACAGGTCTTCATCACTCGCGTCGTCCCCAGTGCCTCGTGAGTTACACTGATGTTACGACCGGCCATGAACAAGTTGTCGATATTGCGTGAGTAGAAACAGCGATAGGGGACTGGATAGCCGTAGTTACGATCGATTCGCTGATCGTGAACCGCGATGCTGATGAACGGGTTATCCGGGAACTTCTTCGCGTACTGATCCTTGGGATAATGCAAGTCAATCGACCATGTGCTCGGCACGCAGCCGTCCGCGAATTCTTTTTTGGAAACAATATCATCCTGAGTCAGCACCAGGTCGCCCATCAACCGCCGCGATTCGCGAGGCCCGCCGATGTAAGCGACCCACGTCAGGATCGCCGTCTTATGCTTTTCGGCACCGTCACGGTTCTTCATGGCATTGAACGCTCCGAAGACCGCTCGCAGATTCCAGTCGCGGATCGCTTCGGAATCGCCAAGAGCGTCTTTGCCGAAACCACTCTCCCAGAACCACTGACCATGGTGGTCTCGAGGATATGGAAAATCGTCCATCGTCAGATCAAGTGCCCACGGCGTTTGAGGAAACTCAGCACGTTCCTGCAGTTCGTCCCAGGCCCACATGTTGCTCATGCCCATGCGACCCTTGTCTTCCATTTCCCGATCCGCATTGGCAAGGTATCCGATCGTGCCGTGACCCGTGCAATCGCTGAACAGCCGACCGAAGAACTCTGAATGTTCGCCGGTACGAGTGTCAAACGCCGTCACTGACGCGATATGACTATTTTCCGTCCTCACCGCATAGGCATGATGATTCAAAAACAGATCGATGTTCTTCTCCTCGCGGACAACCTTTTCTTTCAGGTCGTCGCCGAACTCTTCGGCCCGGCCGGGAGACTTCGTCGCGTGGTCGGCAAATTCTTCGATGATCTCCCCGATACGCGGATACTTGCCGCGACGGATGTTGCCCATCGCCCAGACACGCACTTCGCTGCTGCCGTTGCCGCCGAGCACTGGACGATCCTGAATCAACGCCACCTTGCAACCCATGCGAGCCGCCGAAATCGCAGCTCCCATCCCCGCGTATCCGCCGCCGACAACGACAAGATCATAGCCATCTCGCTTTGTGGATTCGGCTTTCAGTCTAAGCTGTTCGCGCCGCCAGTCGGACAGTGGTTGCTTGTCATTCGGAGGTCCGGTCTTTGCAGTCTCTGAATCTGCTTTTGTGAAAAAGATTGCATCGCAACGACCGTCGAAGCCTGTGAGATCTTGAAGGCTGAGCGTTACCGTCTTCTGAGCAATCTCCACCATGCCACCATTCTGCCAGTCCCATTCGGCCCCTGTTGTGCCCAACGTTTCGCTCAGCGGCTTACCATCAACGAGTACCTGAAATCGCCCCGGCTGACCTTCGGCCTTCCAGCGCGCAACCCAGTCCATTGTTCTCACGAAAACGTTGTAAGTGCCGGTCTCAGGAAACTCGACGGTCGTCGACGCATTGGCGACGGGCTTTCCCAGCCCATGAGCCAGCATGTACGGCGAACCCATCTCGCGGATGAACTGAGTGTCGAGACTCCATCCGCCAGGATTCGTGAAGCTCTCGGCTTCAATCAATAGATCCTTTGCCGCCGCGACTGACGAACTGAACGTTAGAACCAGAATCAAAACAATACGCATCGCCATAACTCCAGAAACAGACCAGTTGCGAAGATTGTCCCGCGTTCTACCCCACGAAAATGAGCGATTCAACTCGGTGGAGAGAGATAACCATGTTTCAACATGGGAACAATTCGTTATCGCAGGCCCGGTTCAAACGACACTGTCGTTCCCAAAGAGGCAATGGAGGCCCTAAAACGGATCTTTTTCCCCTGCCGTCTTGCCGACTGGGCAAAATAGAGCGTATGCTTCAATCCTCGCCTTTGACTTCCCGCCTGATTTTCACTCCTGTACCTGGAGTTTCCGATGCCGAGTGGTTTGCCCAATCGCCGAACTTCGGCGATCAGTCGCAGTCGGTTTCTTCAGATCGGCTATTCATCGGCACTGGGAGTCAGCCTTGCCAATCTGGCTGCAGTGAGATCGTCCTTCGCAGCTGAAAGCTCTGTTTTTGGTCGCGCCAGGAGTGTCGTGTTTTTGTTTCTCACTGGCGCGCCGTCGCATCAGGATATGTGGGATCTGAAGCCCGATGCTCCCGCTGAAGTCCGCGGAGACTTTCGTCCGATTGACACCGTGGCACCGGGAGTACAAATCGGGCCGCATCTGCCACATCTTGCTCTTGTGGCCGATAAGTTCGCCATCGTGCGATCAATGACTCACAGTCTGCCGAGTCATGAACATGCCACGCATTTCATCCTGACCGGTGTAAACCAGGTTCCGCCCGGTGCGACTCATATGGCCAGCCGCGCGGACTGGCCCTGCTACTCCGCCGCATTGCAGTCGCTGCGCCCTCGTGAAGATGGAGTGCCATCCGGCGTGATGCTGCCGACCTACATTCATAACGGCTATGGTTTCTCAGGGCAGACGGGCGGCTTCATGGGAAGCCAGTATGATCCGTGGCACGTCACCAAAGATCCAAACGCCACAGACTTCAATATAGATGAACTCACATTGCTGCAGGATCTCACTGAACAGCGAATTCAGAATCGCCGCAGGCTGCTGTCGGCGCTCGATGATCAGCATGGGCATCTGCAGACTCCCTCTTCGTCGCAGTCACTGAGTCGTTCGGTGGAGAAGGCGCATCACCTGCTTGGCGCTGCGGGGAAGTTTCGTGATGTCTTCGATCTGAATCGGGAGTCGATCGAAATGCGAGACCGCTATGGCCGACATTCGTTCGGCCAGTCTCTACTGCTGGCTCGACGCCTGGTTGAAGCGGGAATGCCAATCATTCAGGCCAACATGGGAACGATGAACAACTGGGATACGCACGGCGACAATTTTGGGCAACTGAAAAATCGGCTGCTTCCGCCATTCGACCTGGGTCTGGCGACATTTCTGACGGATCTCGATGAACGAGGTCTGCTCGATACGACGCTGGTTGTGGCTGTCGGTGAGTTTGGACGCACGCCTCAGATCAACGCTGGGGCTGGCCGCGACCACTGGTCCGGCGTATTTTCAGCCGTCTTCGCCGGAGCCGGAGTTCGAGGTGGTCAGGTCATTGGAGCAAGCGATGCACAAGCGGCCTACCCGGCAACTCGCGGCTGGTATCCTGCGGACCTCGGGGCAACGATTTTTACCGCTCTGGGCATCGATCCGGAACACACAATGATCGATCGCTTCGATCGTCCTCATCGAGTCAACGCCGGGCAGGTAATCTCGCCGTTGTTTTCGTAGCATCAGTGTTTGCTGAGACAAAGATTCCATTGAATCACAGATTGCAGAAGCGCACTTCTGCTGGCGAGGACCCATCAAACCCGGCAGTGCGGCGTATTATCGCGTTCAGGGTCCGGGTTGCTTCTTTGCGTATGCCCCCCAGCAGATGGGTGGTAACCCGACCGAGCACGTTCATGCGATGTACCGGGAATTCAAGAACGATTACGGCGAACAGTGGGTTAAGGGGCAGAAGTAGGCCGACCTGTCGCAGTTCGGGAAGGGCGTCGCTCCGCTGGGTGACGAGTTTTCCAGGGTTTGGCCGGCGGTGCATGACATCGCACATTAATCAGGAAACTGGCCGTGCATGTTTTCCGGAGTAGGCATTCAGGAAAGTTTGCGTGTTGGAAACAATCCGCCTTTAGCGTCACTTGGTTCCAGATCGATGTCTATACTATCGAGAAAGCGAAGTCTTCACGAAGTGCTTCTTGTCTCAAAGCATTGTGGACAGGCGCTATTTGATCAAATCCATCGCGGGGAAATGCCATGTGTTCAGTACCCTCGAATAGTCAGCGATGCACGCCGAGGCTGGTCATTCGTCGAGGTTTGACGCAGATCGAACTTCTGGTGGTGATCTCCATCATTATTATCCTGCTTATTCTGCTTCTACCCGCAGTTCAGCAGGCTCGCGAGGTGGCTCGCCGTACGCAATGCCGGAATAACCTGAAGCAAATTGGTCTGGCGGTCCACAACTACCATGATATTTACAATAAGGTGCCTCCGTCGTTTTCTTCGGCCAACCGACTAGCCTGGACGGTGTCGATACTGCCTCAGATCGATCAGGCCAACCTCTTCAGCCGGTTTAACTTCGCTGCCGGCGCTTTCAGCATGGTGGGCAAAAATCAACCCCACGGACTTCAGAGGATTGCAACCTACCTTTGTCCCTCCAGCCCGGTCGATCGTATGGAGACCACCGCTCCCAGCGTTGCAAATGTTGCGGACCTGGTTCCACCGGTCAGTTCTGGAACAGCTCCGTACACAACTCACTATTACGGATTGAACGGACCGCGAGGCATTGATCCGATCACCAGAGTCCAGTTTCTGACTCAATCCGAAGAATCGCATGAGGGTGCAGGAATTGGTGTCGAAGGAATGTTTATTGCTTCTGCCAGTCTGGGATTTCGTGATGTGACTGATGGATTATCAAATACTGCCATGATCGGCGAATTGTCATGGGTCAACAGGGCGACTGGGTCCCGTTTTCGTTCCTGGCTCCGCGGAGGTCAGGATCTGACATTGGCTGTGAGTTCTCGCAATATCGTCCGGCCAATTAACTCGGGGCTAAAAATGAATGCCCTTTCTCCGTTCAATGACATGCCTATGGGCAGCCATCACGCGGGCGGCGCGCATTTTGTGCTGGCGGATGGATCAATTCGTTTTATAAGCGAAGAGATTGATAAGAATATCTACCTTGGACTGTCAACTCGTGGTGGTGGTGAAATTCCGGGTGAACTCTAACCTTGCTTCCTGCAATGCCCCCGAAGCCAGACGCTGTCGCGTTCCGTCTGAGAGAAAAAAAACGCTGAGTCCCGGTGAACACGGCGTTGCCCGGTTAACACGACACGACGAGGTTCCAATCCAGTATACCAGCCTTCAATTGTGCCCAACGCCTCATACGACGGGGTTCGTCTTACCGGTTCCCGGTTGGTATATCGACGCCTTGCCGAATCAGCTCGGCTAGTTCTTTCGTCGACAGTTTCGCGGAAGCATCCGAGCCTGACAGGACTCCATCAACAAGGTCGCGTTTTTCGTCGTGCATTTTGAGGATCTGTTCCTCAATCGTGCCGCGGGCGATGATGCGGTAAACCATCACGGGTTTTGTCTGACCGATCCGGTGCGCACGGTCGGTGGCCTGATCTTCAACGGCCGGATTCCACTACGGATCCATGTGAATCACGTAGTCGGCGGCGGTGAGATTCAAGCCTGTGCCGCCGGCTTTCAACGAAATCAGGAAGGCATCACTTTCGCCCCTCTGGAACGCTTCGACTCGCTCCTGACGTTGTGTGGGTGTGGTTTGACCGTCGAGATACTGATAGGTGATGCCAGCCTTATCGAGAGTTTCACGGATTAGGGCGAGGTGCGTCGTGAACTGGCTGAAGATCAGTGGACGGTTGCCGCGTTCTTTCAGTTGTTCCAGTTGCTCCATCAGAACGTCCAGCTTCGATGACGAGCCTTTCCATTGGTTGTCGACCAAACCGATGTGGCACGACAACTGTCTCAGGCGAGTCAGCATCTGCAGCACCTTGAATCGCTGATCATGCGCCAGATTCTCGTCGCCTATCTGATCGAGTTCACTGACGGCAGCCAGTCGCATTTGATCGTATCGCAGGCGTTCGTCAGCCGAGAGATCGACCAGCAGATTGGTCTCGGTGCGGCTCGGCAGATCTTTCAGGACTTCGCCCTTCGAGCGTCGCAGAATAAAAGGCGAGATCACCTGAGCAAGAGCTGCGCGTCGATCACTTTTGCCGTCTTTTTCTATCGGTGCAGCAAAGCGGCGACGGAACTGTTCCCACGAACCAAGCACTCCCGGAGCCACCGTGTGGAAGATGCTCCAAAGTTCGCCCAGATGGTTTTCCATCGGTGTGCCGGTGAGCGCGATCTTCCAGTCAGCCTCGAATGTTCGAATCTGAGCGGCCGTTTTGCTATTGCTGTTTTTGATGTTCTGAGCTTCATCCAGAACCAGCGTGCCCCATTTGATTTCCTTCAGTAGTTCGGCCTCACGCAGAGCCAGCCCGTAACTACAAATCACCAGATCACCGTCGCCCACTCTGTTCTTGAGATCGACCCGATCGATATCCCGGAACAGGATGGGTGTGAGTGAAGGCGTAAACCGCTCGCACTCCTTTTGCCAGTTGAAGCCCAGCGAGGTTGGCGCGATCACCAGCGTCGGACCGGATTCGATTCTTGTCAGCAATAGTGCCAATGCCTGGACTGTTTTTCCGAGACCCATGTCGTCGGCCAGAATGCCACCGATGCCCCAGTGAGACAGTCGGCTGAGCCAGCGAAAACCTTCCAGCTGATAATCACGCAGGTTCGCGTTCAGACCGGCCGGTGGTTCGTACGCCGTATCTGCGGCTTCGCGAAGTCGCTTGAGACACTTCTCCCAATGTTTGTCGGCTGCAACCTGAATCTTCGCGGCTTCCAGAGCATTCATCACTGGTGCCGCGGACGCATCGAGCTGAAGTTTGCCGCGATTTTCCTGGCTTACATCGGACAACCGACGCAGCGCATTGCGGAGTTCTTCAGCCACCGCCGCCCATTTGCCTGGAGAGACTTCCATCAGTCCGTTTGACGAGCGACCATGCATCCCGGCCAGCAGATCTTTCAGTGGAATCTCCTGTTCGCCGATCTTGCAGGTGCCGGTGAGTCCGAACCAGTCTCGCTGACGCGTCACTTCGACTCGCACGTTGTTCGCGGTGAGGCGCCCGATGACATCGAAGCGGCTGACGGAATCCTTGTGCCACAGCACCACCAATTCGGCTCGCTCAACCAGAGCACCGGCATCGGTGAGCAGATTGCTGATGTCATCACCATCGGGAATTCGCCAGCCCCAGCGACTGAGCGGAACGCCTCGTCGCAGTTTCAACTCGGAAGCCAACTCAGCCGCACGGCGGATTTCTTCGGCCGTGTTGCGGACGAATTGCGTCTTTTCACCGTCGACCGTTTCGTGAATGCGTGCCAGGCCTTCGCCAGGTGAATGCAGCAACTGCACGCGATCCCGCACATGCAACGTGGCATCCAGCATGCCATTTCGGCGCAGTTGCAGCATCAATACCGTTTGAGCATCGTAAACGATCTCCTTTCCTGCGACCGATTCCGGAAGTTGCACGGACATGCAGGATCGCAGCGGTTCCAGTTCCTTCAGCAACGCATCTTTCTGCTCAAGCGGTACAACCTCTCGCTGTTTCAGCAATTGGTGACAGATTTCATGAGAGTGTATCGGGCCGTTGTAGTAAATCGCCTGACGCCGCTCGGGAACAACGATCAGAACGCCTCGATTCGCGCTGATCAGATGAGATTGAGTGCCGGGAGTCAGTTCCAGCATGAAGTCCGTTGCGTTGGTTGACAGCTGCAGCCCGCTACCGACTTCACGGACGACAATTTCCAGTGGTTTCATCACCAGATCGACCATTTCGCGATCAAATGAAAACTGATGGGATCCCGCGAGAACCCGCAAGGCATCGGACAGCTCAATCGTCGGCACCTGCCATCGTTCCTGTCTGACCAGATCAGCCAGGCGATGATCGAGGCCCGTCCAGTGGTCGCGTGGTGACTTCAAGAAAGACTCAATCGTGCTTTCTTTGCCCTTCGTCCAGCCGCCGTTCTTCTTTTCGGACTGAAGGCAGGGAGTCAGCGAAACAGATTTGTAGTAGGTATCAATGGAAACGTCCCAGATGAAGCGAGTCATCGGCTTGTCATCAACTGTCATATTTGAAGCAAGCGACTGCTCTGCTTGTGCATTGCGGGTCAGTACCTGCAGCAGAGTCAGAGTTTGTTTCAGCTGACGATCCTGCAGGTCTTCACCAAGGATCTTTGTCACAAGTTCGGACTTAGGATTTTCCAACATGGCTTCGAGCTGTTGAGCCATGAAGAAAGTGTGCTCACAGAGATCCTGGTGCCCGCAGTTGCAGCTGGCTTCGAAGTCTCGCGATTGAATGTTAAAGTTCCATTTGCCGCGGTACGTTGAAGCTCCGCAACGAACCACGACTTCGCAGCCAGAGTTGCGATCAAGAGACTTCAGCTCCATGGAGCCCTTCATCCTTTCACCCAGTTTTTGCTTGTTGGTTGGGTGAGAGTCGATGAGTGCATCAATTCCGTCCTGCCATTCCTCCAACAGTTCTTCCGGATTGAGTTCGCGACGTGTCTTCGAGGCTCTGGAATCAGCCAGCCGTTGCATGAGCTTGGCCATGAGTGGGTCTTTGCTCATTTTTGAGGGATCGAATCCAAATTTGTCGAAGGGGCTCTTGCCACGGGCCATGACGGTCACTTCTCTGTTGTCATCACTTCTTGATTGTTGGCCGCGACGCTGATGCGTCGTACAGAATTGAAGCAGAATATGTTCTCAGAGCAGTCGGTTTATTCAAAGCCATCGACGTAAGATTCATCAAACTGGGTAAATCCGGAAATCTTCGTTGGCGGCAAGTGCTTTGCGGCGTTCACTTCACACGCGCCATGCTTCTTATTTGTGGTCTCGGCAATCTTTGGAGTGGATCAAATCTTCCCGCCGGCGGAGTGCAGGGTCCGCGGTGGGAGAGTCCAGTCACACGGTCATCTCTCATGAGGTCGACAAATAGTTCGGCCACCCTGAACACGCACCGCACCGCTCGCCAGTTGCCTGATTGCATCGGGGTAAGCGATCTTTTCCTGTTCAAAGACCAGCGTGGCCAGTTCATCGGCCGAGCAGCCATCGGGAACCGCGACCGTTCTCTGCAGAATGATGGGCCCTTCGTCGTACTCATTGTCAGCAAAGTGAACAGTGCATCCGCTGAACTTCACGCCGCGTTCGATTGCCGCTTCGTGAACAAGATGGCCATAAAAGCCGTGCCCGCAAAAAGCAGGGATCAATGATGGATGAATGTTAATGACTCGCCAGCGAAAATCTTCGGGTACATGCAGCAGGCTCAGGAACCCTGCCAGCGTAACCAGATCCACATTGGCAGCTCGCAGTTCTGCAAACACCGCTCGGCTGAATTCGCCAACGCCGGAGAAGTCCCGAGGACGAATCACCTGACAATTCAATCCAGCCTTGAGGGATCGTTCAACACCCTTGCAGGTTTTCTGGCTGGCAATGACGAGCGGCACTTCGGCGTTAAGTTGTCCACCTCGAATCTGGTCCAGAAAATTGAGCAGCGTCGTACCGCCACCGCTGATCAGAACTCCGAGACGAATCGGGCGATCAACAACGCAGGGAAATGGCAGAACAGATGAATCAGTGCGTGCAGCCGAAGAGGTCATCCGCGAGTGGGCTCAATTCTGGAATCAGCAAACGGGCCGGTGAAAAGATCCTGAGAAGTCTGACGGAAATCCGGTCGCTCGTCCACCAGCGCCATCAACCTTTGCTGCTCGCGACGATCTCGCTGCACCCGTCCCCAAACCGTCATGGCAAACAGCAGCGACAAAAATCCCAGCACAAGCACCATTGTGTCACTGACAGATCGTCCCTGATTCCTTGCCTCTGCCAACAACTTTGAATTTGCCGGGAGATGTCCTTCTTTTGCGAGGGCCAACACATGGTCAGCAGACGGGTTCCAGGAAACATGACCCGCCAGTACCAGTGGAGCCAGACGATTCTCTTGTTGCGATCGATAAACATACATCTTGAAGAAACAGCCGGTCACTGTGACCGAATCAATCAGGTCACTTCCGACAGGAAAGTCCCTGGGCAGCGATGGCGTGACAATCACGGCCGGGTTCTGCTGTGAGTCATCCGTGAACAACCACAGCTCGTGCAGCGGTTGTCCATCAAACAAAGTCGAGTCACCATTGTAGGTCAGAACGCGACGGACGTGGCCTCGAAAGGTTACCAGCCGCCCCTGCCAATGATCGGGGTTCTGAAAGACGTCTACGAATAAAGGAAATGCCTCGGGATCCTGCTGAAACTGCAAATAACGGTTCTCCCGGACGCTCAATTGGCGTTCCAGACGCTTTCGCCGAGTCTCGTAACCCTCCGTTTTTCCACTATCTGATGGAGCGATGCTTCCACTTTGAAGTTGATTCTTCAGGACCAGCAGATCGGCTGCGGCTTTTTCCTTCACCTCGATCAACAGGTGCTTCACTCTCGACTTTTGTTCTTCCAGCGCGATCGCGGCCTGAACATCACTACTGGTCAACTGAAGCTGACGCAGCGTTTCGTGATACAACCAACTCTCATCATCATTGACCTTACGTCGAGATCGGACATGTTCCCGAACGTATTCGTCATAGGGTCGAGGCGTCAGAACTCTGGCGACATCGGTGAAAATCAGCGGCTGCTGCTGCCAGAGCTTGACGAACCAGCCCTTGATCATCACCGGAATCGCAACGCGCTTTTCGACGGGCCAGGCAGTTGAAGGCCTGTTCTGCGACTGCGGATCGATGTAGCTGATGGCGTCCACCATCGCAAGAGTCTGGGTGTTCCGAAGGTTTTTCAGGATGCCTCGCTGGAGTGTAAAGAGGCGTTCCTCACCTTCCAGCGTTCGTCGAGCCTGAAGCTCCTTCGGACCCAACGGTGTAAACATGCCATAGATCACTACGGGTCGACCAACAAAGTCGGATGGATGAGACTGCATATCGACCTGTAGTGAATACTTTGTCAGCTCCTTCACATCAAACTCGTGGTCGGTCGAAGACAGCAGCTTCGATTCGCCACGGGCAAATGGGTCGTTGTGATCCGTTGTCTTCAGCTGCAGCTTTAATTTTCCATTCTGCCATGCCTGCCGACGCACTTCTGCAAAGCGGTAGAAGGCCGTTTCCCAGGCGCTCTTCACTTTCGTGGATTCTGATACCTCTCCAGGTGCCAAAGTCTGACGGTCCATCACGGCTCGAATCAAAGACACGTAGCTGTCTTCTTCAGCTTCTGTCAGGTTTGGTTTTCCGTGCTGAAACTGCCAATCTTTGCCAATCTCAATGTCGGCCACCGACACGGGCTGCAGAGTCCAGTCGAACCCTGAGTTGGTGACGGACGCATTGCCAGTCATAGGCAAAGCGCTTCGCTCTGCGTCGTCCAAAAGTGGCGGAAAGTACTCTCGCTCAGTCAATCCGGGCGAACTACGCTTTCGAAACGGTGACCGTTCTTCATCGAGTGGATCAAGCGTCTTACCTTCCAGCGGAATCGATTCGTCCAAACCGTTATTCCGTGAGCTTCGTGGGGTTCGCCCGCGCGATGGTGAAGAGTTTTGTGGGTCAGCGTCAAGCCGTGGCGAACGCGAAGTGGGCTCCG
>JANPHT010000583.1:0-24300 GCA_031424595.1 Planctomycetota bacterium
GCTCGAAGGGTGACGTGAAAATAAGTTCTGTCCCCTGGGCGACAAGCATTCGCGTTTCACTCTGTTGCTTGAAGCATTCGACTGTCTTAAATTCCTCCATTAAACATTCGCCGAAGGTGTGGGCAGAACAGCACAGAACGAAAATTCTGTGCGAAGCAAGTGGCGATATGAAGATAGCGACGGATGTCCCTTTTCCGGCAATGCCACTTTCCAACGCACGTCAGCCATCAGAACGCCGGAAGCGAGCACACTGGTGATCATCGAGTGCTGATTGAATCGTCCTATATGGAACGGGCTCCTTGTCGCGATCCAGCGAATTACGACAGACCCTGAAAGTCGACCCTTTTTCCCGGGAAACATTCCGAATCTCGAACCTGCACTTCCTGGTAGGCCAGTATCCGCTGCCAGCCCGCGACGTCCAAAAGTAACAGCGGCTCTTCTAATGAATTTCATCAACTCACGAAACGGAGTGAGGCAGGGCTGTGGTTGATAGAAATCGCTTTACAGGATAAACTGCTCCCCGCAGCACCAACGCGAATTCACCAAAATGCGTACGCTGTAACCAGTTCATTCGATCCAAGTCTCATATGGTTCAAAGGGCGTCAGAATGGCGGCAAAAAAAACTCACAAGAATCGCGACCCACAGAAGAATAAAAGCTCCGCAATTCGCCGAGTGTTAAAAAAAATGCCGACCGCCAACTCCACGGAAGTGGCCGCTGCGGTAAAGGATGAGTTTGGTCACACCGTAAATTCTGACCGCATCTTTGTGGTAAAAACCAAAAAAAACATGGTGGCCGCACGCAAAAAAACAAACACGCAATGGAGCACAGGTCATCCTGTTGGTGCTGTTCAATGGATTGAGGCGATCAAGATCGCACAGCAGCTGTTGCGGGTAACCGGCAGCGTTGACAATGCGATGGCTCTCTTGAGTGCACTCGACTGTGCAAACTAGTGGTCTGTCAACGCAGGCAAATGCGGGGAATCCGGTCTCACTGCTCGACCAGGCATTCGGCGGGAGCTTTTGCCCTTGAAGGGCTCCTGCACGCAGCGGGTTGACGACTGATCATCGCCACTTACCCGACCGCAACACTTGGTAGCTCAAATACATCGTACCAAGCGTTACATGTCGAGAAATCACTTACGGTGATTGTGTCAGAAGTTATACAGTCGCTCAGGAATTGCTGAGCACGTCGATTCCCGGAAGGGAACGCCGTTACCTGACAGCTTCCAGAAATCGATAATCATATAAGGCCGCGTCATCTGTCAGGTCGGTCAGGATGGCGATTCGACCTGTGGTGGAAAACGCCAGCTTGAAAATCTCCCATTGTTCGTCACTGATCTCACCCTGCTGTGACGACACGCCGCCACCTTCCCAGGCAATTGAAACGCTGCGGCCACCCGCGATTTCGAAATGACCAAGTCCTGTCACCCGACCATAATGCCACTCAAATTTTGAGCCAGCCTTTTTCGCCTGCGCCGCCTCCAATGCTTCTTCGCCGATTTCATGCATTTGGTGCTTGGTTTTTCCGGATTTCTGCTTCGACATACTTGTACCTTCTTGTTTGATTTACGGCATCGAAGCCGCATTAGTCGGACATCCAACTGGGGTTGACACAATTCTCACTTCCGGACGGAAGTTGGTGCATTATATCGTATTTTGACTGTTCCTGCGAGGTGATTACAAAAACAGTCAAAGCGACGGCCAAGGCCATGACCGATAGGTTTTGATTAGAAAAAGTGATGCCTTCGCTGATGTTTGCGAAAATTGCCGAATTGCACGGAGACAGGCCTGAGATGATAAGCGGACCGTTTGCATCACCGATGATCGTTTAGCAGCGTACGCATCACCGTTGCAGTTGGTAAGCATCGCCCGGGCGATCTTCAATGATCGTGAGTCGATCGTTAACCGCCGGGTCCTTAAACTCGGCGACAATACCCGATGGCCAGCGGACTCGCACTTCAAGAACAGAGACTCCCGCCGGGATACCAAACTGAATCTCCGGCAGCGAGGTTGACGCATAACTACCGCCGCCTTTCAGTTGCCTGAACTGCTTTCCGGTAGTGGTCTGGACCTCAATCACGGTTCCAATGGCCTGCCGAGCAGAGGTGGTACCCACCAGTGTCACCGTCAACGAGTGACCTTTTGCAGGTGTTTGGTTTTCAAAGAGAATTGCCGGGGACTCTATCGGCGTCGCCATAAGGTCGGGAAGTCCATCTCGATTCCAGTCAACCACTGCAAGTCCCCGACCATTCCTTGGAACCAAAAGTGATTCCCCGGCTTGTGAAGTGACATCTTCAAAATAACTGCCATTAACATTCTCCAGCAGCAACATCCGCTGCATCGCAGGTGAATGAACGGGAAAGCGAACAACATTGCCGTTGCAAACGCAGATCTCTTCATCGCCATCCAGATCCAGATCGCCAAAGATGGAACCCCAGCCCACGTATTGCTCGCCGACGGCTGAGACGCCTGCTGATTCGCTGACGTGGCGAAACAACATCTGGCCTTGATTCTGATAGAGAGCAAAGCTTTCCATTTCAAAGTTGGCCGCCCAAAGATCAGGTCGACCATCAAGGTTGTAGTCCGCAGCTTCAACGCCCATGCTGGCGTCCGGAGATCCTCGGTTGCTGACACCAGCACCGCCGGAAATGGAGTGATCGCTGAACTTTCTGCCGAGCTCACTTCGATACAGAAAATTCGTCATCACATCATTGCCGACATAGGCATCGACGTAGCCGTCCAGGTCAATGTCTGCAATCACCACGCCCAGAGCTTTTCCATCAGGGCGAACACCGAACTCTGTCGTGGCATTATGAAACGTTCCGTCACCGTTGCTGATAAACAGTTGGTCGGGAAGCGCGTCGAAGAGTTTGGGAGAACAATTGTCTCGGCGAATTCCGTCGGCAGCAAAACATGGCGGGTCGTTCGCAAACGACCAATTCACGTACGCGGCGACGTAGAGGTCGAGATTCCCATCTCGATTAAAGTCTCCCCAGCCTGAGGATGCTGACCACGAGGGAAACTCAAGCTTTGACGCGACCGAAATCTCCTCGAATGTGCCGTCGCCGAAGCTGTGAAAAAACTGCAGGCCACCATAACCCGTGACGAGCAAGTCCTGAAAACCATCGTTATCAAAATCTGCGGCGGCAATTCCATGGTGGTAATATGCTGTTTCAGACAGCCCCGCGACATCGGTTCGTTCAATAAAACGACGCCCAGTATTCCTCAAAAAATAGACAGGCCGTCCCGTCAAAACTTTGTCCCTCAAGTCTCCACCGCCAGCAACCAGAACATCCGGCAGATCATCCTGGTCCACATCGACACAAGCTCCACCACTGCCAAGTGATTCGAGAATCGTCGCAAATCCATGTTGCGATCCGTTCTGCGGGATAACCCGTGGGAATAACTCATCGGAGATTGGCTTCAGGCGAATTCGCGATGAATATCTGGGTTTCTGCCGGGAGTTCGACTCAGCCGACACAGCTGCAGGTGATGGAATGTTGCGGTAACCCTCGGCCGGCGGCGGCGGAGGAGGTGTGGTTGCGGACGAGAGATCTTTTTGATGGGACGAAGTCGGATCCTGACAACCGATGGACCAAAGCACGGCGAGCAGAAGTTGTCGAAGGTAACGCCGTCGTGGCGGCGTCAAAACTCCACCGACATTTTTCCCTCTGCGTCGGGCAATGCAGGGCGATCTGTGGTGACAATCGGCTGAGGATACTTCGTTTGAAACAGATGCCATTGTTGTTGGATTTCCCGGTCATCGGGAGACAGGCCCATCGCGGCCTGATACCACCCTCTTGCCAGATCGACTTCCTCCAGTTTCTCCGCAAGCTGCGCCAACTTCAACCGAAGCATCGCGTTGCCTGTATCAATTGCGACTTCTTCATGAGCAGTCGCCAATAGACCCCTAAGCTCTGCAATTTCCGCGACGCGACTTCGATGCAATTGAGCGTCCTCCATTCTCCCCGCAACGCTAAGGAGATCGGCCAGCCTTTGATGAAGGAGAAGGTTGCCGGGATATCGTTTTTCGCATTCCTCGAGCAGCCTTATACCCCGATCAAGTCCTCCTGATTTTTCGTAGAGCTGGGCAGCCACGATAGAAGCCTCCAGATGATTCGGCGATGCTTTCAACGCTTCCTCAGCGAATAGCAGAGCTTCATCAAATCGCCGCAGGCTATAACAGGCCTGAGCGCGCCTTGCCTGAATGTCGGGCCACGGCCTGGCAGAGTGCATAGCGGCTAGTGCGTCTTCAAATCGTCGCAGTCTGATCAGACAGTTGCCCCATTCTGAACAAATCTCGTCGGCGACATCAGCCCCCTCAGGCGCCCGCTCCGCAGCCTTTGCAAAGGCAAGCGCCGCGTCTCCAAACCGCTCAGATTCCAAAAGGATCGTCGCCTTCAGGTAGTGTGGCCGAAAATCCACGCCATTCAGCCTGATCACGTTCTCGAGGCTGGCGATTGCCATGCCTGCCGCTCCAATATCGTAGTAGGCGGCGGCGAGAATTTGATGGGCCTCAAGTTGCTCTGGATTCCATTTCAGCACCTGCAGCAGCAACCTGATGCAATCGCCATATTGTCGCAATTGATAACAAACCACGCCTCCCTGATGATACGACTCTTCCTTCGTTTCCGGATGCACGTTGGCTCTGCTGAATTCCACCAAGGCAAGTTTGAGTTGCCCGCGGGACTTCAAATGGAATCCATCCAGCCGTGGTCGCACCTATCATCAAGGGAGCCTGCTCACTCACATTCTCCCGTACATGGAACAAGCGAACATCTTCAATCAAATCCCGTTCAACAATCCGCCTGCGCCTAATTTTAACATTAACGATGCCACAATTGCCGGCGGCCAGTTGATGCGAACCGTTTTTAAGGTTCCCGGATATATCTGCCCATCCGACACAGCGGGAAGCAACTATAACGGCATTTCAACCGTTCAGAACTATGCCGGTAGCAAGGGGGCATCCAACGCTGGAAGCCCGGCGGGCGGTAACCCAAACGCTACTGGCCCGTTATGTGCAGATCTCTTCCTTAGCTTTCGAAAGGGTGAAATTGGGGGAAGTGGCGTCTCCGGACCATTCCACCGAAATGGCTTTTCCTGCACCATGCGTGACATCTACGACGGCCTTTCCAACACAATCTTTGTGGGTGAAGTTCGTCCGGAGTGCAGTGCTCATATCAGGAATGGATGGCTGGAAGCTAACGATGGTCAGGGGATGGCTTCGACGTTGTATCCGATTAATTTCGATACTTGCAGCCAGGACTCTGCCAGCGGCTGCAAGTGGTTTGCTAACTGGACGAACGAATTCGCGTTTCGATCTCGACACGTCGGTGGAGCTCAATTCCTGTTGGGGGATGGGGCCGTTCGCTTCATCTCGGAAAACATTGATCATGAAACTTATAATCGTCTGGGTGCAAAAGCCGATGGTCTCACTGTGACAGTTCCGGGAGACTGAGTCACCTACTCTCCGTGTTCCCTTATTGATCGGTCTTCACAAACGCCTGACCGGATTGTCAGGCGTTTGTTTCTCAAAGTGACGACCGTTCCTGACGCTCGCATTTTCGTTTTTTATGGTCGGTTATCATGAAGCCTCGATCTGCCTTGGATTTCGTTCTCCACGCAACGTTTGCTCTGATGCTCAGTTCGTTGCAATTGGGCTGTTCGGGCAGTGATCGTCCTGAAACGGCGTCCGCCTCCGGAAAGATCACGCTGGACGGCCAGCCTGTGGCTGGTGCTTCTATCATGTTTCAGCCAATGGCTGGAGGTCGATCGGGGACAGCTATCAGCGACGAAGGCGGCATTTATCGAATGAGCACTTATGGTGAACCGAACGACGGAGTTGTCGTGGGGGAACATAAGGTGACCGTCGTTAAGATCGGTGGAGCCGGTGCTTCGGCGATTACTCCGCCGGGCGATGCGGACGCTGGCTTGCTCTCAAACATACCCTTCACAACTGCAGACCAGCCCTCAAAAGAACCTAAGATTGAATACCTCGTTCCGCAGAAATACGGATCCGCCGAAACTTCTGCTCTTCGGGTCACTGTGCCTGCTGAAGGCAGCGATCAGCTGAATCTGGATCTGTTTTCCAAGTAGAATTTCGATCCCGGACATCTCGTCGAGAATTCAAAGGGCAGCCTTAAACCTCAGAAATAGGTTGACAGTTCTTGCGAGATGACTCGATTGCGTGCCCTCCAATTTGAGCTTCGGGGAAATCAGGCGTGAAAAGCGATCTGACAGGCACGGTGTTGATTGCTATTCCACCACGCCTTCACTGCGACGTTCATTCGAGACTGTAGCCGCACGCTGATAAAGCACGTCTCACCCGCGACTGAGACCCCTGGCTTAAGTTCATTGGGGATGGCAAAGTCGTACGCTCTGAGAGGCGAGTGACACATTTGCCTGACGGCGTGTACGGCTGACGTGCGATTAGTGCAAACCCGACGACGCGCTTGATTCGTCGGCTTTCCGAACGACAGGCTGCCACTCCTGCTGGCGATCGGCATCCTGCCTTTGCAGCGAACGCCCCCCTGAGCAGTCTTTCGAGATTGGCGGACCTCGCCCCATCGATCCGCAACCTGTGGGACCTGCAGCGACGTGTCGTTCCGGACTGAACGCGGTCCTGCACTATGTCCGTCGATCATTATTCCATGAACAGTCGTTGCAACTGTTCCACCCGAAACCTTCCACGTCAGTCCGCCCAGCCTGCGCTGAAGCATCGGGGATGTTGGCAAGTTGCCACATTTGTCTTCGATTCAGGACGCGAGAAGCGCAAGTCCCTGATCCGGACTCTGCGCAGCTTGCACGCAATGTAGGGTGCTGTCGGCGCCTTTGGGCATCAGGTCGACGCAACTTCAATGCTGTTCTCGAAATTCTGCATGAGCATCTCGCCATGAAATCAACTCGGGCCGAGCTTTCGTGCACTCTCGCTGATTCAAACGAATTCTGGCTCCACCGAAGGGTATGACGCATGTCGTTTCCAAAATCCTGCAGTTTGATTACAGGCCATATCCTCGCTGCTCTCGGTCGCACATTGAAAGAAAGTCAATTCACAAACTCCCGTTCCGGGCGGGCACGTCGTTCGTTTGATTACGGCGGTCAGATCAGACAAGTGGTAGAGAAACTTGAAGACCTGACACTGTTATCAGGCTTGTACACCGGCATTCAGGTGAACGACAATTCCACCGTCACAATCGATAAAGCAAATAACACCGACAACATTGCCGCCTCCGAGGATGGTGATATCCACGTCGCTTACGGTGGCAGCCAGGTTCGAGTCGCATCCAGCCTGAATCGTGGTCAGACTTTTCAGCCGAGTGTCCTGCTGGCAAACTCTGCGGCGACTTATGTGGCAGTGGAAACTCAGGGGAACGCCAACGTTTATGTCGCGTGGGTTTCCAATGGCAGCGCCTTTCTGAGCGTGAGTACCGATAGCGGAGCAACGTTTTCTTCGCCTCAGACTGTGACAACAAGCGCGGTCAACTTCCGTGGGATCAACCTGGCCGCATTGGGCCTGGATGTCTACGTACAGGGATCTGGCGGCGATAACTCGCTCGTGTTCCACAATGGTTCGAACGGCATCGGGAGTTACACATCGACGGCTGTTGATTCTCTGGCCTATCGAAAACTGGAAGCTGATCCTGTTACCAGCGATGTTTACAGCGTTGGCGATTACTCCGACATCCTGATTGCCAAGAGCACCAACTCCGGAGCCACATTTTCCGCAGATGCATCTCCTACCGGCAGCCCGGCAGTTTCACACAGTGCCGTCGCCATTTCCTTCGGGCCAACTGGAGACTTCGCCTTTGTCGCTGGCAATAATCGCAATGGAAATGCCGCGGCGAAAATCAATCTACAGGCCAATACGGCTACGTCGCTGACTTTCGGAAACAACAGCGGCAACGCGCAAGGACGTTCGCTGGCTGCTGACGCGACCGGCAACGTGATTGACTCCTACAACGAAGGCGGAGTCCTCAAGTACCGCGTTAGCCAGGATCTTGGCAGCAGCTTCGCCAGTGCGGTCACTGTGGCTTCCGGAACGAGTTCCAATGTGTCAATCAATCCGGTGTTTCAGGACGTGTTGGTGCTGTATCAGATCGGGGGCGATCTGTTCCTGAGCACCTACGAAAATGAATTGAAGGTCGATGTGGCGCCTGTTCTGGCCACGGCGGGAAGTATCTCCTACACGGAAAACGACGCTCCCACAGCCATCGCCACCGGGGTTGTTGTTACGGACTCGGACAGTGCCACGCTCACTCGTGCCACACTGACCATCACAAACTTCGTGCTGAACGAAGACGTACTTGCCTTCACCAACGATGGTTCAACGATGGGGAACATTTCCGCATCGTACAACAATCAGACGGGAGTGCTAAAACTTTCATCCGCCAGTTCAACGGCGACGAAAGCCCAATGGCAGTCGGCACTCAGGTCGGTCAAATACTCGAACACCAGTGACACCCCCACAACGACCACACGGTCGGTCAATCTTGTGATCAGCGATGGGATCAAGCTCAGCAACACAATTACCAACACGATTTCCATCACAGCGGTCAATGATGCGCCGGTCGCACAGGCGAGCAGTGTGACAACCAACGAGGACACACCTAAGTCCTTTGCGGCCTCAGACTTCCTTTACACCGACGCAGAAAATAATACACCGGTCTCCATTACTGTCAGCGGATTAGCCCTTGCAAGCGGCGATACTTTAACTGTCAATCAGGGCGCCGGCGCGATCACCGTCACGAACAACATGACGATCACTGCCGCACAGATCGCCACATTAATCTATACACCGGCGTTGAATGCGAACGGTGCAGCTCGCAGTACTTTCTCGTTCAAGTCCAACGATGCGGATGCCGGCACCGTGGCCGCAACAATGACGCTGAATGTGACCGCCATCAACGACGCACCCGTGGCACAGGCCAGTTCCGTCACGGTCACAGAAGACACCACAAAAACATTTGCCGCTTCTGACTTCCTGTTTACTGACGTCGAAGGTGACTCGCTCGTTTCGATCACCATCAGCGGGCTTAGCCTTGCGAGCGGTGATACTTTGACGGTTAATCAGGGCGCTGGCGCTGTGACGGTCACGAATGGAATGACCATCACTGTGGCTCAGATTGCTTCGATGATCTACACACCGGCAGCCGATGGCAATGGCACGCCTCGCAGCACGATTACGTTCAAGGGCAACGACACGGATCTGGGCACAGTGTCGGCCACCATGTCAATCAATATCACCGGAGTGAATGACCCGCCGGTGGCCCAGACCAGCAATGTGACGACCAACGAAGAAGTCGCCAAAACCTTCGCCGTGTCGGACTTCACGATCGCCGACCCGGAAGGCGACGCGCTCGTTTCAATCACCGTGAGCGGAATATCCCTTGCGAGCGGCGACACGCTGACCGTGAATCAGGGCGCGGGTGCGGTGACGCTGACAAATGGCACCACAGTCACTGCAGCCCAGATCAGCACGCTGATCTACACGCCGGCATTGAATGGCAATGGAACACCGCGCAGTACGTTTCTCTTCGTGGCCAACGATGCGGCCACGGGGACTGTCTCCGCCACGATGAACATCAATATCAACCCGATCAATGACGTGCCTGTCGCACAGAACAGCACCATCACTGTGACGGAAGACAGAGCGGAAACTTTTGAAGTATCAGACTTTCTGTTCACGGACGTGGAAAGCAACTCGCTCGTTTCCATCACTGTTAACAATGTGACGATTGCAAGCGGCGATACGCTGACCGTTGATCAGGGATCCGGAGCTGTGACCGTCACCAACGGCATGACAATCACCGCGGCACAGATTGCGACGATGGTGTACACGCCGGCATTGAATGCTAACGGAGCGGCTCGCAGTACCTTCAGTTTTAAAGTTAACGACGCTGGCGTCGGGACTGTGGCCGCAATTGCGAGTATCGATGTCACTGCGGTGAACGACCTGCCAGTGGCACAGGCCAGCAGCGTGACAACAAATGAGGACACTTCGAAGACGTTCGCTGCTGCGGATTTCCTCTTTACGGATGTCGAATCAGACAGTCTGGTTTCGCTGACAATCAGCGGTCTGTCGATTGCCAGTGGTGACACATTGCGCGTCGATCAGGGCTCCGGCCTGATCTCGGTCACCAATGGAATGACGATCACGGCCGCACAGATCGCCACGATGATCTACACGCCTGCGGCGAATGCGAACGGTGCCGCCTTGAGTTCGCTTTCCTTCAAGGCCAACGACGACGGAAGCGGAACCGTTGCAGCCACAATGAGCATCAACGTCACCCCCGTCAACGATGTGCCAGTCGCACAGACCAGCAGCGTAACGACAAATGAAGATATCGCGAAGACGTTTGCAGCTTCGGACTTCCTGTTCTCGGACGTGGAGAACAACTCACTTGTTTCCATCACGGTCAGCGGGATAAACCTTGCGAGCGGCGATACGCTGACTGTTGATCAGGGTTCTGGTGCCATCACCGTGACGGACGGGATGATCATTACTGCCGCGCAGATCGCCACACTGATTTACACGCCGGCCGTCAATGCGAACGGTTCCTCTCGCAGCGCATTTGACTTCAAGGTGAATGACGCAAATGCCGGGACTGTGTCGGCAACGACCACAATCAATGTCACTGCCGTTAACGACGTTCCCGTGGCTCAGGTTAACAGCGTTGCCACCAATGAAGATACCGCAAAAACGTTTGCATCATCGGACTTTTTGTTTACTGACGTAGAAAACAATTCACTGGTCTCAATCACGGTCAGCGGCGTCAGCCTGGCGAGTGGAGACACGCTGACTGTCAATCAGGGAGCCGGTGCGATAACGGTTACCAATGGCATGACCATCACCGCCGCGCAGATCGCAAGTCTGGTTTACACCCCCGCATCAAACGCCAACGGATCCGCTCGCAGCACCTTTAATTTTAAGGTGAACGACACAGATTCAGGAACTGTAGCGGCCGCAATGACCATCAACGTCACCGCTGTCAATGACGTGCCTGTGGCACAGGTCAGCAGTGTTTCGACGAACGAAGATACTGCGAAGACATTTGCGGCCTCAGACTTTCTGTTTAATGATGTCGAAAGCGACAGCCTGTTGTCCATTACCGTGAGTGGACTGAGTCTTGCGAGCGGCGACACGCTGACGGTCAATCAAGGTGCGGGTGCTGTGACTGTGACCAACGGGATGACAATCACAGCGGCAGAAGTCGCAACGATGCTTTATACCCCGTCGGCTAATGCCAATGGCTCAGCCCGCAGCACTTTTAACTTCAAAGTGAATGATGCCGGCGCTGGCACCGTCGCTGCAACGATGTCAATCAACGTGACTGCGGTTAACGATCTGCCGGTGGCACAGACCAGCAGTGTCACGACGAGCGAAGACATTGCCAAAACGTTTGTCGCTTCTGACTTCCTCTATACCGATGTTGAAAACAATTCTCTTGTTTCCGTCACGATCAGCAACATCAGTCTCGCGAGTGGCGACACGTTGACAGTCGATCAGGGTTCCGGCGCGATTACGGTCACGAATGGAATGACGATCACCGCAGCTCAGTTGTCGACGTTTATTTACACTTCGGCAACGAATCAGAGTGGAGCTGCCCGCAGCACGTTTGATTTCGCATTCAATGACGCCGACGCCGGTGTTGTCTCAGCGACCATGACGATCAATGTGACTGCAGTCAATGATGCGCCGGTGGTTGCCAGCGTTGAAACGACAGCCGTTCCCTACGCGCCGGCCGCAGCATCGACTTCCATCACATCGACGTTGACTCTGAGCGATGTGGACGGCACCGACATTACGGGAGCCACGGTCAGGATTGCTGTCAATTTTCAGAGTGGCGATCAGTTACTCTTCACAAATACTGCGAATATTACCGGATCGTGGGATGAAGCCGGCACATTGACACTGACGGGCACTGATACGCTGGCAAATTATGAGTCCGCCCTTCGAACAGTCAGGTTCGTCAGTTCCTCTCAGAGCGCTGCGGCACGCACTGTGAGATTCACGGTTAACGATGGGCAGTCGGCCAACAATCTGAGCAACATTGCCGCACGGACGGTCAGTGGCAACCTGCAACTGGTCGGCACAACCCTGAATGTGTACGGAACCGCGCTGGCTGACACCGTTACGGTCACATCCACATCGACGCTGACTGTTGTAATCAACGGGACAACGCAAACGTATACGCCATCAGCGGTAACAGCCCTGAACATTTATGGGTATGTCGGTAATGACACAATCACGGTCAATAGTCTGTCGTCGGGCACAGCCCTGATCGTTGACGGTGGTGACAATAATGACGTTGTCAGCATCAGTAGCAGTGTCAGTCATGGAGTGATTTTGATCGGTGGCGACGGCAACGATTCTTTGACGGGAGGAGCGGGCAACGATACTTATCTCTTCGATACGGACACTGCCCAGGGGAGCGACGTCATCAATGAGTCTCGCGGTGGTACCGACACGCTGGACTTCAGTGAAACAACCACGCGCAGCATCACCATTGACCTCTCCAGATCAACTTCACAGGTTGTGAACTCGGCCTTGTCATTAACGCTTTCAGCCGCCGCCACTTTCGAAAATGTCATCGGTGGAACTCTGAGTGATACGATGACCGGCAACACGCTTTCCAATGTGCTCACCGGCGGGGCCGGGGATGATATCTATGTCTTTGACACGGATCTGGCACTGGGCAGCGACACGATTATCGAAGCGGGAGGCGGGACGGACACGATCGACTTCAGCAGTACTTCAACTCGAGTCGTCGTCATTGATCTGTCTCGCGCAACATCGCAGGTTGTCAATGCGGGCCTCACATTGACATTGTCGTCGGGCACAACCATGGAAAATGCCCTCGGTGGAACTCTGAGCGACACTTTCACAGGGAATTCGCAGAACAACATTTTTACCGGCGGAGCTGGCAACGATATCTACCGGTTTGATACCGATTTGACTCTTGGCAATGACACGATCAGAGAAGCCGGCGGCGGCATAGACACACTTAATTTCAGTGACACCACCACTCGTCGTATCACCATCGACCTGTCTGCGGCCACATTGCAGGTCGTGAATCCCGGATTGACACTGACCCTGTCATCTGGTGCGACGGTTGAGAACGTGGTCGGAGGCACGCTCGGTGACACCTTCACCGGAAATGCACTCGACAACACACTGACGGGTGGAGCAGGAGACGACACATACCTCTTCGATACTGACGTGGCCCATGGCAGTGACACCATCGTCGAAGCGGGTGGCGGCACCGATACTCTGGATTTCAGTGGAACCACCACTCGCAGCATTATTATCGACTTGTCGAAGGCCGCGTCGCAGGCCGTTAATGTGGGACTGGCGTTGACATTGTCATCAGCCGCAACGATTGAAAATATCATCGGAGGCGATCTGAATGATACGCTCACTGGCAACTCGCTGGACAATTCGCTGGCCGGCGGTCTGGGAAATGATACCTACATTTTTGATGCCGATTCCACACTGGGCAGTGACACCATCGATGAATCTGCTGGCGGAACAGACAGACTTGATTTCAGCCTGACCACAACTCGCAATGTCGCTGTCGATCTTTCCAATGCTCTGTCACAGGTTGTTAACGCCGCACTGACTCTGATTCTGTCATCAGAAACAACCATTGAAAATGTCACCGGCGGGACACTCAACGACACGCTTGTCGGCAACTCATTGGACAATGTGCTGACTGGTGGTGATGGCAATGACAATTACATTTTCGACACCGATCTGGCACATGGTAGTGACACGATTATCGAAGTAATTGGTGGCGTTGACAGGCTCGATTTCAGCGACACTACAACGCGCAACATCAGCATCGATCTTTCCAGAGCCACGTCCCAGGTTGTTAATGCGGGATTAACGCTGACACTGACCTCCGGCTCAACAATGGAAAACGTGATCGGTGGATCGCTGGCCGACACAATCATCGGCAACACCCTTGCGAACTCGCTGACCGGCGGAGCAGGAAACGACACTTACATCTTCGATACCGACCTTGCTCAGGGAAGCGACACAATAATTGAATCCGGCGGTGGCACGGACGTTCTTGATTTCGGCAGTACCACGACCCGAAACATCGCCATCAACTTATCGACAGCCACCATCCAGGTTGTGAACGCGAACCTGTCTCTGACGCTTTCGTCCGCCACGACGATCGAAAACGTAATCGGAGGAACGCTGGGTGACACAATCACAGGGAACTCACTGGACAATGTTCTTGCGGGTGGTTTTGGCAACGATCTCTATGTTTTCGACACGGACCTTGCCCTCGGAAGTGACACGATCGACGAAACAGCAGGAGGCGCGGATACGCTCGACTTCAGTGGAACAACAACTCGCGGCGTCACCATTGATCTGTCGAACGCGACTTCGCAGGTTGTGAACGCGGGTCTTGAGTTGACCTTGTCATCCGGCACCACAATGGAAAACGTCAAAGGTGGAGCCATTGCCGATTCGATCACAGGAAACTCACTGGCCAACACACTGACAGGCGGAGCAGGAAACGATACGTACAACTTTGATACAGACCTGGCACTCGGCAGCGATACGATCAGCGAACCCGGTGGTGGTGTTGATGTTCTCGACTTCAGTGGCACCACAACACGTAATGTGACCATTGATCTCCTGATAGCCACACCGCAGGTGGTGAACGCAGGTCTGACATTGACGCTGGGCTCCAGCACGACCATTGAGAATGTCGTCGGAGGTTCCCTCAATGACACGCTCACCGGAAACTCTCTGGGCAACGTATTGACTGGCGGAGCAGGTAACGATACCTACCTCTTTGATACCGACCTGACACTGGGCAGTGACACAATTGTCGAATCCGGTGGTGGTACTGACAAACTTGATTTCGGAAGTACCACGACCCGAAACATTGCCATTGACCTGTCCAATGCTGCGTCTCAGGTTGTGAATGCAGGCCTGACATTGACCCTTTCCTCAGACTCGACGATCGAGAATGCCACGGGAGGAACGCTCAACGACACATTCACCGGGAATTCGCTGAGCAATCTGCTGACGGGCGGCACGGGCAATGATACCTACAACTTCGACACGGATCTGTCGCTGGGCAGCGACACGATCGACGAATCACGTGGCGGCACTGATACGTTGAACTTCGCGGGGAGCACCACTCGCAGTATCACTGTCGACTTATCGAATGCGGCTGCTCAGACGGTGAACGCCGGCCTGACATTGACCCTGTCTTCGGGAGCGACCATGGAGAATGTGGTCGGCAGCGCACTCAATGACTCATTCACAGGCAACTCTCTCTCGAACACTCTGACCGGGGGAGCAGGGGATGATACCTATGTCTACGACACCGACCTGACGCATGGCAGTGACACCATCGTCGAAGCGGGCGGAGGCACCGATGTTCTTGATTTCAGCGGCACCACGACGCGCAGTGTTTCCATCGACCTGTCGATTGCAACTTCGCAGGTCGTCAACGCCGGCCTGTCGTTAATTCTGTCTTCAGCCACGACGATTGAAAATGTGACAGGCACAGGGCTCAACGACACCTTCAGAGGAAACTCCTTGTCCAACACTCTGACGGGCGGCGCTGGAAATGATATTTATGTCTTCGACACTGATCTCGCCCATGGCAGCGATACGATCAATGAAGCGGGAGGGGGCACTGATGTTCTTGATTTCAGCGGCACGACAACTCGAAATGTTTCGATCGATCTGTCCAACGCAGTCTCGCAAGTTGTTAATGCCGGCCTTACCCTGACTCTTTCGTCCGCCACAGCGATCGAGAATGCTATTGCCGGCGCATTGAACGATACCCTGATTGGAAACTCGCTCAGTAACGTGCTCACGGGCGGCGCTGGTGACGACTCTTACATGTTCAATACCAACACGGCTCTGGGCTCGGACAGCATCGCAGATACTCTGGGGGCCGACAGCGTGTCCTTCGTCGGAAGCACCGCGGGAGTGTCTGTCAACCTCGGTTTGACGACGGCCCAGACAGTGAATTCGAACCTGACCCTCACATTGGGATCGGCGACAGCGTTTGAGAGTGTGACTGGTGGTTCAGGCGACGACATCCTGATTGGAAACACGGTCAACAATTCAATTTCCGGTGGTGATGGGGATGATGTTCTGTCCGGCGGTGCTGGAAATGATGTTCTGCAGGGCGGCGATGGGAAAAACGTGATGATCGGTGGTGCCGGCGCGGATACATTGACCGGCGGGACCGACGAAGATCTTCTGATTGGCGCTCGATATATCCTTGAGTCAGACACGGCCGCTCTGTCACTGATCCGTGCTGAGTGGACTTCCGCTAGCAGTTTCAGTGACCGAATTGCTCATCTGCTCGGAACAGTTTCGGGAGGCTCAAACGGCACCACGACGCTACGGTCCGGTACAGTCAAAGAGGACAATGTCAGGGATACGTTGACTGGTAGCGACAGCGACGACTGGTACCTGGTGAATAATCAGGGGACAACGTTGGCGAACCGTGACACGGTCAACACGGATATCGACAGCCTCTTCACAGAAATCAGCTCCTGGCTGTAAGCGAATGCCGGGCTCCGGAATCGACAATGCCCCGTTCATGCGGGGCGTTGTTATTGACGGGCTGTGCATAAACCCCAACGCATGGAAGACCGAAGCTCTGCCACTTCCAGCTCAGCGCAGAAAAAAACCGAGGTTGGCCTCGGCTTGAGATGACTTCTATTTGAGATGGTTCGGCTGGCTTAGCTTATCGGCACCGCAACATCGATGACTTGTTTCGGCTTGCTGGCAAAATCGCAGAGTTCTTCCCGAACGATGTTCATTGTCTTGGGTGCTTCAATCCCGATACGAACTGAGTTAGGCCCAATCCGCACGATCGTGATCGCAATTTCGTCACCGATCAGAATCCGCTCACTCGTCTTTCTGGACAGTACCAACATGTCTCTCTCCCTGCACTTCGTACTCGGTCTTCCTTGATCCGTTGCGGGCTGACCACACACATGATCGAACAGCCCTTTCTGCCGCCACCAGCCTCTCAGGGCCAGCTCAAACTGATATCAACTTGACTGCGACGTCATAACGATAACACTCATTAAACTCGCTGCCAACATCAAAATCGTCAAATACAGCACAGCTTAAAAACTAGGCACGCCGACAACTCAACGACTATGCCTAAAAAACAAGCACACAATAAAATGCTGGTGTTTTTCCTGAGTTGCCAGAATGGCAGTTACTGCCCCCGGCCCTTTTGGTGAGTCCTCGGGGTGGATCGATCGCGTAAATCCTTGGTTTGAAGCCAAGGAGAGTTGACCGCCGGCCGCTGCTGCTGCAAATTCCCTGTCCAGAGGCGATCTCACCAAACAGCCGCTTCACACCAAATGTCAAAGGGGAACAGCGTGATCCGTATTGGAATCATCGGCGTGGGATTCATGGGATACACCCATTTCGAAGGGGCTCGCGATCTTACGGGAGCGAAGGTCACTGCGATTGCCACGCGTGATCAGAAGAAGCTGGCCGGCGACTGGACCTCAATCCAGGGCAACTTTGGACCTCCGGGCGGACATGTCGACGTTTCGGAGCTGAAATGCTATTCGGACTATCGCCAACTTTTAGCCGACCCGGAAATCGATCTGGTCGATGTTTGCCTTCCGACCGACAAACACTTTGAAATCGTGATGGAGTCACTTAAAGCCGGGAAGCCTACGCTTGTTGAAAAGCCGATCTCGGTTGATTTGTCGCAGGCACAGCAGATGGTCAAAGCGGCTGAGGCGGCTCAGCTTCCCCTTTTTGTGGCTCACGTTTTGCCATTTTTTCCCGAGTTTCGTTTTGCGGCGGAGGCGATCAAGGACCGCCGCTTTGGAAAACTCAATGCCGCCCACTTTAAGCGAGTCATCTGCAGGCCGGACTGGTCAAGCGATATGTCCGACTTTCGAAAACTGGGTGGTTGGGGCATCGATCTGCATATTCATGACAACCACTTTATCGCTCATGCCTGCGGTCGTCCTGACGGAGTGTTTTCGCGAGGCTTGATGCAGGATGGCTTCGTCAACCATGTTCATACGTCGTATCTCTACAAGGACGGGCCTGCGATCAGCTGCGTGAGCGGTGGAATCGCAGCGAAGGGTCTGGCATTCTCGCACGGATATGAGCTTTACTTCGACGAAGCAACCGTTTTGTTTGACGCGGGGACCCTGGCGGGCGAATGGACCGTTAGTCGCCCACTGAGCGTTATTACCAACGACGGAAAAATGTCGCACCCGGAACTCGGTGGCAGCGGAAAATGGTGCGGAGCATTTACTGACGAGTTGCAAGTCGCCGTCAACGCGTTGGCCAGTCGTCAATCTCCAGGCCCACTGTCCGGCGAGACAGCTCTTGCTGCTCTTCAGCTCTGTTGGGCGGAAGCCGCCAGCATTGAGTCAGGGGCAGTTATTCCTTTGTGAAATCGTCCTCACGTGAAGCCCCACGGTTTTTCCAGAGGTCCGGCGCACCCGCTTCGGGACAACGAGCCAGCAAGTCGAGCGATGAAAAATGGATGCAGCAGCGATTCGTCGAATCCGCTCGGCCGTTCTGAAATGGTATGAAGGTCACGGGCGAAAGCTTCCCTGGCGTGAGTCGGCTGATCCGTATCGCGTTTGGCTGAGCGAAGTGATGCTTCAGCAGACGACCGTCGTTGCCGTCGTGCCTTATTTTGAGCGATTCACGGCCAGGTTTCCTGACCTGCAGTCACTGGCATCCGCATCCATTGATGAAGTGCTGAGACTTTGGGAAGGGTTGGGATACTACAGTCGAGCGAGGAATCTGCACAAAGCCGCCCAGGTGATTGTCGACCAGCACGCTGGATGCTTTCCGGCCGATGTCACCGCACTGCGAACTCTGCCAGGAATTGGTCGTTATACGGCGGGTGCCATCGCCTCATTTGCGTTCGATCAGCCGGCCGCAATTGTTGAAGCGAATACCGAGCGGCTCTACGCACGGCTAATCGCTCTTCCGGATGATGTGCGAACTTCCAGGAGCCAGAAATCCCTATGGGAGTTTGCTGAAAAATTGATTCCCCGCAAAAGGCCAGGGGACTTCAATCAGTCACTGATGGATATCGGTTCAAAAATATGCAAGCCGCAGGATCCTGATTGTGATCATTGTCCACTCGCCGGCAGTTGTGCAACATTTCGGAACGGACTGCAGAAACAGATTCCTGTTCGAAAACTGCGCACTGCGGTCACTGCAATCAACGAAATCGCAGTGGCATTGGTCTGTCGGAATCGATACCTGCTGCGTCGACGAAGCTCGACAGAACGATGGGCCGGAATGTGGGACTTCGTGCGATTCGAAATTGACGCGTCGGAAGCTTGCGAGCTTCCTCGCACAATGCCCCTGCGTCTCCCAAGGGAAAAATCAAAGTCGGAAAACACTGATCGCCCGGACGCATCGATCGGGGAAAAACCTTCCCCAAGGCAAAAAGCTGCCAAGTCCCTGTTGAGCGCCACCGGAGAATCACTGCCCTCTTTGCTATCACTGCCTGATTCCCTGGACGCCCGAATCATCGAGCAGTCTGAAATCGCCGCTGGTTCCGTCATAAGTTCGATGGAGTTTGGTTACTCAGTCACAAGGTTCAGGGTGCGGTTGTTTTGTTTTCTTTGCCAGGCAGAAAAACCTCCTCGAACCCGCCACACCACGGACGAAAAGCAGTGGTTTTCGGCAAGTGAGCTGGAGGGCCTGCCGCTGTCTGCAACCGGACGCCAAATCGCAAAGTGGATTCTTGTTTCACAACACGGTCCGTAACACCGACAGATAAATGACACCTCTGTACACTCTCGGCGAGACGGACCAAATCGTCAACCACACCATCTTGTGGAATGAAAAAAAACAACCACTGCCCACGGCAGAAAGTGCCGCTTGGGTTGTCCGAAGATACCGTATTTTCCGCGGATTCTCGCCAGGATGCCCATCAACGTAGACTCGACTTTCGAACTCTGTTAACTTCCGACCTCCCGGAGTCGAAGCCTTTGAATGGCGTGATCATTGGTGAATGCTGAATAAGCAACCCCGGGACCTGACGCCTGTTATTTTTTGTCGTTCTCATCGGCATGGAGGCCGCAATGGGATTGAAGCGAACTAATCAGCAGCCCGCTGCAAATTCAACCGCCCCGGTTACGGATGCCTCGCGCACCCAGATCCGCTGGCTGATCCGTCGGGATATGGATGAAGTTCTGTCCATAGAACGAGGCAGCTTCCAGTTTCCGTGGACCGAGGAAGAATTCCTGTGTTGTCTGCGGCAGCGAAACTGCATCGGGACCGTGGCGGAACTCGATCACAAGATCGTGGGGTTTATGATTTATGAATTGCATAAATCGATGCTGCGGATTCTCAACTTCGCAGTCGCCCCAGACGTTCGACGAAGCGGCATTGGCCGACAAATGGTGCAACGACTGATCGACAAGTTGTCCCAACAGCGTCGACGCGAAATCGTACTTGAAGTTCGTGAGACCAACGTCCCCGCTCAACTGTTCTTTGCCAACAGTGGCTTCCGTGCTGTGACCGTGCTTCGCAAGCACTACGACGATACGTGTGAAGATGCCTATTACATGCGATATTGTCTGACGGATGACTCTGCCATTCCCTTCATTCCGCATAATCGCATTTCGGAATACGACGCTGCCTGACAGCGCGAAGAACTCACCGAGTCCTTCGTGCAGGGTATTGAAGACAGCTTGAGGTATGCATCATCAAATCCGGCGGTGCATGCTTCTCTTTCCAGACCGATGTGATTTCGCAAAGACCGCCTGGACCGACGAACAACGAAAACTCTCCATCCTGTCGATTGATCGGCAGGATTTTTTTTCGCGCCGACGGAGTGAATTGCCCCGAACCTTCTGATTGCCTTAGCATCATGGCTCACTGACGAATGACTTCCATTCACGGAGATTGCGACATTCAGGGAGATTGCCATGCATTGTTCAGGTTTCCTCGCATGCGCCGGAGTGTTCTTGCTGACTTTGCCGGCCATGGCACAGTCTCCTGTCCCTGACGCGGGATTCTGCTCTGACGATGATGTACGAGTCCCGGCGAATGAAACCGATCGGTGGCTGACTCTGGCCCCGTTTTTCTCTCCGCCAAAAGAGTTCGCTGGAAAACTCGGCAACTTCAAATCGCCCCTGCAGTTCGCTGATGGCCGTGTCGCTCGGAACGGGGATGACTGGCAAAGGCGTCGGGCGGAAATCCAGAATCAGTGGACAGATCTTCTTGGTCGCTGGCCTGCGTTGATTGAAAAGCCGCAGGTGGAAATCCTTGAATCGACTCGCCGCGACAACTTTGTACAACATCGAATTCGCTTCTTGTGGACGCCAACAGAACTCACCACTGGATACCTTCTCGTTCCTGATGGTGAGGGCAAGCGTCCGGCAGTGCTGACTGTCTATTACGAACCGGAAACGGCAGCCGGGCTGATTGGTGAAGATCGGGACTTTGCCTATCAGTTGGCTCGTCGCGGTTTTGTGACACTTTCCCTTGGAACAACCGAAGCATCAAACGCTAAAACTTTTGCGCTGTATTACCCAGACATCGACAACGCCACCGTTCAGCCACTTTCCATGCTGGCTTACGCAGCAGCAAATGCGTGGTATGTTCTGGCAAGCCGTCCGGAAGTCGATTCGGACCGGATCGGAATTGTTGGTCATTCCTTTGGCGGTAAGTGGTCATTGTTCGCAGGCGCTTTGTTTGATCGCTTTGCTGCAGTCGCTGTCTCTGACCCGGGGATCATGTTTGGTACTCATCCCAGCGTAAACTACTGGGAACCGTGGTACCTCGGTTGGCACGCGCGACCGTGGCGGAAACGAGACATTGTGACCACAGAAAATCCAGCGAGTGGCTTGTATCCCAAACTTCTGGAACAGGGACGCGACCTTCACGAACTTCAGGCATTGCTGGCGCCGCGTCCATTTCTGGTCTCCGGCGGTGAAGTTGACCGGCCGGACCGATGGTTGGCGTTAAACCATCTGATTCAGATCAACGACGTTCTTGGGCAGCATCACCGAGTCGGCATGACGAATCGTCCTGACCACTCGCCGAATCCGGAATCCAATGCCGTCATCTACAACTTCTTTGAACACTTCCTGTCGACAATCCCAGCAACTGAAGAGCCCCGCGATACCACAGCAACCCGAAAGGAGATCCCCGATCGGCTTGTCGTTCTTACCTTTGACGACTCGGCCCGGTCTCACTACACCGTGGTTCGTCCGTTGTTGAAAGACTATGAATTCGGTGCCACTTTTTTTATCACCGAGGGATTCGACTTCAAGGATAACAAGAATGACTATATGACCTGGCAGCAGATCAGGGAGTTGAATGAAGATGGCTTCGAGATTGGGAATCACACTCGAGATCATCTTGGCATCACAGAAAACACAGTCGGTCAACTTCCCGAGCAGTTGAATGGTATCGCCGAACAATGCAGATCACACGGAATTCCTGCACCGGTGACCTTTGCCTGGCCGGGAAACGCCTTGACGCCCGCTGCATTCGAAACGCTGAGGCAGCACGGAATTCTTTTTGCGAGACGTGGCGGTGCTCCGGAGTATCCCTACGAGGAAGGGCGGGGCTTTGCCTTTGAACCGGGCAAGGATCACCCGCTGTTGATTCCGTCGGCAGGTGATGCTCGCCCTAAATGGTCATTACCAGACTTCGTTCGAGCTGCGGAGCAGGCTCGCGATGGTCGCATTGCCGTCCTTCAGTTCCACGGAGCTCCCGATACAGCCCATAATTGGGTAAGCAGTACCCGGGACAACTTCGAAGCCTACATGAAGTACCTGAAAACTGAGGGCTACCATGTCATCGCGCTGCGTGATTTGCTGGATTATGTGGATCCGAAGGTTGCCCCTTCCGATTGGAATTCTGTAATTAATGACCGCAAAAAACAGGTGGAAGCACTGTCCTCATCAAAGTAGCAGTCGTTATTCAACTCAACAGCGTCTCAACATCAGGCCTGAAACGACTTTGATCTCCAACGAGTGTGCCGTCGATTACAAAACCCGATTGAAGCGACTTTTTATTTTGTTGTCGTGTTTCGCTTCTGTGCCAGCAGCCACTCATAAAAATCAGGGTTGTTGTATGTCTCTGTCCATGAGTCATGCTCGGCGTCAGGATAGATTGTCAACTTTGGCGTGCCGCCGTTCATCGTGACCGCGTCGATCATTTCCTGAGTACGCTCCAGAGGCACGCCCTTGTCCTTGGCCCCATGGAAAGCCCAGATGGGTAATGTTGGAAAACGTTTTGTCCAGTAAGGTTCTCCGCCTCCGCAGATTGGAGAAATTGCGGCGAAACGCTCAGAATCGTGAGCCGCCAATTCCCACGTTCCAAAACCGCCCATGCTGAGACCGGTCACATAAACACGATCTTTATCGACTTTATTCTCCTTGCACACCTCATCCAGGAGAGCAATCAATTCGATCGCTTCCCATGACTTTTTGGAAGGGCATTGAGGCGAGACCACGATAAATGGAAATTCCTTGCCTTCGGCGATCAGTTTAGGAGGCCCATGCTTTTTGACGAGTTCCAGGTCACTCCCTCGCTCACCGGAGCCATGAAGAAACAACACCAGCGGCCATGATTCTTTAGTCTCGTAGTCCTTCGGCAGGTAGAGAAGGTAGCCCATCTCAACTCGGATAGCGACGTCGAGCTTTTTTGCAGGCTGCCGAGAGTCGTCAGCCGAAACCTGCGAAGACAAGAGCATGGCCAGGGCCATAAGTATTGACACGATTTGCATTAAAGATATCACCCTTATCGAAAAGCTATTCGGTCTTGACGTGGAGTTCGTGGAAACTCTGGAGACCATCTCCAGCGTAAACCTATTGTCCGCCACTAACGATGCTCTGTAAAGTCATGCCGATTCGATACGAATCTGCCAACATAGAGACTCTGGTCTCTCTGGTCTCTCTGTCTCAGAGGAGCGTCGCTGGATGATCCATACGACTCCAGTTCACCGCATGGTTACATGCCCTTCGTTTCAGGTACACCTTTGTACTGAATTGCTGCACGAACAATACGATAACTATACAGGCCCAATGCGCCGAGACCTACCAGAACAGATAAGGAAACTAGTGTATTCGGATTTCCGCAACACCACGCGATCAGTCGCACCAGCCCGCGAGCACGTGGTGACGCACCGTTCATGTTGAGCCAGGGATTGTTGAAGTCGATAACGCCGAAGGCGACGCAAAACGCAAGAATTGCGATCAAGGGAAGTTCCCAGTTTTTCAAGACGGCACCTGTCGCGGTTTTCTGTTCATCTCCTTGTTCTTCGCGGGTCAACGCGCCAAGT
>JANPHT010000584.1:0-21719 GCA_031424595.1 Planctomycetota bacterium
AGACGACGAGAATGGAGTGCTTCCAAAGTCACAAAGACATCGCCGGTGGACCACAACACCAAAGGGATCAATCGCCCTTCACCCCGTCACCTTGTTTCATCAAAATGAGGCGTTGCATCACATGGTCCGGGCAAGCAAAACCAGCAAGGCCTATCTCGACGAAACGGAACTGACAATTTCCCGGCTTGACGAGATTCAAAACCGAGTATTTGATCGGGGCGGTAAGGAGTTGCGGCCGAATGGGGCGGGCTGTCAGGAAATACTTGCAGCTGAATGCGCTGCACGATGCTTGAGTTTTGACGAGGCGATGCAGATTGCGGAGCGAGCCGGAAAGCGTTTGCCGACGCTGCGTGAGTATCATGAGTTCTATGCCGATCTGAAGATTCCCGATGTCATTCCCTCACCGGATTTTCGAATCGATGCGCGAGAAGGAGATATCCTTCAGGCAGATACCGGGACTGAGATTCGCGGCCTGTTTTCCAATGTGGCTGAGTGGGTCATTATTGATGCGCCGATTGGGCTGGCCTCAGACTTAACAAGTGCCAATCAGCCAGACGGTTCAGCAATCAGCCCCCATCTCTCGCTGAACTCCGAGGGACGCCCAGTTTTCGGGCCATTGTCCCCCGACTGGGCAAGGAATCCAGGAGGAGTCACTCAGTTCAGTCGAAACACCTGGCGAGCTGAAATCGGAATGCGTTGTGCCAGAAGTGCTGCACCCCGGTTTGTAAACGTCGACTAAGTATGGATTCGGAATTCCTGCCTTTTCCTGCATACGACACCATCGTGGTGCAAATGTGCGGCGGATTAAACGCTGCCTCACAGAGATCCTTCCCCAACACTATTTCATTTTCACTTTTTCTGCGGTAATCACCTGAAACTTGTGGCCGTCGTGGTCAAAACGAATGCAACTTGTGAACGGTGACGTCCCTTGCTTCTTCGGATTGACGGTATCGACCTGAGCCCAGGGAATCGTAGCGACAGAGCTACCATCACCGGCTTCGACTTCAATCCCAACACCGAACTGAATTGCCGTTTCCCCGGTTTTATGCTGAAACGACGAATTAGTGTTTGCGTCTGGGTTTAGTGTGACCTTGAAGAGGCGGACATAGAGCTCCACATCAGTATTCATCATATTCTTCACGCGGACTTTCAGAATGACCGGAGAATTGACGTTCAGAACGGTCGCCCCGCCGTCCGCGGCCAATCTGGGGGTAACACTGCGGGGCCAGCGAGCGGATGATACATCTGCCTTGCCAAGGCCGCGTTCTCCAAGTCCCATCTTGTTGCCGTTCGACTTTTCAACCGCATGAACAGGAGCAACAAACGTTGATGCTGCCGCAGATTGCGTCCCTTTGCCTTCTGTACCTCCATCAAATTGGGGAATAGATGGATCGGCACATCCGCCTGCGTTGGTACAATCCCCACCTGGAAATGCTCCATAGTCCGTCATTGAATCGAGACTCACCCAATACGGTTCGGTAACTCCATCGCACATCTTCGAGTAATAGGAATAGTGAACATTTCCCTGCGAATCCGACCAGGATCCCCATTGCCACTGCGGGCACGCACAGGGCACAGGCTCGTTGCCACGAGCAGCGTCGAAAAAAAAGATCTGTCCCATCAACAAAGTGACAGCAAGCAACGTTGTCTTTGACATACAGCTGACCCCCGCAGTAAGAAAACAAAACAGCCGACATCCAGGGGGAAATGCGACAAAGCACTTCCCAGAACACGAATACAGATATTAAGGGATTTAAAACGACGGCGACAAGTCTCGCAGAACTTCATTGTGCAGCATTTTGCTCGATGGACCCGGAATCCCGGCTGGAAAATTTAATCACGTCACGCTGTTCGTCGAAGTTCCTGAGTCTTGCGAATGGCATGGTCCAACAAATCGTCAGACGCCTTTTGAAAATGCAGGCTATCTTCGCTACATTTCGCCAACAGAGATTCAGAATCGTCGTTCGTCCTGTTCCGGAGCATTTGGGTTCAATGGCTGATCAACACGTGCAACTGGTTGTTCTTGGGGGTGGTCCTGGTGGATATCCGGCAGCGTTCGCTGCGGCGGACCATGGAATGAAAGTCGTGCTGATCGATGAAGGTGTCAAACCCGGAGGAGTCTGTCTGAATCGCGGCTGTATTCCCTCGAAAGCGCTACTGCATGTGGCAAAGCTGATCAATGAAGCGGCCGAATCAGAAGACTGCGGAGTAACGTTTTCCAGGCCAACAATTGATCTCGACAAACTACGTGCTTTCAAAAACACGGTGATAGGAAATCTGTCCGGCGGCATCGAAGGTCTGTGCAAGGCCAGAGGAATTGAACTCATCAAAGCCCGGGGCACCTTTGTTAACAGCGAAACTCTGGAAGTAAAGTCTCCGGAAGGAATCACAAAGTCGATCAGCTTCGATCATTGCATCGTGGCCACGGGATCGCAACCGTCAATGCCTCCGATGTTTGCACTTGGCGACGATCGAATTATGGACTCCACCGGCGCGCTGGAGTTGAAGGATATCCCTAAGCGGCTGCTGGTTATCGGTGGCGGTTACATTGGCCTGGAAATGGGCTCCGTCTATGCGGCTTTGGGCTCGGCAGTGACCGTTGTTGAAATGACGGCAGGCCTGTTGCCAGGAGCCGATCGAGATCTTGTGACGCCCCTCCAGAAGCGACTGGCTCACCAGTTCTCGGCAATTCATCTGAACACGAAAGTCGCAAGTCTTGAGCCAACGCCAGAAGGAATCGTCGCCAATCTGGAAGGTGAAGGCGTCGCATCGAAGCAGGTCTTTGATCGTGTCCTGGTGTCTGTCGGCCGCCGGCCGAATAGTCGTGGTTTTGGCCTCGAAAACACGAAAGTCCAGATTGACGAAAAAGGCTTCATCAAGATCGACAAGAACCAGCGAACCGCAGATGCAAAGCTGATGGCAATCGGTGACGTTGCCGGCGAACCCATGCTGGCGCACAAGGCGACTCGTGAAGCCAGGATTGCCGCTGAAACATTGTTGGGAGAACCCGTGGAATTTGACAACATCGCCATTCCGGCTGTGGTCTTCACGGACCCGGAACTGGCCTGGGCCGGCATTACAGAAGCAGAAGCGAAATCCCAGGGACGAGAAGTTATTGTCCATCGCTTCCCATGGGCTGCATCGGGTCGTGCTCAGTCTCTGGCTCGCACGGAAGGGATTACAAAAATCATCGTCGAACCGCTTAAGCAGAGGGTGGTGGGAGTGGGCATTGTCGGTGTTGGTGCTGGTGAAATGATTGCTGAAGCTGTGTTAGCAATTGAAATGGGAGCGACCGCCCGCGATCTGGCAGATTCCATCCATGCTCATCCAACTTTATCAGAAACTTTGATGGAGGCGGCCGAAGGCATTTTTGGTCAGCCAACACACACGTTTCGCCCCAAAAAGAAATAATCGTGGGCTGGTTTTTCTTTGGGAATGATGCGTTTTTCCGGAGCAGTCACTCGCGTGCTCCGACTGTTCCCGCTTTCATTGAATTAGACTTTGGTTCTTCATGGCTGTTCGTTCCAACGGGCTGAATGCCGACCGGCATTTTTCGAATCTGCATCGATGGCTGGAGATGGAAGGGGAGGCTGAGCGTCTCCGTCTGACTCAGCGCCGCAAGGTTCAGTCTTCAGAAGCGGCAGAACGAACTGGAGAGACGCTGCTCGATTTGGTGATTCGCAGTCACACAACGGGACTTGGCGGACGGTATCTGATCACTCTTTCCAAGCGTCGTTCTCCTGATCGACTGCCGTGGCATCGTTTTAAGGTCGGCAGTCCAATTCTGCTTTCGGGTAGCAGCGACGACGATGGCGAGACGCTTCAGGGAGTGGTCAGTGCGCGTCGCAACGATACGCTGGAAGTCGCCGTCGATGACTGGCCGAGTGGCGAGCGATTTCGCATGGACCTGTCTCCGGATGAGATCTCCAGAAAGCGACAGGCCAGCGCTTTGCAATTGGCGGCCAATGCTTCCGGACGACTTGGGCAACTTCGTGACATGCTCATGGGCGAACGTGAGCCGACCTTTCAGGCGAGTCCCAGGATTCCGGCAGAGATTTCCCAACGACTTAACCCATCGCAGCATCAGGCGATACGCCATGCGCTGGCGGCCAATGATCTGGCAATCATTCACGGTCCGCCGGGCACTGGCAAGACGACTACGGTCGTAGAAGTGATTCGTCTGCTTGTCGCTCGCGGTGAACGAGTTCTCGCGTGTGCGCCCAGTAATACGGCCGTGGACAATCTCCTGGAACGACTGCTTGCGATCGGGGAGCCTGCCATACGACTGGGTCACCCGGCACGGGTCTCCGAGGACCTTCGGCAGCATTCGCTCGATGTGCTTGTCGGCCGACACGAATCGATGATGATCGTCCATCAGATGATGCGCGAGGCAGAACAGATTGAGCGAAAGGCTACCAAGTACACTCGCGGCCGTCCGGCTCCCGGCTTCCGCGGTCAGCAGCGACAGGAAGCACGCGAATTGAAGCGGCACGCGAGAATTCTGGAAAAGCAGGCGATCAGCGATTTACTGCAGGACGCACGTGTCATCTGTGCCACGACCACTTTTGATGATTCCATTCTCGACGATTTGCGATTCGATGTGCTGGTCATCGATGAAGCCTGCCAAAGTGTAGAACCTGGCTGCTGGGTACCTTTAAAAAAGGCGAATCGGCTGATTCTGGCCGGCGACCATCTGCAGTTGCCTCCGACGATACTTTCCGACGAAGCCAGGAAGCAGGGCTTTGCGGTCAGCATGATGGAACGGCTGGTCAACCATTATGGCGACGATGTCACTCGACAACTGACCGTGCAATATCGCATGCACGAAGACATCATGGCGTTTTCCTCCCAACACTTTTATGAGAATTCGCTGATTGCCGATGAATCAGTGCGGAGACATGTCCTGTCGGATCTGCCTCGCTTCCGCAGCGAACTGATGAATGACGACCCTTTGACATTCATCGACACTGCAGGCACAGGCTGGCAGGAAGAGATCGAACCGGATGGTATGAGCAAGCGAAACCCGCAGGAAGGCGAGCTGGTGCTCAAACAGGTGAACGCACTCTGCGAAGCCGGACTTCGACCTTCGGAGATCGCTGTGATTGCTCCTTACGCTGCACAAGTCAGATGGCTTCGAGAGCATGCGGTTTTCGATCAACTGGAAATTGACACCGTTGACGGATTTCAGGGACGCGAAAAAGAAGCCGTGGTGATGTCGCTGGTGCGTTCCAACGAAATTGGCGAAATCGGATTTCTATCGGATGCACGCCGCATGAACGTCGCACTCACTCGTGCGAAGCGAAAACTGATTCTCGTGGGGGACAGTGCAACACTTGGTTCGAACGACTTTTTTAAGTCCTTGTTGAGTTGGATCGAACAGACAGGAATCTATCGCACGGCATGGGAATTTGCGGAATGACTCTCAACCGGCGCTGATCGAACAGTGTCATTCGGGTCGTGCTGGATGTCGCCATGCAGAACTGTAGGCAATTCAGTTCACAAGACAGACCCATCGCACCACCGACTTACTCGGCAATGGCTCCGCCGCCGCCATCGCCACCACCCATGTCTTCCATGCGTTTCAGCACGTCTTTGTACTCATAGTCGTTGGCCAGTATCTCGCCGTAGTGATGTTCAGCCTGATCTTTCTTTTCGGCCTTTTCGAAGATCCGCCCCAACAGATAGTGAGCTGTCTTAAATGACTCGGGACGATCCTGATAGTTCAGACCGTCCAGAGCTTTTTCCAGCTGGCGGCGAGCCAGATCCAACTTGCCGTCGCGAACAAAACACTCACCCAGCAGCACCAATGCATCGATCTTCAGCGTTGGACTTGATGTTGCCTGTTGAAGCAGCGGGATGGCCTTTGAGAATTGTTTAGCCGCGAAGAATCGCTGGGCCAGTTCGTATTTTCGCTTCATATCACTGGGATTGTTTGCAACACCGTGTGAAAAGAACGCAATTTCTTTCTCCAGCAGCTCCGTTTTCAGCGACTTTGCTTTTTCGACAAGACGCTCTTTTCCCGGATTCTTGCGAACGCGTTCTTCGGCTTCTGCCAAATCATTTCGCAGTATCTGCAATTGTACTTCCTGAAGCTGCTCACTGATGTCTGCATTACCCTTAGAGATCTCCAACGCTTTGCCAAGCTGTTCTGCCGCTTTCGAAAACTCGCGGGAGATCTTGTGGAGATCAGCCAGCTTAAGATAAAGGTTTACGTTCTGCGGATCCTTGCGAATCGCATGCAAGAGATCGGTTTCCGCTGATTCGCCCGGGGCATCAGCCTGTTTAGGGCCGCCTTTTCTGGCAATCCGGTCAGCTTCGTAGGCATTCACAGGAGCCGAAGGCTGTTCGACCTTCACATCGCGAGTATTGTCGGCATCGTTATAGCCGCTTTTCATCGTGGATTCCGCGTCGCAACGCCCCATCATACTGCGAGCTTCGCCGTCCGTCGGCACCAGCTTATAAATCCGTTCAAAGTACGGACGCGCGGCTTTAAAATCTTTCTGTTCGAAGAGGTAGCCGCCAAGCCGCCGGTTGTACTCAATATTGTCCTTGTCATACTCGACGGAGCGTTCCAGAGCATATCGGGCCACGTTCAGATTGTTTTGATGAGCACACGCATCCCCAAGATCAAACCACAAGCCAGCATCCCAGGGATTTGTCAGCAGTCCTTCTTCCGCAGTGATTTCGATGTTCTTCCAATCCTTCTGCATCCGTGACTTCTTGAGGCGGCCTTTGACTCCCATCAAACGCATGCCAGCCATTTTCGCGCCGCTGCCGTTGTCGTTGTACTGCTTCCGGATGCAGCCGTGCTTCGCTTGCCTGTAGAGCAGGTGCTCGGGCATCAGGCGAACACAATTGGTGAAGCACTCAATCGCGTAGTCCCAACTCTTGTGGTTCATGGCCTCGGTGCCTTTTCGAAACCACTCCTGAGCGCCTTTTTCCCGTTCGTTCATCACTGAATGTGCCTTTTGACTGTTTTCGACGCGGCCTGAACATCAATAAACGGTTTCACCGCCGAAGATCGTTCTGATTCCCCGTATTGAGCTCGAGAATCCTCGGATTCTGCAGAACTCACGTGTCAAATCTATCACAGGGAACGGGCCACTGCCACAGTTGAGAAGCCACAACCACCTACGAACGAACGATCCGGTATTTGACCTGACGGCTTAAGCGAATCTCAACATTTCGCAATCACTCCGAGGACTGGTAAACTAAACCTAAATCCTCGCAGCATCCTTCTGGCCAGTTCAATCCAGCCCGGGTCGCCTTAAAAAATCAACCTCAGGCATATCGATTTGGAGCCTGCCGATTCACTGTCGCTCAGTTTTGCCGCCGCGGACTGCCGTCGAAGTTTTGCGTTGACGGGCCTGGCGGCCTTCGTAGGTCTTCACCAGTTTCTCGAGCTCATCTTTCTGATCATCCGGGGCGATCTGTTTCGACTGCTTTGCCCAGTTTGCGGCCTGTTCCATGTCACCCGCTTCTGCATACGCCGCTGCCAGAGTGCTGAGGCACGACCAATCCTGGTGCCCGGTCAAGTCGCAGGCTCTCCGGGCCATAAAAACGGCTCGAGTCGTATCGCGGATCTTGGGATCATCGCTGGTCGCCAGCAGCCATGCAAAGTTGTCCCAGGCTCTGGCAAACCCAGGACTGAGTTCCACGGCGCGTTCATAATCGTCAATGGCTTCCTTGCTTCGATTCAGCATTGCAAAAGCCGCAGCGCGATTGTTGTACGCTCGGAACAGATTCGGCTGAAGGTTCAGTGCCTTTGTCCAGGATTCAATAGCTTCCTCGAGCTTCGAATCGTTAAACAATAAATTGCCTCGGTTATACCACGCTGCCGCATGCGACGGTGAAATCTCTACAGCAATGTCATAGGCAGAAATCGCTGCGGGCAAGTTTCCCATTCCGGCAAAGATATTACCTCTCACATAATGCGCGTCTGCCAGATTGGGATTCAGCTTCAGTGCAACTTCCAGATCACGCATCGCGTCGTCTGTTTGTTGGAGTTGATGCCGTGCCATTCCGCGCCGATAGTAGATCTCGGCCGAGTCCGGATGGAATGTCAATAAGCGTTCAAAACCGTCGATCGCTTCCTGATATCGTCCCTGTCGATGCAAAAGCAAAGCTCTTTGCGAGATGAGGTCGGGATTCTCAGGCTGTTGGGCAATCAGTTCAGAAAGATCGTCAATGGCCAGTTCGAACTCTCCTTGTTCTTCCGCCAGCGTTACTCGCAACTTCCTCGCATCCTCGTGCGTCGGCTCAGACTCAATCAGCGCATTGAGTTCTTCTGTAGCCCGGAATCGCTGATCAAGCTTTACAAAACACTGTGCACGAATCCATTTCAATTCGCTGGAGTCAGGACCGTGCCCATCGTCACGACTCAAATCGTCAAGAGCGTCCTGATAATGTCCAAGATGGAAATGGCTGACTCCTCGCAGCAGTCGTGCGTCCGGCATGGAAGGGTTAAGATCAAGGATCGCAGTGGCATCAGCGGCAGCTTTCTTCCAGTTCTTCTGGCGTGCATAAACGTCAGCACGCATTCTCAAAACCTCCCCGTTAGTCGGATCGTTCGAAAGCAACTTCGAAAACAGAGCTTCGGCGTTCGCCCATTGTTTCAATGTGACCAGCGATTCAGCTCGCAAAAGCAACACCTCAGGAGTGGAATCTTCATCAGAGATAAGAGCCAGCGCTTGAATGGCGTCGGCATCTCGCTTTTCCTTGATAGCGATCCTGGCACGGAGTATGTGAGCCTTTATAGATCCGGCATCATCGACACTAAGCTGCAGCAAGCCCTGCTTTGCGGCGCGGTAATCGCCATATTCAAGCTGAAGCTGACTTCGCAGCAAGACCAACGATGATGGAAACTCATCCCGTTGTGATGCACTGATGCGATCCAGCAAGGCAATCGCCTTTGACGGACGATTCTGCAGGCGAAACTTCTCGACCGCCGCGAGGATGGCTTCGATATTATGGGGTTCAAGTTCCGTAATATGCTGCAAGTCAGACAATGCCGCGTCGGATTCACCGAGTCGTTCAAACATGGCCGCTCGGTCGCGAAGCAAATCGGACCGCGCAGGCACCATTTTCAAAGCCGCTGTCAAATCAGTCACTGCCAGTGCGTATTCACACTGATGTTGATAGATTTGCGATCGTGCGATCAGGGCTTCAAGTGACACGGGATTCTTACTAAGTACGGCCGTCAGATCCGACAACGCTTCTTGCTGACGCTCAGCAGCGACATGCAGCTTTGCCCGTTGCAGGAGAAACTTCTCTGGAGCAGAGTCGAGGGAAATCAACCGTGTGTAGTCCTCAACGGCCTCTTCAGGTCGATGCAATGTTTGCAGCACCTCTGCTCGAAGTTGCAATGCCTCAGAATCCAATGGTAAGCTTCTCAGTGCAGAAGCAAGACACTGCAGGGCCTCATCTGAACGACCCAGGGCCTGAAGTGATCGGGATGTTTCAGTGGCGATGCGATTGGCAAGTCCGAGATCAACGGAGTCGGGAGGCAATTCGGACAGCAGCTGAAGATCCTGGAGTGCCGATTCGTGATCGCCTTGTTTTGCCAGCAGCCGTGCTCGGGAAAGTCGAGCGGGAGCGTAATGGGGGTTAATCGCCATTGCGCTGTCAAAGCTGGATTTCGCCGCGTCAGTTTTTCCTGATGCCTCGAGCGCTATTCCTAACTCGTGGTGACAATCAGCGTTAGTGTCTCCACGCCGAACGGCTGTTGACAGATCACTCACGGCATCTTCACTGCGGCCCATTTGCAAGAGAACTCGACCTCGTTCCAGCCACGGGCGATAGTCTGAGACATTGAGTCGGCAAGCGACGTTCAAATCTGTCAAAGAGCGATTGAGGTCTCCAGTCCGATGCCACGCCACGCCTCGCAAGTACCACGCTTCTGCGTTAAGCCGATCGACATTGATGATTCTGGCAACGTCTTCGATCGCATCATTGGGACGCACCTCCATGATCAGGGATGCATGCTTCATCAGCGCTTTGCGGTGATCAGGATCAAGCTTCAAAACAGCCTCAAGGTCGCTGACTTCACTCTGTGCGTCGCCTAGTTCGGAGTAAGCACAGGCGCGATCAAACCAGGCAGCAGTCAAATTCGAATTCTGGCGAAGAGCTTCCGAAAATGATTTTATGGCAAGCGAGTTTTCACCTGAAGTACGCTGAATTATTCCCAATGCCAGCCACGCTTCGGCCCACTTGGGATTCAATCGCACTGCAGTGGTAAGGTCGGCAATCGACTCTTTCTGGTGTTTCAACGCGGCATGACTCAATCCACGCAGATACCACGCCTCACTTAATCGAGGGTCAAGTGCAATCGCACGGTTAAGATTCTGCACCGCATCGGCATAACGTGCGGCATCCCGATGTTGCAGCGCGCTTTGAACCAGACCCTTCGCCTGCTTCTTCTGATCTGCACATCCATTGGAAAAGCACACAGCAAGAAGGAAGATAATCACTACGGAAACACTGGAAACACGCCTTCCCATGGAATCCCTGGACGCGACAACCCGTGGCTTCTTTTGCGAAAGTACGAAGCGACAATCTGACTGGAGGCAACGCTCCCTAAATTGTCCACTCATACAACACCCCCGATCATCAATCCATTTTCAGAATCTCACGTATCGAGAACATCGTCGTCCGCAGCACATCAATCCCGTTCGATTCAACGAGAGCAACCAGTTTTTATGGTCAGGAGGCCCGTGATCGTTAAGCCTTTCCACGCTTGACTATTGCAATCGCTTCGCCAATCTGAAGCTTCCGATTCGCAAGTTGCCTATTTTTCGTGTTCGGAAAATCTGCTCAGCCAGCGAAGAAGGAATGAGAACACCTCTCGTGTGGTCTGCGACGCCTGAAGACTGTCGTGCCGTTCGCCGAAATACATAGAGGCAGGAATTGCCGAACAGACGAGCGAAAACTGTTAACGATCTTGAACAAGGCGAAATCCGGAATGACACTTCTCAGCGTTTTTACTGACGATCAAACCGCGATCTTTGGCTGCTTGGCTGCGATTGCTGGCTGCGGACTGGTTGCCGCATTAAGCTTCCACTTTGGCCCAGCGGGCAAGGATCAGAAGCTTCGACAGACGACAATTCCGATGAATTCTGCTCCGCCAGTTGACAGCGCCAAGAAACAGGAACGACGTGCCGCCTGATAAAACAAAGCCGTCGAGGCGATTTCGACGCTTGCGATGAGTGGTCAAGTGCCTTATATCTGATGCTTCGAAGGTTTGTTATTGCGATCGATTCCTGGGGAATTCTGAAATGCGTGGATTTCGTACAATCGTCGGCGGCTTTTTGGTGTTCGTAGTCGGCTATTCAGCTGGCTCTTTTCTTGGACATTCGCCGCAGCAGATTCAGGCGACTCAGGAAGACACCGAGCAGGGGTATTCAAAGGATACGCTGGAAGCCTACAAAAAGGCGAACAAGGCGGTCCGCGAACTGAACAATCTGTTCGTTGCAGGCGGCCAGAGTACGCAAGCCTTTGGCGGAATCAACTATTTCGGAACTTCTGTGGGCGGAATTGACGCGGAAAAGGACCTGGAAGAAGGACGAGGAGTGGATCCCGAAACTTTTGGCGCACTCTATGCCGGACTCGCCAGTCCCAAGATCACCGAGAATCTGGATTTCGATGAACTCGGCCGTCTGCGGTTCAAGAAGAATATCATTCGCATCTATTCTCAGGACCGACTGAAACATCTTTTTCAGCAACGCGATCAATTAGAAGTGCGGTCGGAGTCGGCTGAGTAATTTCAACACATCCGCTCAGAAAATGCTGTTGCCAGAAACCGATGCGGGAACCGAGGGAATTCGGCGGCAATGCTGGTCAGGAATGCACTCTGCTGATCTGAAATCCGCAGTTTATCGCTGAGTGTCAATTTTGTTCAGCAGTTCGCTGGCCTGAATTCTGACATCTGGTGCGAAAAAGTCGTCTGATATCTTTTTGACCACCGCTTTTAGCTCGGCCCTCTGCGATTCATTGAGGGTAGCCCACAGGTCGTCGGTTGCTCGAAGGCAGTTTCTCACCACCTGTGGCTGTTCAACCTGAGAACTGTTCTCAGCGGTACGCTCTTCTGCTGGGGATTCGTACGAGACGCTCCTGTCAAATGGTCTCAGTGATTCAGTCATCAACTCGATCAAAGCCGGAACGCAATCCGTGGAGCCGTTGCGAGCCAGTCCGACCGCCGCGTTGGCTCGAGCGAAGCGATCGCCGTCTAAAAGCATGACCTTCAACTGCGAAATCGCATCGGGCCCTCCCACATTCCCAATGGTGAATGCAGCAAGATGACGAATGACGGGCTCAGGGTCCTGAGCACAACGCTTCAGTTGATCCAAAGTTGCTGGATCAGAAATTGTTGCAGCGGTCGGAGGAAGTCTGCGCCGTGTTGTTGAAGACTCTAAATCCTCTTCGTTCGAGGCGTTGTAGCCGGTAGCCTGATCGAAATGCCTCCCTGCAATCGACGCCAATGACATCAGGGCACTCTTACGGACTTCGATGTTGTATGAATCCCTGGTCGCCTCAGCCAGTGCCGGAAGCGTCTTCATGTCTGCGTCAAGGGCGCCTAATGTCCTCGCTAGAAACTCCTGATGAGTGATGTCCTCATCGGATGGAGTGGATGAAGCCAGCGATTTTGAAAACAGCTCAGTCAACGAATCGATCACAAGAGGGTGCTTAGAAAGGGGCTCACGATCAGTGGGCGGCTCAATCTCCTCATTCCTGAGCAGTTGCGCGATTCCAAGGGCGGCACGCCAACGGCGATGCTCATTACTGCTCCCAAGCTCCGCCACCAGCTGCTTCCAGTCGCTTTCGGAGTCTGCCAGTTTGCCAAATAACGCCCAGACCCCGACAACCGCCATCACGATCAATGCCGGAATCAAAAAGAGCTGCACGATGTAACCGGCTGACGGTGGCGTCACGGGAGGAAGTTCCTCAGGCCGATTCCCTGAGTAGCCAGGTGGGGCGGAGAATGATGATTCAGGTCCGGGCGACATGCATTGTTCCACGCAAAGTTCAGGTCGAAAATGCCGGGGTTATAGCGTTGTGCTACCAAACTAATTCCAGAAACCGCAGATGATACGTAGGCGTCACTGCAAATTCAGTTGACGGTAAGGGAAGAGCAGTTTTCGGGAATTTACGCGGTCTGGCTAAATTCACCAGAATCCCGCAGCATGTGAAGAATATGTACGTAGGTTCAGTATTTAATTGAGAAAACTGGCCACAACGGCCGCCGATCAGTAGAGATAGTTTGCGGGGCTGGATTGCTTCCGTATGATTCCCGCCTCACGCAGTTCAGGTGATCGGACTTATCCGATCTGGTCTTACTGACTCGGAATGGCGTGCTGTTTGACAACCAATTCATCACCATTCAGCTTCGCTTGTGGTAAATGAGACCCTGAGGCTCAGGGCGCGGAACAGGTCAGGAGGACCGTTCGAACGTGTTGGTTATTCATGGAATTTTACATTGAATTTTGTTGGAGTCACACGAAGGATGGCTGATCAGAAGGCGACAAACGTTACATGGCATGCGCACAATATTACTCGCGACGATCGACAGAAGCTGAACGGCCACCGCGGTGCGGTGCTTTGGTTCACCGGTCTGAGCGGCTGCGGCAAGAGCACCATCGCCAATGCAGTGGATCAGCTTCTGCACGAACGAGGAGTTCATACTTTCGTTCTGGATGGCGACAACATCCGCATGGGGCTGAACAAGAATCTTGGTTTTACTCCCGAGGACCGAACCGAAAACATTCGTCGGATTGGTGAAGTTGCCAAGTTGTTTGCCGACGCTGCGACAGTTGTTTCAACCGCCTTCATTTCTCCATACAAGGCTGACCGTGACCTCGTTCGGGCCTTGCTGCCACAAGGTGAATTCATAGAAATTATGGTTCAGGCCAGTCTGGAAACCTGCGAGTCCCGTGATCCAAAGGGGCTCTACAAAAAGGCTCGCGCCGGCGAAATCAAGAATTTCACTGGCATAAGTGCTCCTTACGAAGCTCCAGAGAGTCCAGAAATTGTTCTGGATTCGGACAATAAGGGAATTGAAGCATTGGCGCGTGAAGTTATTGCCTACCTCACTTCCAAAGGGATTCTGCCAGCCTAAGCTGGTTTGAACGCCGCGTAAATGGCGAGGAACAGCTTGAGCTGAGAAATCCGCTCACGAAAGTTACTTCAATTTGGAGCTGAACAACGTGAGTGGATGTTTCCTCCCAAAGTCCTGAGTATTAACAGGAGATTGTATTCAGGCACTTGAACGGCAGTTACGGGATTCGGTGTAATTCCTTTACTGCAACAGGGATGTCGACGGCGCGAACCAGAAAGCGGTTTGTCGACAAATGTGAATACCCGAGCATGACGCTCAGGTCTTTCCTCTGGGGTCATTTTGGCTCCTGTCGATCGCGGGGCCTTTCAGGATGAGAGTGCCGCGACCTTCCAAGATTCAGAAAGGATGCTGCGGATGATATCCGTTAGTACGCTGATGGTTTTGACTGCCACTGCGATGCTCACTGTGCCGGATATGGACATGCCAAATCTGGCTGTTTCCGGTGTGAAAAGCCCTCTATCAACAGTTGCGGTAACGGCAGACGAGCAATGGTTACAATCTTTTGAAGATGCCAAAGCGATTGCTCAGAAAAAGAACTTACCTCTCTTGCTGCATTTTGAGGCTGACTGGTGTGGGGCCTGTCGTACGATGGAAGCCTCAGTCATGAACCAGGATGTTGTTCTTGAGCATCTTGGCAAATCTGTTGTGGCCGTCAGGGTCAATGCCGACCACGACCCTGGTTTAATTGCTCAGTATGGGATTGCGTCTTTGCCCACCGAAGTGTTTATCGGCGCCGATGGGAATGAGATTCGTCGCTATGTAGGAGTGACATCACTTTCTGATTACATCGCTCGGCTGCAGAATCTTCAGGATGCTCAGGATTTGTCGACGCAACCTGCGGTCGGGGAAACGGTCGATGAGAATCTGCGGCCCTGTCTGCTGGTGATTCGCGAAGGGAATATGGTGGGCCTGGGCGGGTTTTCACCAGTCGCCATGTTGAAGGAAAAAAAATGGCTTAAGGGCAAAGAAGACGTTGTCGGTTCCTTTCTGGGAGTCGACTACTTCTTCCAGTCGAAGGAAGAACGCGAGCTATTCCTTAGTAATCCCGAACAGTTCGTGCCTCAATTGCATGGCTGCGATCCTGTCGAACTGCAGCTAGCGCGACGAGCCGAGGCGGGAGTGATTGAGTTGGGTGCGTTTTATAAGGGGCGACTTTTCTTTTTTATGAGTGAAGAAAATCGCCAGCGGTTCCAGAATAATCCGGCGTGGTATGCTGAAGGTATGCCGAGGGAAAATATTCTGAATGCTGAGGAATTCCCCTTCCTGAAGTCAATGATGCTGAACTAAGACCTTTCCCGAACAGCGGCAACGAAGATCAAGCGAACTCAATAAAATGCCTGGCACTTCTTGTGAAGTGCCAGGCATATTTTTTTCCCACGTTGTGTGCAGTCCTATTTCCTTCGCAAAGAAACTCGTCGCAGAACCCGTTTCATGATGTCTCGAATGGTCGCTAACGTCAGCTGGAGCCGATCTTCCTTCGACATTGGCCCAGCTCGCCATTCGGAAATTTGATATCCGTAGGCAAGTAAACCGTACTGAAGGATCTCTTCGATGCGTTCAATTTGCGGCGTGGTGAGTTCCCGTAAGTACCGACCCACACGTTGTGAGTTCAGCGGTTCCAATAGTCGAGCGTGATGCGGAAGGCCGGCCACGTTTCCGAACGACGGCAACTCTCTCGAATTGGCAGCGTGAAGCGCCACCGCCTTGTGGGCTTCGAGCTCACCACGACCAAGAAAGTCGGCAATTCTCCGCATCGTCTGTGCAGGATCGCCACAGAGGGACTCATAGTGACATTCAATTCGTCGCGAAGAGTCGATCATACGCTCGGCCATCAGCCAACAGCCGATGGTTGCATGCCATTCCATCGCAGCCAGCACAGGATCATCAGCGCCAAATCGCATTTTTACGATAGAACAGACAACATCGCGTGGATCACGGACCATATGAATGAAACGCGCATTCGGCATCAACTCCAGGATCGCCGGTATGCAGGTGACATACAATGGTGTGTTGTCGCCTATGTATTCCAGTTGATCCCATGACGTCGAGGATTCCAGTTGCCAGACGTAGTGAATAAACGCACTCGCTCCAGCAATTCCATGCGTCAGGCAGAACGACTTAAAATCGGATAGGTCGGCTCTTGCCTGCCATTGTTCCACCGTCAGCCATGAATTAACTTCAGAGATCAGCCGTTGAAGACTCGACGGGGTTTCGATGTTACGTAATAGCGCAATGTTTTGTCCGATGTAGCCCGTCTCTTTGGCGATGTGAATTCCGGGCATGCGATTCAACAGGGAAGCCGTGATGGTCGTTCCCGATCGACCGCTTCCAAGAATAAACAATGGAGTTGGCTGTCGCTTCATGGATTACTTTTCATCGGCGTCATGCGGCTCGCTGAATGTTGTTGAACGCCTGGGATCGTTCGATCTTTTGCCATTCATGCTCCCACGTCATTTCCTCTGTGCTCATCAGAGTGACCGCGTTGTAGGACATCTCGTGGAACCGCCGCGTATCGTTCAACATTGTCCGCATCGCAGCGGCCAACTCATCAGGATTCATCTCGCCATCTACAACAAGGCCCACCTGGTGCGTCGTGATGAATTGAGGAAACTCGCCGACATTTGTCGCAAGCACGGGCATTCCCAAAGCCAGATACTCATAGAGCTTCGTGCAATTCGTCCCCACCAGCCGATACCGGGGAGTGTTAGAAAGCAGCGACAAGCCGCAGCAGCGATGATTCGCGGCAAAGGTACGAAATTCAGCGGGTGTCACACTCCGATGGATTACAACGTGGGGTACTTTCTTAAGTCTTGAAATTAGAGCGGGGTCGCCGTCGCCAAAAATATGAACCGTCGAACCCCGACGCTCGTGCTCGGAAAGCAGCTGAAGCGCCTCCGCAGCGGCTTCGGGTCCCTTTTCAGAAAAAACACCGCCAATATAGACGAAACAAAGGGGCAAATGTGAATCGGGAGTACGTGCCGATTCTCGCCACACGGCTGCAGGATAATTGTGAATCTCGATGATGGAACTCTGCCATTGCTCGAGATGTCGCTTCAATTTTTGCCGGTCCATATGAATGCAGGTCACGACAGAAACCCACGGAAGGCAGATCCGGTGAAACCACTTGACGAGTGCTGGCGCCAGCACTCGCCGAATCGCCGAACCACCACCTTCGGCAGTATTCAGCTCGTAGTGATCATGTTCGTCGTAGAGCACGGGGACTCGTTTGAGTAATCCAATCAACACGGCGACGGGCAGCACTAGCCAATGAAAACACATGACCGAGGCCAGTTGCGATTGGCGAGTGTCTCCGAAATCAACAGACAACCAATTCCTGAGGCAAGGGTAGAGTGGCCGCTCTGATCTGTCGAGTTTCCATTTGCCACGCGGCAATGCGAACACTCGTACGGGAACACCCGCTGCTATCACTCCTTCAATAAAGAGTGACATTCGTTTATTTATGATACGAGCCCCCGTTAAAACGAGGACCGCTTTTTTGTTTGACTTGGCTGGCATGATTCACGTCTAAGGGACAATCATCAGACAGGCCTGAGAATGTCTAAAATTGTAAACAGGCAGCTCTTATCCGGCTGCACGCGTCGGATAGGGCCGAGTGACCGGGAACTTACTAAACTTATGCGATTCCTTTGTGGCCTGCTGATCGCGAATCACGGAGCGCGCTTCGTTAACGCAGGCTGCAAGCAAAAGCGTCGCGCCAGGAAACGCCAGCGGGCCACCGGTCCATGAGAAAATCAAATAGGCCACCAATGGTATTGTATGCACAAAGTTTTCGCGTTTACGGAAGACTGTGCGTGCCGGAAGCCAAAGTAACAACAGCATCATTGCTGTAAAGATTGCCGCACAGGGGAATCCCGCCTCGAAAGCAACTTGCATAAAGTTATTGTGGGCGTGATTGATGTCCATAACTGCCAGGATTTTCTGAGGATTCCCAGGGCCAACTCCCAGCCACGGATGAGCGACTGTATGATCCCACGAAATCCGCCAGATCAAAGATCTTGGGGCGGCAGGCACGAAGCCAACCAGTCGCATCTTGAGTAACAAGGTATGCACGAACGGCATTTGTAGAATACTGTCGAATGAATACGAGACGATCAGAATCCCCATTATCGAGACCGCCGCAAGTCGTTTGCGGTTGAACAATACGTAAAGAGTCAGCACGATCAGCATTGCGCCGATACCATTGCGGGACATCACCAGAAAGACGGCCAGGCAATTCAATGGTACCAGAAGCATGTAGGGGATTTTTGCGATGCCTTTCCCTTCATCAATGCGTGATAATATCAAAGGCATCGTCATGTTAATCTGAGCAGCCATCAGATTGCCTGCCCCGGATGGATTGGAAATCAACCAGGCTTCCAATGCGCTAAGGTGATACGCCTGATAGAGAATCCAATAGGTCAGCAGTAGATTGGTTCCTATGATCAACTGCCGACAGAATGATGAAACGTCCTTTGACGAGAATGCCAAAGCACCCAGAGCGGCATAGCTGGAAAGGACGTGAATTGTACTGGATACTTCCGAGGTGTTTGCTTCCGCTGATACAAGAACTAAGACAGCCATGGAGATCGTACCAAACAGGTACACGGGATAAACACGGGCATTTTTGCTTAGCAGCGAACATCCTGCCAGCATCAACGATGCGGCACTTCCGCCCAACAATGTGGCCGTGTGCGACACCGCGGATGACATTCCGGTCGTAATCAGAGTGGCGATGATGGCAGCGATGGTAGTCGACATGAACTCGTTACTGAGGCTCCCGGAAAAGTAAGCTTATGAAGAGGGACCATAGAGCGCATTGACACATATCGTTCCTGGAAAAAAATAATTCATACTCTGATGGCTACTGCCGCTCGATTGTTTCTACGGTGTTCAAATTGTCCTCTGGTGGAAAACCAGTCGATGCAGAAAAAATGCTTTTAGAAATACGCAGAAGTGGCAACATCACCAGTCCTCGATCGCGATAGATCTGAAGCACAATAATCGAATTCCAGATGCAACGAGCGATTAGATAGGCGACCGCGACACCCATAAGTCCATACACTCGCCCCACGGCATAAACCAGACCCAGTTGAAACGGCAGGAATGCAAGCAGAACTCTTGTGTAAAAAGATTCCATTCCCATCGTTTGCATTACGGGAATCGTCGGTCCGGTCAGGCAATCCACCATGGCCGCCAGAAGCAGTATCGGAAGGATTTGGCAAACTGCTACGTAATCTTCACCGAGTACAAGGACGAGCCAGGGGCAACAAATCCAGATAATCAGGCTCGTGCAGCAGGCAATTGCGAACGTAATTGTCGCCGCACTACGCACGGATTGATTGGCTTCCTGAAACTCGCCACGCTGAAAATGTCTCGCGCATTGAGGGATCAGGCTCATGTTGAAAATTCCCAGCGGGATGCCCGGTAAAGTGGCATACGGCATAGCGAGCGAGAAGCAGGCAGATAGTTTGAATCCGCATGCTGCAGCAACCGCCAGTGGCATCGAGGCTCGCGAAAGAATGCCGCCCACGGAGACGGCGGCAAAGGGCAACCCCATGAGTATTCTGTCGATCAAATCAGTCCAGTGGATCGACGGAACTGTTTTCCATGCGGCGACATATCGCCCGCGGAGTGACGACATGCGAACGGTGGCGACAAAGATAACTAAGGTTGCAAAGAAGTGAATGGTAGTGGCAATCATTGAATTTGGCTTCGTGCCAAGGGCAGCCAGCGTCAATATCGCGATTGTGAACAGGAGTGGCAATAACGTCTGCTCAGGAACAATTGCTCGCCGAGCACCGATCAGCGGAATTGCGATCCATTGACGGAGATAGGTTGCGGTAAATGGCACCGATAACGCTGCACCGGACATAACAACCGTAGCCCACTGACGATTATGAAAAGCAATGCCACTGATTAATGAAAGTACGACCGCGATTGCCAAAATCAGCATTGATACGACCGTCGTTGCGGCGTGTGTCAGACTTATATCCAGCGCCGCATCGTCATTACGGCCGATTGTAGCGATTCTCTGTGTAAGGACTCTGTCCATGCCAAGAGGAGCCAGCGTCGCCAGAAGCATAGCAAGTGAAAGTGCGGCGCTGTACGTACCGTATTCAGTTGGCTCGAGGAGCCTGGCACTGACAGTTGTGGAGACAAAAATCAATCCAATACCAACTCCCCGCACCATCAGTGCGCCGAGGGCATCCGTTAGCCACGGTGTTGGTTTGAACTTGCGCATTTCCAGACGACTTATCACACGGAATCTTCAATCGCAGGCAGTGCTGAAACAAACATGCCGCGGGTCTCGGTGAGGATGTTTTTGTGCTTCCCGCGATCATTGCGAGTATCGGGAACTCTATTCACTGGCTTTGGCCTGCAACGCTGCAAAAAGATGGGGACTGACGACATTTTACGCGGCTTTTGTTGCGATCTTCGAGAACGGTCTCGTGGATCTCAGGTATTCGTTCAGGACACCATGTGTGAAACAATAATCCCTCAACTCTTTCGTCGACATCGAGTTCTCCGGACTGCTGATGTAGGGGTCGGTGACGTGGGTGTTAATCACATCTGCATAGTCGTAGGCAATGTCTTCGTAAACGTTGCGAAAAGCGGGCAGCACAGCGAACATTTCTTCCAACTCCAACGTCCGGCGAGTCTCTTCGTCGCTCATAAGTTCTTCATAAAGCTTTTCACCAGCCTTTGAGCCAATTTCGGTCAAAGCCATCTTGCGCGAGTCATAGCCATGTTGGGGGGCCAGTTCATCGATCATCACTCGTGCGAGATCGGCGATCTGAATCACCGGCATTTTCGTAACAAAGACTTCGCCGCCACGAGCCTTCTCGGCAGCAGACAGCACGAGGCGGCAACTGTCTTCCAGTGTCATGATAAAGCGAGTCATACGACGATCGGTCAGAGTCACTGGGCCTCCAGCTTCGATCTGCCGTGCGAAGATCGGGATCACCGAACCTCGGGATCCAAGCACATTGCCGAATCGTGTTGAGCTGAAGATCGTACGGCGACTCATCTTAAGACTGTTCGCGGCAGTGATGAGTCGCTCACCCATCAACTTGGACGTGCCCATTACGTTCGTGGGATTCACCGCCTTGTCAGAACTGGTGAATATGACTCGTTCCACGTCATTGGCCAAGGCTGCCTGGATGACGTTCCTGACACCCATAATGTTGGTCTGGACGGCGTCAAACGGCGCTCGCTCGCAGAGGATAACATGCTTGAGAGCTGCTGTATGGAGGACGATGTCGACTCCGCTGCACATCATGTTCAATTTGTCGGCGTCGCGAATATCTCCAATCTGGCAAAGACTGGAAGTCTTGCAGCCAGCATTCCTGCGACGATGCTCCAGCAACTCTTGTTCGAGAAAGAATATCTCCGATTCGTTCGTATCGACGACTCGAAGTTCTTTTGGCGAATGGTCCAATAACTGCCGAACGATTTCCCGTCCCACAGTGCCACAACCGCCGGTAACAAGAACTGTTTTATGAAAAAAGAAGGACATGAGTCAGACGAGTTTCCGTATGAGTCGAAAGGTGAGACAAGACGACTTCTGTTGTTCCCATCACTATGCCGCTCGATTACGGTAAAGATCCGG
>JANPHT010000585.1:0-3367 GCA_031424595.1 Planctomycetota bacterium
TCGACGATTCTTGCTTCCTTCAACGGCACCGCGATGGTTTCCCCCTCGCGAATTGCCGAATAGATGTTGTCAAAGGCTCGCACGAAAACCGCATTACCCGCGGTATCCCGCGAAATCAACAGAGCTTCCAGAATCGGCACGCCGGACGAAATCAAAGTCCCCAACGTTCGTGTGACGCGCGCAATAGTGCCGATATGCAAAATCTTGCCTATCAGCGGTATTCGTAAAGAGAGCCAGTCCATCACATAGGCTCCCGTTTTGTTCTTCTTCACAATTTTGACAAAGAGCCAAAACCCGATGGGCCCTATAAACAGCATGTACCAGTAGCTCATCATCCAGTCGGAACAGCCGATCAACGCGACCGTAGGAGCCGGCAACTCGACTCCGAAACCGATGAAAATTTCTTTGAACTTCGGAATGATGAACAGCATGATGAACGACACAATCACCACCGCCACGGTAATAACCGCGGCCGGATAGATCATCGCTCCGACGATCTTTCGCTTCAGAGACTGAGCCTTTTCTTTGAATTCGGCCAGACGCTGAAGAACCACTTCCAGAGCACCGCCGGCTTCCCCGGCCTTCACCATGTTCACGTACAGATTGTCGAACGCCTTCGGCTGTTTCCCCATCGCTTCCGAAAGCGTGTTACCACCTTCAATATCTTCAATGACATCCATCAAGGCGTTTTTCAACGCACCCGGCTTATTTTGACCTTCCAGAATTCGCAGACTGCGAAGCACCGGAAGTCCGGCGTCCTGCAGCGTGGAAAGCTGACGAGTAAACTGACACAACAACTTTGGCTTCACACCACCGATGGTAAAGGCCTTTTTCTTGCCTCCACCCTTCGCCGCTCCCTTGGCACCAGCCCCCTTCTTGGAGTCTTTCTTCTTTCGATCCTTCTCTTTGATCTTGGTGACGTAAAATCCTTTTTCGCGGATCATCGTCTGGGCTTCGGCCTCTGACGGAGCCTCGATGGTGTCTTTCACCTCAAGTCCCGAGCTGTCCATTGCTTCGTATGCAAAGGTTGCCATGCCGTCTTCTCCAGAAAGTTCCGGTGGTTACTGAAACACAAGTTCCAGTGATATCAGTGAAAAGTAACACTCCGAAACCCTGTTGCGACTTTTCGAGCCCTCGAATGATCGCGAATCATCAGGAATCCAGAGGCAAAGTCTGTGCCGATGTTCATAACAGAGTCAACGGCCAGGTTCCATGGTCAGTTTACAACGATTTTTTCGTTCGTCACGGTCATTTCCCTCTGCTCTGTAGCTTTTTGCCGGAGCAAAAAGCTACAGCCCGGGTGAGCCAACACTCAGCGGTCAGGATTCCAGAGCGAGTTGACATCAAAAAAAGTCTATTTCAACATCAGCAGTGGCATAGCCAGCGGCACAAATCAATTGATGATTGATCGAGAACTAGGACACATCTTCGATCACGGTCTCTCGCACGATTTCGTCGATGGTGGTATGTCCGTCGAAAATCAGCTTCAGCCCCGCTTCTCGCAGAGTTGTCATGCCCTGCTGTCGTGCGATGTCGCGAATGTCGTCAGCGGATGCTTCCGCAGCGATGGCATCACGAATTTCGTCCGACATCACCAGCATTTCATAAATCCCGATTCGGCCTTTGTAGCCCGAATTGTTGCACCGCGGGCAGCCCTTGCCGTAGTAAAACTTGTACTTTCGAGCCGTGTTGAGCGGCAACTGAAGTTCCATCAGAAGCTCATCCGAAGGAGCAAACTCCGTTCGGCACTCGCTACAGATTCGTCGCACCAGTCGCTGAGCCAGGATGGCTTCGACGGTCGCCGTGATCAGGAACGCCGGCACTCCCATATCCCGCAAACGCGTGATGGCGGAAGGGGCGTCGTTTGTATGGAGCGTGCTGAAAACCATGTGCCCGGTCAGAGAACTCTGAACGGCAATTTCAGCGGTCTCGTAGTCTCGAATCTCCCCTACCAGAATCTTGTCCGGGTCGTGTCGCAGAATGGATCGCAGCACGGTGGCGAACGTCACACCGATGTCCGGATTCACCGGAATCTGAATGATGCCTTCGATGTCGTATTCGATCGGGTCTTCGCTGGTGATAATTTTGGTTTCTGTGTCGTTCAGCTCGTTCAACGCGGAGTACAGCGTGGTCGTTTTTCCGCTGCCCGTCGGACCGGTCACCAGCAAAATGCCGTTCGGGCGACGGAGGATGACGCGAAATTTGCTCAGCAGTGCGGCATCCATCCCGATTTTATTCAGGTCCAGAGCCACCACGGTACGGTCGAGCACTCGCATCACCACCGCTTCGCCAAACAGAGTTGGCAACACGCTGACTCGCAAGTCCACGTTGTTTCCACCAACGTTCAGTTCGATACGACCGTCCTGCGGCAGTCGGCGTTCGGCGATATCGAGATTCGACATGACCTTGATACGGCTGACAATGGCGTTTGCAAGGTGTCGCGGAGGAGGAACCATTTCGTAAAGAACGCCGTCCGCCTTGACGCGGATCTTAAACTCGTCTTCAAACGGTTCGAAGTGGATGTCGCTCGCCTGGTCTCTGATGGCGAGCAGCATCACCATATTCAGCAGTTTCTTGATGGGCTGAGCGTCCGACATTTCTTCGTCGGAGGCCAGATCGTACCCGCGAATTCTCTTTTCTGCGTCCTCGTCCGTCGACATCGATTCAATGACATCTTCGATACTCTCTTCACGGTCGGCGTAGTAGCGAGCGATCGCTGCTTCCACTTCCGGTCCGGACGAAACGGCTCCCCGGATTTCGTGCCCGAGAAAGTTCTTCAGGTCGTCCAGCGCGCCGATGTTCTGCGGGTCGGCCATGGCGACCGTCAGGACGCCGTTCTTCAGAGAGATCGGCATGATGTGGTACATTTCGGCCATCGTCTGAGGCACAATTTCCAGCACGTTCGGCTGGACATTGGTCTCCTCCAGATTGATGATCGGCATGCCCCATTGTTCAGCCAGCGCTTCCGTCACCTGAGCCTGTGTCAGCAGACCCATGCGCACGGCGACCTGTCCGATCACTGTGCCAGGGCTCTGCTTCTGTTCTTCCAGAATATCCCAGAGCTGGTCATCATTGATGTGACCGAGATCGACGAGGATTTGTCCAAGTTTGCGTTGAGCCATTGGAGTAAGTCTTCAGTGTTCTGTGTTCAGTGTTCTGTGTTCAAGTCGACCACACGAGCGACCATTTGTTGGACCATTCCTGAAGTCCGAGGCCTATCACTCACCCTCTTCTTCGTCATCGTCGCCGTCGTCAAAGACTCCTCGTTTTGCTCGTTCGATACGGGCTCGTAGTTCGCCCGGGTTATTGGACTTGTAGAGGACATCCTTTTCTTCACAGAGTCCGCTTTTCCAAAGATTGAAGAGGG
>JANPHT010000586.1:0-6026 GCA_031424595.1 Planctomycetota bacterium
AAGACATTGGGCCGAAGGTGCCATCCAGTTCGTCATCAGCTCACGGTCAGACTTTTCTTAGTCTGTTTAAGGCAGCAAACCATGACTTCTATGCCATGGATGCGGCGTTGTTCAGTCCGGCAATCGTTGTCTTTCACAATCTTAAAACGGGCAAGTCGTTTTCCTATGGCATGCGACTTCCCGAGTTGCTGAGAGAATCGTTTGGAATGTGAACTGCTGCGCCGGGCGTAACGCGGCCAGTGATTGCCAGTGACGATTGCCAAATCGTGGGGTCGTGTTCTCAACCTCGTGGCCAGTGTCATCATGCGGCCCGCTCGCAGAACTATTTCTTACACGGCCATTGAGAGATGGGGAACAAATATCAAGAGCCCTATGATGAGGGCCCCAATTGCAGAAATCAGCACGGCTCCGGCCGCGATGTCTTTTGCGTGACCAGCGAGCGGATGAAACTCGGGGGAGAGAACGTCCGTCAGGCACTCTAAAGCAGTGTTGAACGCCTCTGACGTCCACACCGAGCCTATTGCCAGGACCAACAGGCACCATTCTGAAGCGGTCACCCTGAACAGAAGCGCAAGTGAGCACACCGCTATAGTCGCCAGCAGATGAATCCAGGCATTGTGTTGTGACTGAAGCATGAACTTCAGTCCTCGAAAGGCAAAGGTAAAACTTCGCAGCCGATCATTGAGAGAAAACGTTGAGTTCTGTTTCATCGTGTTTTCCGGACGCTGCGACACAGTGGTTGTGGAAATCGGCCGAGCAAGAAACGACCTCGTTCGCTGGGTCAATACCTTTGTTTCGCAGCTGAGCCTTTAACGGTACGAGATTCGTCAATCACGCGGTAGTCAAACCTCAGACGGAACGACCGACGAGCGAGTCTGAGAATCTGCAGCCGCTTCAGGCGGTCACCGAACGAGAAAATGCTAAACCGGCTCGGCAAACTCTCGGATCAGGGCATCGATCTGCAGCAGAATCTTGTGACTCTCGGTTCTCTGCCGAATTTTTTGTAGATAGCTGACTGCAGTTCCGTTCTTCCTGCGAGCCATCAGCCGAGCCTTATTGAAACGTATCTCCCAGATTGCAGACTCCATCATTTGCTGAGTCGACTGTCGCTTTTGGTCGAACGCATCCACATCCAACTTTGAACTGAGCGAATCAAGCAATTGTTTTTTTTCCACAGCTGAAAGAGGTGAGACATCAATTTCGTTAATCAATTCGTGATACTGATCCACAGTTCGATTAAGGTGCTCAAAAACAATCTCGCAACTTCGAACCATGGACGTCTGCAGAGCGCCACGCAGCTCCTGCAGAGCCTGCTGATTTGCCACTTTGGCTGACTCTTTCTCCATGACGTACGTGGCTTGCATCTTTGCCGTCAGACGCGCGCGCTCCTCCTGCAGGTTATGTCGACGACTCAATAGCGTCAGCGTTCGCTTTTTGGCTCGACGAAGCAGGCGAGTTTCGGACCAGATCGTCAGCGAACGCGGCCAGAGAATTCCCAACAGCTGAATCACAATGGTCATCACAATCACGCCCACGGCAACGCAGAGCGAAACGACACCGAAAGTGAGCAGACCGCCGCGAAGGAGCGACAGATCAAAGTGTCGGCCCGCCAGCCCGAAGGCGTAAAGCATGGCCCCGCAGGATGCGCCCGCGATAAAAAGAAACACTCCGCCTGCCAGCAACAGTCGGCCGTCCGGCGAGTCATTTTCGTCCGGTTCAGAGGCTGTGATTCGGGAATCTGTGGCCATAGCAGAAAGGTCGTGAGCGATTTGAGGCGACGTTAATCAACGTCATACCTGGAAACGATCGTATCATTCTGAATTCGTCCAAGAGTTCTTTCAAAGTTATCCAGAATATCCTTGATAAGTCGATCTTTCATGACCTCTGGCAGTCTGGCGCTACGGGCTTTCTCAAGGGCAGACGAAGCCACTTCATAGGCTCGTTGGATATCAGAGTTTCGAGAATCAAGCCGGTCGATTTCCAGAGCACGCACCGTGGCCTGCACATAGGTCTTGATGGTCTCCGCCACTTCCACGGATTTTGCATCCCAAAACGCGCGGCTTTCTCGAATTGCGGCATCGGACTGGTGCGTAATGAGTTGCATGTCTGTCCGATACGCCAGCCGGGCTCGCTCCAGTTGATGGGCAGATTCGGCGTTTCTTAAACGGAGCCGATTGATCATTCCCATTTGATCGCGTTCGACATCGGCCGCTGACGGAGTACCGCCCGATTGTTTGGGCGGCAAGCTGTCTGTTGATGAACTGGTGATCAACTCCGAATTTGGGCGTACACTGACAGGTTCCGCCTTTTTGTCTCGGCGAGAGAACTCTTTCATCAGCCTGTTATTCAGGTCATCCGAATCGTCGGTCATGAATTGACACCCTATTGCCCTGGCCATCTTCGCTTGTAAAAAACAGGAACGGCGTGATTCCTCCGGTCAACTGAATCCTTGATGCCGAGGTATCAGGGGCCTTCATCAGTGGGCTCGGTCTTCACACCAGATTGTCGTCGCCGTGCCGTTTTCATCGCGTCCTGATAACGAAGATTCTACCGATCACCCAAAGTCGATGCCACTGCTCTCAGTGATCACGATTTTATTGTAAATATTGTGATTGACTCTAATCGGCTCAGATAGAATTGGGTTCTTTCTGGAAATTGGTGGCTGATTGGTTGGACATCGCGACGTTCTACCAGCCGCAGTGCGAAAGTGCCCGGTTTTTGCAAGACATATCGCACGAACCGGACTTGATGGCGTTCCAGCTGATGGGATGGCGAAACGAGGTCAGAATATTTGCCATGCGTTTCCTTTGCATGTTGGCAACATTGATGATGGGCTGCCTCACAACATGTGCGAGCCGTTCTTCAGTTTTCGTGACGAAAAAACGCCCGAATTGCCTACCAAAAAAAACGTGCTGCCCGGTAGGATTAACCCTTATCAATGGACCCTGCCGCCGAATGGCTGCGATACGTTTCTTCGGCTGCTGTTTAACCATACAACTTTTGTCGTTCGGCCCATGTTGGCATACAGCAATGTTGGCATACAGGCTTGACACTTCACTGTGATTTATTTCAGCAAGAGGATGGCATGAACAATCAGTCTGGTGACGCGAACATAGCTGGCAGTGGGGCGTATTTGTCCAAGCCCTGGCTTTTCGCGTTCGTCGCAGCTCTGTGCGTTGTTCCTGTATTCGCAGGAGGCGTGAGCGAGGAGGTTGGCGGTTGGGTCGGTTGGCTGATGTTTTTGGTGAGCTGGGTGGTAATGTTCTGTGTTGCGTGGATTGTCACTCGTAAGTATGCAAATCCAATCATCCCAACTGTCTGTGGTATCATGATCGGTATGACGATGCCGATCCCATTCTCGAATGAATGGCTTCGGCAGGCCGCGGGAGACGGCATCGGCAAGGCCATCGGCATGGGCATCGCGATTGTGGGTGTCTGCATTGGACTTGCGATTTTCAATGCAGCTGCAATGCGGCACAGAGGAAGCAGCCACGGGGTCACTCCCCTTTGATATGGCTTTTTTTCGAAACAAAGAGGCTTGCCCCAATACGGTTTGCGGAGGCTCAGGCATGAGCGATGGGACGAATCGTTGGTCCAAGTGCAACGGTGCGATGGTGGAGGGCTTCAGCTGCGTGGCGTGAGTCGAGCGTTATCATCGCCTACGAGCCGTTATTAGTCGTCATAAACACTGAGGTTTTCCCATCGCGGGCAAAGCTGATGCCGATGACGTTGCGATCGTTCGGCTGGGGCGAGAACAGTCTGGGTGGTTCGTCGCTGTCTGCCTGGATCTCGTAGATCTGTGAGCGCGGTGAACCTGGAGCGACTCGGGGGAACATGATTCGTTTGCCATCGGGATGCCAGGCAAAGTCGGACTGGGCTTCGTTTCCATTGAAAACAACTTTGAGCTCAGGCTGCGTTCCTGTGGCCGACACGATTCCCACATCAATGATTCCATTGGACCGATGACCTTTGAAGCAGAGTCGCGTGGAATCAGGCGACCAGGCGAAGTTGTGTTCGATATAATTGTAGGGGCTTTTTCGCTCCGGAAATACAAGCCGTTTTTCTCCAGAAGCGATGTCGTAAATGATGAAATTATTTCCGCTCATTACGTACGCCGCCTTCAGGCCATCCCGGGAAAATTGAATGGACCAGCCTCGGGCATCGACCAACTCAGCTAGTTCATTGTCTTCATCAAAGTTGCGAACGTAGACGCCGCCAGAATAGCTGGAGTAGCCAACTCGCTTGCCGTCCGCGGACCAGTGCGGAATACAGCCGATGCCGAGATCACGGACCTCATCGGTCTCCAAACTGGCGACTATGATGTGGGCGGCCGTGCTGGGCTGTCCGTTATTCCATCCATCGACCGCGACCCATTTTCCGTCGGGCGAAACCTCGGGCGAGTAGATGATCGGAAAATGGGGGATGGAAACCGAGACCTCACTGCCGTCCGACAAGCGGGCATAAATGACATTGGGACGATGCACTCGAGACGTGAATTGAAATTCGTCCAGCGACAGCAGTCGGTCGTGATCGACGTCCAGTCGGTTGAAATACTCGGCCGTCAGCGCGGCGAGCGGGAGTCCGGGAATAAAGACAAACTCCGTCGGGGCCAGGTTGCCATCATGATTGGCATCGACCGCCTCCTGCCATCCGGCGAGCAGGTTGCAGTGTGGCATGAGTTGATACTCACGCAGCGAAATTGAACCATCCTGATCATCGTCGAATCCTCGAAAGGAAAACTTCGCCATTTGACGCCAGCCGTCGGGCAAAGCCTCCAGTTCCTGCAGAGAAAGATTTCCATTGAGATCTGTGTCCAGATTAAGAAACGTACCAACTGGTTCCGTTCGATGATTTCCGGTCGCGAACTCTGCATAGTTGAACTGACCGTCGCGGTTCTTATCGATTGAATTGATCCACATTTCTTTGTCCGGCGTGCCTCCCAGGGCTTCAAAATAGTCCGCTTTGCTGATCATCCCCTTCGGGCCGACTTTTAGTCGGCGGAACGTAATCCAGTCGACAACACGACCTCCGGCATTACGCAACAGTTCGCCGCTCGGTGTCCGAATACCATAGGCGATCTCCAGTGTCCTTGCGGCTTCTTCACGCGTGAGTTGCCCGTCCTTGTTCTGATCCCAGACGTGAAATTCCATGGATTCCATCCCCGGAACAATCGATGCAAGTTCTGCTGATTCAAACGCAGGTTTGGTCAGAGGTTCGTCACGGCTGCCGGTCACCTTTTCCCAGGCCTTCATGACTTCCTCAAATCTGGCTTCCGCCAGCATAATCACAGGGTCATCAATCACACCGCGCTGGTCGTCGGGCTGGCCCATTGGAATCGTCAGAAACTCAGCGAAATTGAGGTTGCCATCCCGATTGCCATCAAACACCTGAAACTGTCTTTTCCGCAGCCTGGCATCTCGACCTCCCTCACCAACAAATTCAGCTACGGTCAATTCGCCATTCTTGTCCATATCAATCGATTTGAAGACCGGGAGGAGCGGATGGTTTTTGAGGTCGATCGGCGACACCAGGGCGAGCGACGGCAATCCAGTTGGAGCCTGCCCCAGCACAGACTCGCCGCCGAATAGTGGCACGATCGCGACGACACCAATCCACATGCTGAAGCGACCAAACACCGAACTGTGAAGACTGGTGGAAGAGATTTCTATGTTGTTGCTGTTGATCATGGAGATTTTTTGTCGGGTTCAGTTTTGGATTTGCTGGAAAGAGTCAAGTGTGGAATTTCAAATGTTCCAATCGCAGGCGGACAACTCGCCGATTAAAAAAGCTTTACTCATTTTTGGGCTTGCTCGAAGGGTATTTCCGCATGCGTTTTCGGTAGACCCGGAATCCCGTGATCACGAAGAGCACGACAGCAACTTCGCAGATGACGTATTTTCTGATCGAGGGTGATGTCAATCCAAGGTAAGTGGCGATCGGTGCTGATGTCGGCCGTGTTAACCGTGTCGTCTGTGGCATCAGTGTCACCACCGGGTTGAACGGTACCGGTGACGGACTGTCCGGGA
>JANPHT010000587.1:0-5381 GCA_031424595.1 Planctomycetota bacterium
ATTGCCCGCCGCACGAGTCCAGCCGAAAGCCGCGATGACCGGGCGGATTCCCGTCACGGCAAGCGAAAAAAGACTCAGCCCAAGCGACGTCGAAGTCAGTAGAATTCGGACGCGACTGTCAAAGATCGTGAAGCACCAATCGATCAGCATGGCAGCCGTCATCGTCACCAGCAGCACCGAGATGCCGATCGCCGCCGCACGCAACGTCGATACTCCGGCCTGTCGCCAGCGAACGCTGCGCAGCTTGTCTCGCATGACCGAAGGAAAGACCGCTTCGTGAATAAGTTGTGACATGATTTTGATTCCTCGTTCCCGAATGTCCGTACTCAACGTTGTCATTCTGCGCGGCACGGCGCCAGCGGAGTGTTGATTTAATGGGGTCAGACCCCTTCATGACGGTCATCGAAGCGAAAACTCCACGGTTTTTCGTTTCGGCGCAATGAGTAGGGGGTCTGACCCCATTAAATCAACAGCCTCCTAGCGCCATTCCGCTCACAATCGACTTATCTAGGACAGGCCTTTGATTTTCCGCACGATCCATTCCGTCTGCAAACATCCGAATACGATCCAGAGATATTTCCACTCCAGCCAGAGTGGTTTTGTTTCCATTTTTTGAGCCACCTCGGGCTCCAGATTCGTTAGCCGCAGCACTTCTTCGACCGCCGTTGGGGGTAGCACCTGGCCGCCGGTGATATCCGCAATCTGCTGAGCCAGCGCTCGGTCGCAGCGTGTGTCCATAAACTCGACAGGCAGATCGGCTCGAACCGTAAAGCTGGCGGTTGGTGCCTGCAGTTCGGAGCCCGCCAATGCCTGAGTAGTCGCGTCGCCGGAAGGTTCGATCTGATACTCACCGGGCGGTAACGACTTGAACTCACCTACGTATTGGCCAGGAATCTGTTCATCCGCGACGAGGGTTGCCGAATGCTCTTCACCGCCCTGACGAGCAATCGATATCAGCTCACTTGTTGTCACAACCGGGCGATCATTGCCATCCATGAGCCGAACCACGACCTGAATCGTCTCGCTGCTGTTGTACTGAGTCTTATCCGAACGAATTCGAACCAGTTCGGAGCCAGCCGAAAGATCCGCCGCGAGAGCCCAGCGAAGCATCTGGCCCCAGAATCGATAATGCAATCGGTCGCCACGCAGAAACCGCAGCCGATAAGTGTCCGGACCCGCCAAATAAACGACTCGACCGCGTCCCACTGGCTGCCAGCAGAGAAAAGCATTCGTCCGGGCGGCGTGATCTTTGTCGAGCGTACCTCGAGGAATTGCCGAGATTAAGGTTGTCGCCGACGGACGAGGCAATCGCCATGGAGATACGTCGTGCAACGGTGAAAACTGGTTGACGAACTCCCAGGCGATTCTCGTCGCGTCCTCTGTTTCACCGATCATCAACGCATTGTGCGAATGACCTGCATCAGTCACGTGGAATGAGTATCCGTCATTGTTAGTGATCGCTGCGTCCGGAGCAACACGAGTCACTGGCAATACATCTGCCAGCGGACTCTTCGCGAACGCTTCCGGCATCGATTCTTTTCCTGCGATCAGAATCAGCGTGCCGCCACGTTCGCGCAAATACACAATGAGCGACTCCTGAGCCGCCACGGGAAAATGATCGGGCGTCAGGTCGCCAAGCATCACAATGTCATACTGGTCCCAGTCATCGGCAGTCACCGGAAACGTCCCGGTCTCTTTGCGGCGGCCAGTAGCGATGGCACGCGGATGAAACAGCATCTCATCCAGTTCTACTTTCGGATCGCGACGGAACAACTGAGCCAGATAGCGATACTCCCAGCGAGGCATCTCATCCGCCAGCAGCAGCTTGATTTCGCTGCGCGTGACGTTCACTTCAAAATCGTCGATGTTATTCTGTTCGGTCAGTTCTCCTTTCACCGGAGTCGCAGAAATCTGAAACCGCTGAATTCCAACTTCCGACATTTTCTGGTCGAAGCGAACACGGCGAGTCGCGAATCCGGAATCCAGCTGGACGGTGCGAGTGTCAATGGGCTGTCCGTCCTGCAGCAGTTGAACCAGACACGATTCGCCTTCACATTCATAGGCCTGAATCACCGCTTCGATCACTATGTCATCGTTTCGCATGGCGACAGCCGGGCAAAAGACCGACTGCACCATAATGTCGCGAACGTATTGCGTGTTTCCGATCGGAATCACGTACACGGGCGTTCCGCCCAGATCAGCGGCGGCAACGCGAGGATTCGCCACTCCCGACTTGTTATGCGAGGCGTCAGTAAGAATGAACGCAGCAGCCAGTGGCTGATCGCGCCGATCTCGACTGAGCTGTTCCAGCACTGACGAAATATTGGTACCGGCTTTCGCAGAAGCTTCTCGAAACTCCTCCAGATCCTCATTCGGATCTGGTAACCAAGCCTGAATTCTATCCAGGATCTTCCCGTGTTCCGTAAGCAGTGTTGGCGAACCGTCAAACGTGCTGACTCGCACATCCGCTTTCTCCTCGACCGTTTTGAGCATGGAAGTACTGAGCGAATCGAGAAACCCGGCTGCACGGCTCATGCGGGGAGATCGCTGAATAGCCGACAACAATTGCGGCTGGTTTGTTTTCGCCAGATCCACATCCTCCTGCACGACATCGCGTGCCAGTTCGCTGAGTTGCCGACGAATGCCTGCCAAGCGGTTCTGCAGATCCGGCAGACTTTCGCGCCAGCCTTTTTCAGACGGCGTACGTCCCTTCTTCAGTGCATCGCAAAGCTCGCCGAAAGCCATGAATTCCGGGCCTTCCAGCTCTTTCACAATCCGCCGTGCAAGTGTCGCTGGCGACACATCCGACTGCGTGCTCTTCGAAGCATCTGCTTTGTGTTCGTCAGCGACCACGGCGGCATTTTCTTTGATGCGATCGATGGCGGCTCTTGCGGCTGTGGTCGTTTCAAGAACGAGACTCTCACGCTGATGCTGGATGAGAGCAGCGGTTGCGTCGAGAAGATGTTTCTCCGCAATTGCAGCGGCCGCGACTGCTTGATCCGCAGCCTGAGTTGAGGAGAACTCGTTGCGTTCGCCCTGCGAGATCGCCCAGCGAAGATCATCCGACGTTCCTGCCGGATCCACGGTCTGCATGCTCCCGCTGACATCCATCAGTACCGCAATCGATTTGCGAGTCGTCGATACTTCGACCATGACGCTCGTTGGTGCCAGCAGCATCCAGACGACGACGCCCAGGGCAGCGGCTCGCAGGATCCAGAACAGCATCGTGAATTTAAGGCCCAGGATCCAACGTTCACGTCCCAGAGACCACGTAAACAGCACCAGCAGCAACAGCGCAAACCCAATCGCCACCGGCAGCCCAATAGGGCCATCGAGGGCGAAATGTTCAAGATTGCTGGTTTCGGTTGGCATAGGGTTTGTTAGTTCGAATTCGAAAGCGGTACGGCGGCTGGCGCAGGTGTCTGTCCCACTGTTCCTGACTTGAAATCAGCTCTTGTCAGCATCGATCCGCCAATCGCTGACCGAGGGCCCTCACCAAATCGCTCGGATGTTTCCGCAATGGTCGCAGTTCCGAACCGTTCACGTGAAATAATTCCGGACAGGATCAACTCAAAACTCATGAACGCGATCATCATCATGAGCAGAATCGGCCAGACTGGATCACGCTGGCTGTTGCTGCTGAGGCTGGAACTCAACAAACTTGAACTGAGCCCTGCTGTGTCGGCCAGCAGTTTCTGGTCTTCTTCAGAAAGCTCCGTCAAATTGGACTCGTTTGGATTTCGCTGAACATGGAACGGAATAGCCTCGCCCGAGAGGCCAAGCTGCAGACTGTAATCGCCTGGCAGAATAGTGCGGCTTGAACGGAAAACAACGCCATCCGCCACAGTATCCGCTGTGAGCTCAATCTGATCCCCATGGGGAGTTCGCAGAAATGCGTCACGGTTCTCGGTCTCCTTGAGATGGACGGCGATCGGATCGCCCGGCAAAAGATTGTGACGAGTCGCCTGTGGCTGCGTGAGGTAACTGAGCCAGTCCTGAACCATCACCACATAGGCCTGCGACTTCGCCAACTCGCTCCAGTCACGCATCGTCAGCGGAATTCCAAGGACGATCACTCGGCCCTGACCGATGTATTTTTCCACGGCCAGCGATTCACCGTTGCTCAGATTCAACAGCACGGACACGTCCTGATTCTGCGGAGGCGGAATGAACCGAAAACGCCTGCGAACCTTGATGTCGGCCGTATCCAGTCGCTGACTGTTCGCAAGTTCTGTCGTCGCCGGATGTTCACGAAGCGACGGATTGATCGTAGGACTGCTGCTCGCACTCGCCTCGGCCACGATCCCGTCAATCGCAACCGGTGACAGGCCATCGCCGGCGGCAAACATATACTGATTAAACATTTCAATGTCAGCTCGAGGCCCGAGCGCGACCCAGACGCCGCCTCCGTTGAATGCGAAGGTCTTCAGTTCATTAACTATGCGTTCGCTCAGGACCGTAAAGTTCGGAATGATGACAGCTCGATAGCCAGCCAGGCTGGTGCCTTCCAACTGATCGGGGTTGATCGTCACGGGACGGTAGACACTGTGCTGACTCATGGCTTCGCCGTTGACCCATCCCATGGCCGCCTGCAGAAAGAAAGCATCCTGCTGCAGTTCCGCCTGACCAGCGGCCGCCTCGACAACCAGCACCGGAATCTCTTCGATCGCCTCGATCACAACCGTCGCCCGATTGTCCGCCGCAAGGTTGTCATCGGACTTGATCTCGCACGACAATGAATAGACGCCCGGCTTTGTAAACGTATATCGCCAGACGGCCTCATGGGTATTGCCTGCAGGTAACGGAGGAACGTCGGCGGTTTGTGCTTCATGCGTACCCACCTGCCAGCTGACAGTGCAACCGCCTGATTCCACGTCGGAGTAGTTTTGAATCTGAGCAGTGATTGTAAAGGTCTGCCCAATTCCCGTGACCAGACGTGTTGACAGAAGCTTGTTGACAGCAATATTTGTCGATTTCGCCGTCTTCGCGTTCAGCTCAATGACGTCCAACTGAGTCGGAATCTTTGCCGACTTCAGCACCTCCTGAAATCGCTGCCAGCCGCTTTTATCGCCCGTCTTCCAATCTGACGCCTGGCCATCCGTTAATAAAACAACTCGGCGCTTCTGAGTTTTCGCTTCGGCATCCGCCTGCACGGCAGTAAACATCGCCGCCAGCAGATCGCTGCTGCCGTTGGTAGGTCGAATTTCCGCAAATTGTTCGGCTAGAATATCGTGCGTAGTCGAGTCCACTCGAACATCACCTGCGGTGGCCCAGACGGGATACGGGGACGCCAGCAGGACTCGAACACTGTCGCCCTTTTTCACAGAATCCAATTCTGAGGTGGCTCGTTCGATCAGCTTTGCGAAGAGTGTTGTGTCCTC
>JANPHT010000588.1:0-7096 GCA_031424595.1 Planctomycetota bacterium
CATTTCTGCGATGTTGGCCGAGGCTTGCATCAACCTTTACGGTTTGCGTCCTGAGACCGCAAAGGCTGGTGAGACTTCGACTGCCTAGATCGCATTCGCTTCCGTTGTTTCCTGTGCCGCGTCTGCTGGTTGCAGACCAAAGTGGGAATCGATTTCCCCGACAACATCATGGGATGCAGGAACGGTTGAGTCCTCAACCGGAATTCGGCCAAGGAAGTGTCCTTCTGTTTCCAGGACAGACTCACGAACATCCAGGGAGTGGTTCATGTCTTTGATCATCTTTTCCACATGAGCAAGACTCGTGTCATCAATCTCAATCGAATTGATTGTCTCAGCAGCCTGGACCTGTTTCAGGCGAGCTTCCAACTGAGCCACTTTGACAACAAGATCCTGCTTGCGTGACAGCATCGCGTCCAGTTTCTTTTGATTGGCTCGTAATGTGTCTCGCTGTGCAGCGCGAATCTGGTGATCGCGCTTCACACAATCCTCGGAGGTGCAATATGACTCAAATCTCTGAGCGAGATCGGCTTCCACTTCATTCCGAGTGTAGGAGACTGCTCGGTAAATGAATTTGTCCTTGCCGGTTTCCAGATCACTTCGCAGAGCCAGGATTGCGTCCTTTTGTGCTGCCAGAGAACTCTCTTTCTCTGCAAGTTCGCGATCCAGATCTTTCACATCAACGGATTGCTCAGCAACGACCGTCATGTGTTTTCGAATTTCGGGCATTAGACTGTCGACTTCGTTTCGAATTCGGTCGAGTTCGAATTCAACAGAGATCTCCGATTTTACAGCTTCCCTGACGTTTCCACCGAACGTTCGAAGGTAGCTGAACGCATCTGAACCCAACAGCAAACCGCCCGCAAGTGCTGCTGTTGCTGTTCCAACCACAAGCTTCTTGAACATTGTTTTGACTCCTGACCGTTTGAACCACACTTTTTTTTGCGAGCTCAGTTCTCGCAGCATGGGAACGTGATTCGACAGCCAGTCTCGTTCATTAGAAGAATTGTGGAGATTTTCTTGATCCGCTGTTTTTGCTGCTTTTTCCTGCAACAAATCCGTCGTCCCGTCATCCGATCAACCTCGCCCTGTCGCAAGTGGAATGGTTTGGTTGGGGCGGCCACGCTGACACCTGGGATCCGTTGTTCCATTAATCCTCGTATCGAATCGGACTCCAGTCTTTCGAAAGTCGGCACAGTTCGTCGATCACATTGGCATCCTCACTACACGCCACAATACCCGGATACCGCAGCATGCCAGCTCGAGTATCCATCCAGAGTTCGCGATAATGAACCGGCTGCCGATTATGAACCCACACGGCATCGCCGCCACGAACGCGAGCGATGTGCATGGACACCGGGAAGTCGTAAATATTCGGGGAGTGAATCAGTGAGCCCCCGTATTCCCCCGTTGCCATCAGAGGGTAGATGCTTCCCTGCATTTCATCGGAGGTTCTTCCAGACATTGAACAACCGTTGGCGTTCAACTGATCAACCTCGCGCGCACGTTGTGCATCACGTTTTTGAAAGCCAATCAGATAGATTGCCTGACCCAGCGGGCTTCGTCGAGCAGTGAGGTCTGGCAGACTGTCCAGTACTCGCCGAGCCGTTCCTGAAGGATCGTCCGGACCACAGACAATCCGATCCGGAGTCACCTCAACCCACGTTCCATTCGGTCCCATTTCCGGTGCAAACACCAGTGAATAATGCGGCGTTGTGTCGTCGTGCAGATGCACAATGATGGAATATCCATTGCCCGTTTTATCGCGATATTGCTTTGTGCCATCGATCGGATCAATGGCGATAGCGAGGGGGCTTTCGGATGCAAATTGTTCCATATCACCGGTCGACTCTTCGCCTTCGATGCGACACTGTCTGAGAATCGGATCTGCATCTCGAAGGGCCGCAACCAGCAGTTCCTGCACGGAAAGGTCTGCCAGAGTCAGCGCGTCGGTATTTGCGTTCCCGGAAGACTTTCCGTCCACGGCGATGTTGAACTGTCGCAGTCGCTTTGCCACAGCACCACTCCATCTGACAACAGGTGGCAGAGCGATTTTTAACGCGTCAATAATCCTGACAATTTCCATGAAACAGGTCTTTTGATAAGTGAGCAGACAAAAAAGCGGATTCGCGGCATTGAATGGCCAACTTCCGAACGTGTCAACCTCGACCAAGCATTGAAAGGCGACACTTTTTAGTCCTGCGATGCCGCTGATCGATTGTTCGCACCGATGAAGGGACACCGTTTCGCCGCATCGCTTGAGGAGAACGACGGATTCAAGGAAGATGAGCGACGGGGAGATTTTTCGTGACCGTGGGACGATTCTGTCCCTCGATCTCCTGGCAACAGCCATCCTGACACTTCCGCGGTCAGCAAACGAGAGCAGAAACAATGATTCCAATCGATCTCGCCGGGAAAGTAGCCGTCATCACCGGAGGCGTGCAGGGGCTGGGAAAGGCGACGGCTGCGATGTTGCTGGAGGCCGGAGCCAAAGTTGTCGTTAACTATCTCGATGATTCGCACGGCGTCGGTCGAAAACTGGCTGAGGAAATGGTGTCGGAATTTGGCGAGAAACATTGCCTGGCGGTCGATGCGGACGTACGTTCGCGCGACGACCTGCAAAGAATGTTTGCGCGAGTCCTGACGACATTTGGAAGAGTAGACATTCTCGTCAACAACGCAGCGGTTCTTAGAGATCGCACGATGAAGAACCTGACAGACTCCGATTGGAACGATGTCGTCGACACGAATCTGTCCGCCGTCTTCAAGGTCAGCCAGACCGCTGTGGGATTTATGAATGATGGCGCGCGAATCATCAATATGGCCTCAATCTCCGGCGTCATTGGATTCTTCGGACAGGCCAACTATGCCTCGGCAAAGGCGGGCGTGATCGCCCTGACGAAAGTGCTCAGCAAAGAACTCGCAGGACGCCGCATCAATGTGAATGCCGTGGCTCCCGGAGTGGTGCTGACAGAAATGGGCAAGTCCATTCCCGAGCAGGCCAGGCAACAAATGCTGGCTCAGATTCCCCTGAAGCGATTCGGCGAACCGAGCGAGATCTCTGGTGTGATTCTTTTCCTGTGCAGCGATTTGTCCTCTTACATCACCGGCCAGACGCTGCATGTCAATGGCGGATGGTGGGCATGACGGTACCGCTCGACAGAAAGCTGTGCACTGCAGATGAAGCCGTCTCGCTCATCAGACATGGAGTCACAATCGCCTGTGGTGGATTCGTCGGCGCGGGGCATCCCGAGGCGTTGACGGCGGCTCTTGAACGTCGCTTTCTTTCCACAGATACACCACACGGCCTTACCCTGGTTTACGCGGCCGGACAGGGAGACGGTAAAACTCGCGGACTCAATCATCTGGCTCACCCGCGATTTCTCAAACGCGTCATTGGTGGGCACTGGGGGCTCGCTCCCCGACTGGGACGCATGGCTTTGGCCGGTGAAATCGAAGCGTACAATTTCCCTCAGGGAGTGATCTGTCAATTGTTTCGAGATATTGCGGCCGGGCGTCCCGGTTGCGTGACGCAGGTGGGACTTGGCACCTTTATTGATCCTCAAAATGGCGGTGGTCGGCTCAACAGCCGCACGCAGGAAGAACTGGTGGAACGAATTCAGCTCAGAAATCGCACCTGGCTCCTCTATCATTCTTTTCCAATTCACGTGGGCCTGATTCGAGCGACCGCGGCTGATCCGTTTGGCAACCTGGTGATGGACGATGAGGCCGTCATTGGAGACGTCCTGCCGATTACTCAGGCCGCTCACAATTGCCAGGGTCTTGTGATTGCTCAGGTGAGACGCCTTCTGTCCGAACCTGCAGTTCCGCAGAGTGTTCGCGTTCCAGGCAGGCTTGTTTCTCGCATCGTGGTGGCCGAAGAAGCCGATCATTGGCAGACGTTTGGCGAGCCATTCAATTCCGGCTATTGCCAGCCTGCCAGGCCCGGGGCCGACGACCTTTGTCATTGTCTTCCTGCAATGCCGATGGACGCCCGTCGAATTATCGCCGCACGCGCTTGCGATGAATTGCAGCCCGGTGCGATCGCTAATCTTGGAATAGGCCTTCCCGAAGGAATTGCCCGCGTCGCTGCAGAACGCAATTTGCTGGCCAACGTGACTTTGACATTGGAAAGTGGGCCGATTGGCGGTGTTCCTGCGGGAGGCCTCAGCTTTGGAGCGTCCATGCACCCGGAAGCCATCATCGACCAGCCGTCGCAGTTCGATTTTTATGATGGCGGAGGCCTGGACTTCGCCGCCCTGGGCGCCGCGCAGGTGGATCAGCTGGGAAATGTGAATGTGTCGCGATTTGGGTCCCGATTCGCAGGAGTTGGTGGATTCGTCAACATCTCTCAGAACGCTCGGCGACTGGTGTTCTGCGGAACAATGACGACCGAAGGTCTTGAAGTTGCTGTCGACAATGGCCGACTGCGCATTGTCACCGAGGGTCGCGTTCGTAAGTTTGTCAATCAGGTTGAGCAGGTCTCGTTTTCTGGTGCCGTGGCACGGGCTTCCGGTCGAGATGTGCTGATTGTCACGGAACGTGCCGTCTTTCGATTACAAAAAGATGGCTTGGAATTGATCGAGTTGGCTCCTGGCATCGACCTTCAAAAAGACGTCATTGAACAAATGGAATTCAGACCGATCATCAAGGAAGTTCGCCCCATGACTGGCTGGTAGAGCCCCAAAATGACTGGCTTGTAGAGAAAGTGAAGTTCAAAATGACATCGGTGACCCAAACGGTCCGGGACTCGTACGCAGCAGTGGCTCGCAGCGGTCTTTCGAACGACTCGGCCGCGGCGAGATCAGTGGCTGTTGCTTTCGGGTACTCCGAAGAAGAACTGTCCTCACTGTCAATGGAAGCCAACAGGGGCAATACTGAAACGGCCATCAACAATGCAATGCCCGTTCATAATGGTTTGGCGCAAGTATTGCTCAACTGCGATGCGAATGCATATGCTGCCAAAGTACGAGTCTATGCGACTGTGAATCCGCACAATGTGTCACTGGAGCACACTGATGCCCCGGAAAAACGGGTTTCGCCCGAGGCGTACAACCGAAAGTGTCCACCATGAAGACAATTCAGATTTATGACAAGCCCATGTGCTGCTCCACGGGAATTTGTGGGCCGCAGGTCGATCCCGTGTTACCTCGTTTTGCCGCTGACCTGGATGCGTTGAAGAAAGCTGGGCACACGGTTGAACGCTTCAACCTGGCACAAGAGCCTCAGGCATTTATTCAGAATGCAGAGATCCATAGTTTGATTTCGACAATCGGCACCGAGGTATTGCCGGTTGTCATGGTCGATGGTCATGTGGTGAGTCGCGGGATTTATCCCTCACGAGAAATGTTGAATATGTGGACCGGTGGGGCGGCCGCAAATTCGGTTTCGTTGCCGATCGCGGATGTTGGCTGCTGCACCGGTTCAACCGGTTGTTGCTGATCGACGAGTGGCTGGAGGGGCGAGCCCTCCCCGTGACGCCATTCAAAATTGCAAAAACACCACAGCGACCAGTTCAATATCCGGGGATCTTGCCGCCATTCGTGTGGTAACGATCAATAAGTCGCGAGACGCAGAGCCCACGGATGATCGTTCGACCCGAACAGGATTCAATTATGGAGTTTCTCACACACGCGACACGGAATCTTTTCTTCACGGGCAAAGGTGGAGTCGGCAAGACATCGATTGCCTGTGCCACGGCTGTCCGCCTGGCAGATACGGGAAAACGAGTGCTGCTGGTATCAACAGACCCCGCGTCGAATCTGGATGAAGTCCTCGGCACGCCGCTGCAACATCACCCGACGGCAGTACCATCAATTCCGAATCTTTCAGCCATGAATCTGGATCCGGAGCAGTCGGCCGCCGAATATCGGGAAAGAATGGTGGGTCCCTATCGAACTCTCCTGCCCGCCGCTGCCATCACCAGCATGGAAGAACAGTTCTCCGGATCGTGTACCCTGGAGATCGCGGCCTTTGATGAATTCTCTCGACTGCTCGGAGACGCGCCCGCGACTGCACAGTTCGATCATGTTGTCTTTGATACGGCGCCTACCGGCCACACGCTGCGGTTGCTCACACTGCCTTCTGCGTGGTCAGGATTCATGGAGTCGAACACGACGGGAACATCATGCCTTGGACCGCTGGCCGGTTTGCAGACTCAACAGAAGCTGTATCAGGACACAGTCCATGCACTCAGTGATGCAACGATGACGACACTGATCCTGGTGACCAGAGCCGAGGCGACGGCATTTCGAGAGGCCGCTCGCACCAGTGGAGAACTAATGACTCTGGGTGTCAGCAATCAGCATCTGGTGATCAATGCGGTATTCTGTGCGACGGACGAAACGGATCCTTTCGCAGTGGCCATGCAACGACGTGGTGACAAGGCGATTCTGGAAATGCCGGAGGTACTCCAAGGTCTGCCTCGCACATTGATTCCGTTAACCGCAGGTGGTGTTCTGGGCGTTGCGGCATTGCGGGATCTTGGGCGAACTCCTTCAAGGACTGCTCAGGCTGAGAGGGCTTTTCAGCGGGAGCCCGACGCGGCCACAGTCAATGATGATTCAACGGTAATGAATCAAACAAGCCTGCCACGGTCACTCTCGGCGATGATTGACGATCTGGCCGCGCCTGGACATGGCGTCATTCTTGCCATGGGTAAGGGGGGTGTTGGCAAAACCACGGTCGCAGCAGCAGTCGCTGTGGCATTGGCCGACCGCGGATTTGAGGTGCACTTGTCGACCACGGACCCGGCCGCCCATATTGCTGCAGCCGTGGCTGGACAGACTATGGCCAATCTGACTGTCAGCCGGATCGATCCCGCTGCGGAGACAGCTCGTTATTCCCGCGAAGTGATGCAGCAAGCCGGAGTTGGACTGGATGAATCCGGAAGAGCGCTACTGGCCGAAGATCTGCGATCGCCATGTACGGAAGAGATCGCGGTGTTCAGAGCCTTTGCGGATGCGGTCGCCGAAGGAACAAATCGGTTTGTCGTGCTGGATACAGCTCCCACCGGCCACACGGTCCTTCGTGGCACAGTCCTCGCAGGTGCCGAGCAACGCGGAGTGATGGGCGTCGATCGCGAAGTGGTACTCGCGCT
>JANPHT010000589.1:0-9219 GCA_031424595.1 Planctomycetota bacterium
CAACTCTGGCAGAAGCCGGGCAAGGTCGTGGCGCCCGTCTTGAGGCATTGACTCTGTCAATTTCCAACGAGTTAGGCCAGGGGCGAAGTCTGCAGGAAATTGTCGACAAGCAGGCCATCGGTACTCCTCGAATGCTGGCCTCTGCGGTCGGTGCCGGAATTCAGTCGGGAGACTTGGGCCTGACGGTTGAGATCATGGGCGACTTTGCATCAGACGTGATCGAACTTCGCAGCAAGCTGTTCCAGGCAGCAGTCTATCCACTGACCATTGTCGCTGTAGCCAGCGTGCTGGTTGTGCTTGTGATTCAACATGCATTGGAAATCTTTCTTGATACCATTTTTCAGTGGGACATCAAGACCTATCCCTTGTTGATAACGCTTCTCGAATGGAATCGAGACATGCCGTGGTGGACCCTGCTTTTGCCCTTGGCCGGTTTAGTCCTGCTTGCATTCTGGACCTTGACCGGGCGCGCTTCTGCGATGGCGTTTCGCGGCCCGGAGCGATTGTTATTGCTTCTGCCAGGCGTTGGAGGACTGGTGCGTGATCTGCAGAATTATACGATGTCACGAATGATATCGCTTTTGACGGAACGTGGTTTGCCACTGCACGAATCTCTGCTACTGGCTGGCGGTGCCTCTGGCAGTCGTGGTCTGCAACTGGCGAGCCGGGAAACTGCGGGAAGAATGAAGCAGGGGTATTCCGTCTCCACAGATAATGTGGCCGGCACTGTGACGAAGTATCCGCTGCCTTCGCTTTTGAGAGTTTGCCTGAAGCAAGTCGAACGCGATGAATCACGAATGGTGCATCGGCTGAGGTCCGTTGCAGAGTTTTACAAGAATCGCATGGAACGGAACTCTGTCTGGGTCAAGCTCATGATGCCCGTGATGATGTTTATTGTTATTGGCGGAGGCTGTGTGTTGATGTACGCCGTGATGGTATTCTGGCCCGTCTCAGAAATGTACAAGAATATCGGACAGTAATCGCGATGCCGACTTACAAGTATCAAGCTGCATTAGCGACCGGAGTTTCGATCTTCGGCATTTTTGATGCTGCGGATTTGAATTCGTTGTCGAGCTATTTGATGTCTCGCAACATGACTCTGGTCAATGCCTCAGAGCTTTCGATCAATTCGGCCCTGGCGGGCCAGCAGCAGGAATTGCCTCGCATGCTGCAGTTGCGGATTGGAGATCGGCTTCGGGAAGCCTTGCTGACCGATATGCCAGCTCACGAAGCTGTGCGTGCTGTGGCTGAGGAACCGTTTGAACATCCTGTCCTGATGACGATGCCATGGCTTCTGTTCATCAGTCTGGCGGGCGCATTAGCGATGGCTATTCTGTCGGTGTTGATTCCGACGAGCCAAAAGGGACTGCTACTGTTTGCGGGTGGTTTGCCCGTGTGCGTCGTGTTTCTTTGGTTGATGGCTCATCGTTGGTTCATCGCGCGGCCTCGCAATATGCTGCTGAAGATAGCGTCGCGTCTGGAACGCGGCGACAATGGAACGTTTGCCGGACTGGGGCTGCTTCCGCGCGAACTCCAAACGGTGATGGATTCCAACTTAAACTCCCAGACCAAGGCGACCAGCATTGCTGAATTAGTGCCGACCATCAGCGGAATTCGAATGCAGTCTCATCAGTTTGCGGCCAGATTGCTGGGGCCAGTGATTGCGGTTTCTCTGCTGATGGTTGGAATGCATGTGATGTTGATCTCAATCGTACAGCAGTTCAAAGAAATCTTCGTTGGCTTTGGTGTTGAACTTCCGGGTCTCACGTTGTTCATCATTGCATTGAGTGATTCGGCAGCGTTTCTTGGGCTTCCCGGCGTTTTCGGGTTGATGATCTTGCTGACCTTGATCATTGCTGGGTTTTACGCGTTGTTGATTCTGCCGAAGGCTGCTGAAATCTGGGAAATGATTCCAGGTCTGGGTTTGTCAGTTCGATGGCTGATGCAGGCTCGCGTGGCTCGGATTCTGGGCGTACTGATTCGCAATCGAGTGGGACCCGCGGAGGCGGTCGCGATCGCATCGAAGGCGAGCGGCTTCCAGTCCGTCGCTGAAACAGGGCAGCGAGTGGCTGAGGTCATTGCCATGGGAACGCCTGAACTGGCCTACACACGACAACTTTCGGGACTGCCTTTGTCGCTGCTGTTTCGCGTCTCCCCGGAGAAAGATACCGAGGCGATTCGACAGGAAACTGCTCAGGCCTTTCAAAGCTATGGGGCGGCGTTGGAGCAGGCCTCTTTCGGAAATGGTGCTTTTATCGCGTTGATCGTCGAAATATTTGTCATCACGAGTGCGGGGCTCATGGTGGGGACGATGGTAATTTCCCTGTTCATGCCTTTGATCAAGCTTCTGAACGATCTGTCGATCGTGGTCTGGTGGTTGCCATGAACTATATTCAGATGTGGCTGTTTATGACTCATAAGTCTGAGCCGCTTCGGCAAACATCATTACTGATGTTGCTGGCAGGAGGAATTGGACACGGGGAGACATTGTTGCAAGGGTTGCGAGCCCATGAGACGGAGAGCAGTGGCGAATGGGCCATTAAGATTGGGCAATTGCGGTTGCTTATGGAGCAGGGGCATTCACTTGCGGCATCACTGTCGATGGTGCGTAATCTGCTGCCGGATCATACGGTCTCCGCTATCCGAACTGCAGAAAATACGGGCACGCTGTGCGACGTGCTGATTGATGAAGCCAGACGCATTAGTCAGTCAGTTCAATCCAACCACGGCGGAGGAGTGAACCTTGAGTCACTTCTCCTTCTGGCTGTTGCAGTCGGCACCGTAATGTTTTCTCTTGTTTCGTTTCTGATGGTCTTCATCATTCCGAAATTCAAAGAGATTTTCAACGGTTTTGGCGTTGAGCTTCCACCGCCGACGATCTGGTTAATCCATCTTGTGGATTGGGTGTTTTCCTATGGAGTACTGTTAATGCTCCCCGGGACTGGTCTGGCCGTCTTCGGGCTTTGGTGGGTTTACAGTTCCTGCACTCGAAAACTCACTCATGGGTATCATCGACTCATGGAACAATGGCCTCGATATTGGGTGCCAAACTTGCTGCGACAGCTGAGTCTCTCTGCGGCAACCAACCAACCCCTGGGGGCTGCCCTTGACTGTATGATGATGGATATGCCACCCGGAGGCGCGTCACGGAAGATTAGTGAATTGAGGCATCGAGTTACTGCCGGCGAAGATACGATTAAGGCGATGCGATCCGTTGGATTGCTGCGTCCAAAAGAGGCAATTTTTCTGAAGTCCTCGCTTAAAACGAAACATCTGGACTGGGGGCTGAGACATCTGGCGGACGCTATTGACCATCGACGCAGGCAATGGATGCGACGAATTCCCACATTGCTGGCTCCCACTTTGATCATTGGTGTAGGTTTGATAGTGCTGTTCGTTTGCGTGGCGATGTTCATGCCACTGATTAAGCTGCTGAATGATCTAGCATAGGACACTCTTGTGAACAGTTCGAAAAGAAGATATCTGCTGCCTGCTCGTTCGTTGGCTCGCCGTGGCACTTTGCTTCTGGAAGCGATTGTCGGAGCGATTCTGTTGGGAGCGGCGATTTCAATGCTTGTCCCAGCAATGTCGGCAGTGCGTCATCAGCGGCAGTCGCTCCGGTTCGAATCTTTGGCGTTGGTCGAATTGAATAACATCGATGATACGCTGCCTGCCTCGTTGAGTTCAGAAAGAAGTCCCCAGTTGTCATTGTGGTTTCAGAAACGATATGCCAACGCAAAGCTAAAGGCTGAATTGTTGCCCTTGTCGACCCAGGACGGTGCAAAGGAGCTTCAGGCGATGCGGCTGACGATTATGCGACCAGCATTTGAATCCATGCCTGAGCAAACGGTTTCACTGGTTGTTTGGCGTCCCATACAGGAGACCACTCCATGAACACACCTGCACTTTGGCATCGATTGGGACAGCAGAGTATTCATCGACGACAGCCAGGCAGCCGAATCTGCGGCCGTGCAGGATCGATGCTTCATTACGTACTTATCTACATGACAGTTGCATCGGCCCTGTTGACGGTCGGTGGTGTTGTGCTGCATACCATTCTAAAAGCAGATACGTCAGATCGCAGAGAATCGCTGTTCCTTAGTAGCCTCCTGAGGGCAGAGAAACAGTTGCGGTCAGATTCTCATGAGAGTGGAATGACGTTTGAATCAACCTCTCAACTTTCGTTAGTCACATCGCAGCAGACCAAAGTGATTTGGTCTGCCGAACGAGGCGTTCTCAGTCGAACAGAGACGCGTAACGACCAGGTTGTGGTGGCGGAGCGATACATTTTCCCAGCGGGTAGTCTGGTATCTTTTGAAGTGGAAGCACCGGAAGTCGTGCTGATCCGGATCACTGAGCCGTCGGCCTTTGTGAAATACTCATCGCTGTCGAACGGCAGCACGGATCCAAACAAGCCAATAGAGCAGGTAAGTCCCGCGACACCGCGTTCTGTGGCTCCACCGAATTCCGTAGAGATTCGACTGAAAGGAGCCGCGTCATGATTTGCTTGAGTCGCCGGTTGGGGAACAAATGCCGTCCACCAGCTCAACGCCGTGGTGCTGTGACGGTGGTTGCGCTGGTCGTCCTGGTAATCCTTGCAGGACTTGTCGGGCAGCACGTTCGTCGAGTGCTCATGGAGCGACGTCAGTTTCGCCAGGAGATTCTTCACCTTCAGGCTGAGAAACTCGCCGATGCAGGTATCAATATGGCAATCGCCACCCGAAAGAAAGATACCACGTGGGGCGGTGTTACATGGAAAACTCCATCCGGCGCAATTCATCAGACAAATACAGCAGACGTCGAGATCAAAATAGAGCAGGACGTCTGCACTGTCATCGTCCGCTATCCAACGAACAACAACAGTATTCCGTTCAAGGTCACAAGGACCAGAAAGTTAACGCCATGAGTCTTACGTGGAATAAACCATCAAAAGCCGTCCTGGGAAACGCTCGGAAAAGTGAAATGTACCAGCGATTCAGGGGATTCACGCTGATCGAGCTGCTGGTCGTGATTGCCATTATTGCCATTTTGATTGCGTTGTTGCTGCCGGCGGTTCAGCAGGCGCGCGAGGCGGCACGAAGAACGCAGTGTAAGAACAATCTGATGCAGATCGGAATTGCCATGCACAACTACGACATGGCCTTCGAGATGCTGCCGCCTGGATGCGTGAATCCGACTGGGCCAATTCGAAACATCGAAGAAGGCTACCACATGGGCTGGGTTCCACAGATCCTGCCTATGATGGAGCAGCAGGGATTATTCACGCAGATCAACTTTAATGCGAGCGCCTACGGTGCGGTGAACGGTGCAGTAAAGAATACGAGGTTCGCTTCGTTCCTCTGTCCAAGTGACGGGCTCAATCTGAATGGAGCTGTGAGCTATGCCGGAAGTTTTTCTGGAGAGGACACTGCAATTGATATGAACAATACAGGGCTTTTGTTCCTCGACAGCAGTATTGGTTATCAGCAGATTCGTGATGGAGCCTCAAACACGATACTGGCGGGTGAAAAGCGAATGATTGCCAATATTCCAGAACTGGGCTGGTTATCGGGGACAAGAGCCACTCTGCGTAACACAGGTGTGCCAATCAACGCCGGCTGGGATCTGGGGGGCGGCCGGCGAAATGGTGCCACTCCTGCGGCAGCAGTTCCTCCCTCCGATACGGCAACGAGCGGATTCAGCAGCTTTCATACGGGAGGTGCGCAGTTCCTGCTCGCGGATGGATCGGTTCGGTTTCTTAGTGAAAATATCAATCAGCCAGTTTACACGCTGCTGGGAAGCCGCGAAGACATGCAGCCTGTTGGAGAATTCTAGTGCTGGATCATTCTCGATTTCCTCATCGATCCCATCGGGGATTCACTTTGCTGGAACTGCTGGTCGTAATCGCGATCGTTGCGATCCTGATTGCGTTGTTGCTGCCTGCCGTTCAGCAAGCTCGCGAGTCCGCCAGGCGGACTCAGTGCCAGAACAATCTGATGCAGTTGGGGATGGCGTTGAGGAATTACGATAGCCTTTACGGCATGTTGCCTCCTGGATGTGTGAATCCCACCGGGCCAATTCTGGCGGAATTAATCCAGGAGGCCGTCAACTTCAACTCACCGAACATCACACCAGTTCCAGGCTATCGGATGGGCTGGATTCCCCAGATACTCCCGGTGCTTGGTGAAGTGGGCATCTGGCGACAGATCGATTTCGCGGTTCCAGCATCGTCGTTCATGAACGATTCCGAACGAGCAAGCTTTGACGAGGCGATGCAGGCGTGGCAGAGTCGGCCGATAGCGAGTTCTGAAGACCCTTCAGTCGGCTCTGATGCGGCATCCAGCAACCCCGAGAGTTTTCCTTTGACGGGGATGCCAGGAATGGGTGGGGGTGGATACGATCCCGGTTTCGGACCGCCGCAACGGCCTGCTCTCACAACTTTGCGGATGCCGACATTGCCTGTTCTTCGCTGCCCATCAGATCCCAATGCGGCTCAGGGAAGAAGCAATTACGCCGGCTGTCATAACAGCACTGAGCAGCCGATCGATGTCCACGGAAACGGCTTGCTCTATCTCAATAGCTCCGAATCACTCGATGGCATTCCGGATGGAGCTGCAAACACACTGCTTGTGGGTGAAATAAATAACTCAATAGCGACTGGAATATGGCTGTACGGAGATCGAAATACGCTCAGAAATGGCGGTCCTCTGGGCGTTTACTCGCGATCTGCAATCGACGACACTGGACTCGTAGGAGACTACTCAAACGCCACCGAAGAAGAACGTACGGAAGCACTGAAGGCTCGCCAATTGAGAGTGGGAGGATTCGGAAGCAGTCACACACTGACCGTCGGGTTCGTCCTTGCAGACGGTAGTACACGAATTGTGAATCGGCAAATCTCAATGACCGTACTCGCCGACATGATCAATCGCAAAAACGTTCTGGTCAAGTCGGCCGAGTTTTGATCAGTAATATGATTCAAAAAGACAGCAGAAACCGGTCTGTGCACTTCAACATGCCATGGAGGTGATTGCCCGGCGAATTGACAATCCTGTCGCCGGAAAATCAATGGGCATGGCCTCTGTCTGAAATCTGAAAAGTTGTGTACACTCCGTTCAACTCCGACTAGGGTCGATGTGTTAGCGGTTTTGACAACGGAATGTCTCGATGCGAACCCCATTTGAACCAGGGCCCAGAACTTCTGCCGGCCGTCGAATCGCCCTTCTATGTGGGGGAGTGCTGTGTTTCTTTGCAGTGGCCGCAGTCTTCGGGCAAGAATCTGATGCCGCGCCAGTTGTCGGCAAGACGACACGGTCGTTCCTGAATGTCCGAGACATGCTCGAGGCTGGCGGGACGATCGGTTACGTGATCATGTTCCTGAGTTTCATCATGGTGGCATTGATTATTGACTATGTGCTGCACATTCGAAGAAGCTCCTTCATGCCGCCGGGCCTTGCAGAAGAAATTCACCGCTGTCTTGCAGAGCGAAAATTCTCTGATGGATTGCTGCTCTGCGAAAAACACCAGGGATTTCTTGGTCGTGTACTTCATGCCGGGCTTGAAGAAGTCGGCACAGGCAATTACAGCACGGTCGAAAAAGCCATGGAAGATGCGGCCGTGGAACAGTCGTCGAGGTACTTTCGACGCATTGAACACCTTTCCGTGATCAGCACGCTGGCTCCAATGCTGGGACTGATGGGAACTGTCTGGGGAATGATTATCGCATTCATGGAGTTCGAGATGAAAGCCAATCCTCAAATCTCTGAATTGGCGCCGGGCGTTTATAAGGCACTTATCACGACTTTGCAGGGACTTGGAGTTGCGATTCCGGCCATCGGCGCATTGGCATTTTTTCGCAGTCGAGTGGAAGAGCTCTCCACGGAATCCACACTTCTGGCTGCTCACGTATTCTCGGATTTCCGCCGTGCTGCTCTGGCTCGCCGAAAAGTCAGAAGCGGAACTGAAGAGTGACGAGTGGCTTCTCGTCGTTGCTCAGAACTGCGAAGCTTGCCCCCAACGTGAGCCAAGTCTGCTACTTTGTCGTACCGTCCAGCAACTGTGCCTCATAGCCCCGCCCCAGTGATGTCAGGTCTCTCTGAAAGACGATGCGCGGCGGTGACTTCGTTGCGTCGATCATCGCTTCAAGGCGAGTCGTCGGCCCCCCCTGATCGAAATATCCCAGAGTCTGAAACGAGTAGACGTCTCCTCCCGTTGTCAGCCATGGTCCCAATCGCTTGAATGTCGCCAGGTCAACAACGCTTTCACCCAGCAACCAGGTTGGCGAAACGCGGGTTGCCATCATCGCCTGAGACATGCCACCCGCTTCGACAGGCGGCCTCGTGAGTAGAATGGCGTCGGCAATCGTCTCGGTCATATCCGGCATCACCAGCAGGATTTCGCGCGACGATTGGTTAATATTGATGCGGCCGTCGATGAATTCATCGTTCAGCACCGTCAGCTTCTCTTCAAGAATGGGCATTTTTTCCAGCAGCGAGCCTGAATCGGACGTCCATGGGCTCATGAGCGTTGTCTGACCTCCGTTAATCTGGATTTGCACCTGAGCATCGATTAGATCGTAGATGGAGCGGAACTGAGAATTGGGAGGTTCCGAAAGATCCATACCACCTCGTGTGACCTTTCCCAATTCTCCGTTAGAAATATTCTTCGCAATCCAGTCCACAAGTTGCTGCTGCTCAATGGTGAGTTTACCCTGCGCTTCGGAATCGGCGTTTGAGTCGCCGGCCATTCGGTAGGCTGTAATAAACGTGGCTGTTTCCGTGTCGAACTCCTGTTCGAGAAAGTCATACATCTCGGCAACGATTCCGTTATTAATGTTTATTTTTTTGTCGCCGCCAGGCATTGTGTTACGTTCGCGACTGGAAACCGTGAAGTAATCTCGAAATCCCAGATCCAGCAGGCCATCAGCATCATCGTTCGGCAGGCTGTCGGCACCGTCATCTTCGTTGGGATCCAGCAGCCCGTTGCGGTTGGCATCTTCACCGTAGAACAATAGTGGCGTGACGCCTTGAATTTGCAGCAGTTCGTCAATTGACTGAATCGGTGCGTTACGGGCTGAATACGGCACAGCGAGTCCTTGATACGTCAATGACTCCGCACCACCGACTCGAGCTTCTTCATCACTGTCGATCCAGTCCATGATGGCATTTGCGATTTCCTCTGTCATATCAGGAACGTACGAAATGGCATCGTACGGAGTCGTCGTTTCGTCCTCGTCGTCGT
>JANPHT010000590.1:0-2429 GCA_031424595.1 Planctomycetota bacterium
CCGGCTGCGGCGCCACGCCGCTGCCGAGCCAGAATGTCCAGCCGAGGTACAGCCACACCAGCCACTTGACTCGATCAAGCTTCGTCCGGGAATTGGAGGCCATCCAGCCATAATGCCGCACCTTGCGAAATCCCTTTGGCAGAGCGTGCTGCAGAAAACCTCGGACAAACTTCCAGCCATCGACAGTTTTGGTCAACGCCGACTTTGTTCCGGACGGTGTGTACCGATACGTGACTGAAGTTTCGTTGCAATCCAGAATGCGATTGTCACTGATCGCCACTCGAAAGACATACGGTGCGAGGTACTTCAGCACGGCTCGACCATCGTGCACTGGTTCGACATCCACGGACCAGAAGCGATGCCACGCCGACGGATCCACATTCTTTTCCAGGTCGACCGCACGCAGAGCCTCACGCAGCTTCTGGCGATAGATGCGAAAGGCGGCCGCTTCCGGAAACAGGAAGTTGGTCGGTATCGACAGCCACTTCGTTCCGTCATTGCTGACACCTCCGCCGGGCACGACAAAGTGTACGTGCGGATGATAGACCATCGGATCTCGTCCCCATGTCTGGAGGACTCCGAAGAAGCCGACGTTGTCCGAGCCCAGCCATTTGGGATTGCCCAGTAGTTCCTGAATCGTCGCCGCCCCCGCTTCGAAGATCGCGTCGTAGCCTTCGTCCGGACACGCGCGCAGCAGTCCCCGCAGTTCCTCGGGCACAGTGAAGGTCACGAGGAAATGATGGACCGGCAGCAGACGATCGGATTGCTTCTGCAGCCACTGCTGAGTCTTCTCGTGCTGGCAGTTCGGACAGTGCCGATTGCCGCACGAACGACCCACCCAGTGCTGACGCTGACAGCCATTGCAGGCGAAGATCACATGCCCCAGCTCACCCGTGCGACAACGCGTGATGGCGCTGAGCACTTTGCGTTGCTGGAGTGTGACTTTGTCAGCGCACTCCTGCAGAAACAATTCGCCATGCTGCCGCAGACAGTCGGCGACTGTGGGCATGACTGGCTCCGAATTCTCACGAATCCGGCTACTTCACCGGCACCGCGGCGCCGTTTGCATCGGGCGGATTGTTCGGTCGCGGACGACGAAACAGTTCGTTGATCACTCCCAACGCATCAACCGCCGCCGTGTGAGTCAGATGCAGATAAATCATCGTCGTCTGCAGGCTGCTGTGACCGAGATACTGCTGAATCAGTCGCAGCGGAACACCGGCTTCCAGAAGATGTGTCGCGTAGCAGTGCCGCAATGTGTGCGTAGACACCTTCTTGCCGAAGTGGATCTGCTTCGTGATCAGCTTGATCGCCCCCTGTACGGCAGTGACAGACATCGGAGTCTTCGCCTGAGACGGCCCTTTCGCAGCAAAGGGGACTGGCTCCGCCCCGGTGCCTGTCCTCTTTGCTGGTCGCCCATAGCGATGGTCGCGTCCGTCCGCCGGAAACACAAACACTGGATGACGATGCGTCACCCAGAATTCACGTAGCACTTTGAGCGTAGACTCCGGCAGCGGAATGTAGCGGTCTTTGGCTCCCTTCCCACGATGCACGTGGACCATCATGCGTTTCGAGTCAATGTCGCCGACGTGCAGATTCAGAGCTTCCTCAAGTCGCAGGCCGAGGGAATACACGGTCCAGAAAAAGACCGACATCCTTTGCGTGGTGCAGCAGTCAATGATCCGATGACTTTGTTCGATCGTCAGCACTTCCGGCAGCGACTTGACGTTCTGGATCTTCATCTGAGCCAGAGTCTGCCAGTCGCGTCTGCACGTGCGAGTGTAGAAGAACTTCACGCCGGAAAACGCGACTCGCAGCGAGCCACTGGCGAACTCCTTGTCATTCTTCAGGTGCAGGAAGAATTTTCGCAGTTGATCTTCGGTGATCAGATCAGGCGAGCATTTGCAGAAGTCTGCCAGCTGGCGGACAGCTCTCAGATAGCCTTCGTGCGTCCGCTTCGACATGCCGCCGAGGTGCAAATCTTCGCTCATTCGCTGATACAGCGGCCCGTTGAAATACGGCGAGTGCGTGAGTCCTCGTTCGGTGTGCGGAGCCTTTCGCGGCGGCTCAATCTTCCTGTTCCTCGCCGCGCGCCGACGGTCTGCTGAGTCATCCTGAGGACGGTCGTTTTCTGAAGAAGCCATGATCCGGTCTTTCTGCCAAAGAAATCGTATGGAGCATCCAGCGACGCTCCTCGACAGACAGATTGACCAGCCAACATTGCTAAACGCTACTACTTCCCGATACGATCCACATCCAAACAACCCCGCCGCGACAGCGGCTTACTTGAACTAACAATTTGGCTCGCCGTATTTTATAAAGATTGAATGAACAATCTGCAACAACAATTCAACGACCAGCAATTCTCCAACGAGTACCAGTTGGTGAACGGCGTTGCCATGCACACTGAGAATCCTGAAAATTTCCAG
>JANPHT010000591.1:0-2646 GCA_031424595.1 Planctomycetota bacterium
GCTGACCGCAGCGAAGAAACAAGCGGACTCCATGGGGGACGAATACACGTCCACCGAACATCTGTTGATCGCTCTCACACAGGTCGAAGATCAGACTAAGCGACTACTCACGCTCAATGGCATCGACGAAAAAGATCTGCTCGAAGCCGTGAAGACAATTCGAGGAGGACAAACTGTGCAGGACCAGAACCCGGAAGAGAAGTTTCAGGCTCTTGAAAAGTATGGCAAGGATCTCGTTGAGCTCGCTCGACAGGGCAAAGTCGATCCGGTGATCGGCCGCGATACGGAAATCCGCCGCGTGATCCAGGTGCTGTCTCGTCGACGCAAGAACAACCCTGTGCTGATCGGTGAACCGGGCGTTGGAAAGACGGCCATCGTCGAAGGACTGGCTCATCGAATCGTGCTGGGCGACGTGCCTCAGAACCTGAAGAACAAGAAAGTCTTCGCGCTCGATATGGGGGCCCTTGTGGCCGGTGCGAAGTACCGTGGCGAGTTCGAAGATCGCTTGAAGGCTGTTCTGAAAGAAGTGCAGTCGTCGAACGGTGAGATCATCATGTTCATCGACGAACTGCATACCGTCGTCGGTGCTGGCAACGCCGAAGGAGCGATGGATGCTTCCAATCTGCTCAAGCCTGCTCTGGCTCGCGGTGAACTGCACTGCGTGGGAGCCACGACGCTGGATGAATACCGCAAGCATATCGAAAAAGACCCGGCTCTGGAGCGACGTTTCCAGCCTGTGATGGTGCAGGAACCGAACGTGGAGGACACAATTTCGATACTGCGAGGCCTGAAGGAACGCTACGAAAGCCATCATGGCGTCCGCATCACCGACGACGCGATTATCGCCGCGGCGACGTTGTCGGACCGTTATATCAGTGACCGTTTTCTGCCAGACAAAGCCATCGACCTCATTGACGAAGCAGGCAGCCGGTTACGTATGGAAATCGACTCGATGCCGGTCGAGATCGACGAAGCGACTCGCCAGCTGACTCGCATGCAAATCGAAGCCGCCGCATTGGAAAAGGAGACCAGTGAAGAAAGCCAGGTACGTCTGGACGAACTGAAGCGGCAAATTGCTGAGCGTGAAGAATCAACCAATCAGCTGAAGGCTCGTTGGGAATCTGAGAAGGCCGCGATCTCCGGCATCAAGCCCCTGCGTGAAAACATCGAACGTCTGCGAGCGGCGTTTCAGCAGGCGTTTTCACGTGCGCAGCAGACTCTGCTGAACGAAGATTTCGTCGAGGCTCAAAAAACCGAGCAGCAGCTCAAAGATGCTGAAAAGAAGCTCAAGGAAATGGAAGCCCGGTCAGCGGAACTCAACACGAACAAAGACAACCGTCTGTTGCGTGAAGAAGTCACCGATGAAGATATCGCCAAGGTCGTCAGCCTGTGGACGAATATTCCAGTGTCACGCATGATGCAGGGCGAACGAGAAAAGCTGCTGCGGATGGAAGACGAGATCCACAAGCGCATGATCAACCAGCACGAAGCGGTCGAAGCCGTGTCGAACGCCGTCCGGCGCGCTCGTTCGGGCATGGGTGATCCTAATCGTCCGATTGGTTCATTCATGTTTCTCGGCCCGACCGGCGTGGGGAAGACGGAGCTGTGCAAGGCACTCGCAAACTTTATGTTTGACGACGAACGCAACATGGTTCGCATCGACATGAGCGAGTTCATGGAACGCCACAGCGTGGCTCGCCTGATCGGCGCGCCTCCGGGGTACGTGGGTTACGAAGAAGGCGGACGACTGACGGAAGCCGTGCGTCGTAATCCCTATTGCGTGATTCTGCTGGACGAAGTGGAGAAGGCTCACCGCGACGTGTTCAACATCCTGCTGCAGCTACTTGACGACGGTCGTCTGACCGACAGCCAGGGCCGCACGGTGGACTTCACAAACACAATTATCGTGATGACGTCCAATATCGGCAGCCAGGCGATTCAGGAGTTATCCGGCAAGGCCGATGAAAAGGAAATCCATAATCGCGTGATGGATGCTTTGACGAAGCATTTCCTGCCGGAGTTCCTGAATCGCGTGGACGAAGTGATCGTGTTCCATCCTCTGGGACGCGAGGAGATTCGCGAGATTGTGGATCTGCAGTTGCAAAAGCTGAACTCGCAGCTGGAGAAGAACGGTTACAAACTGGAAGTCAGCAACGACGCAAAAACGCTGCTTGCCAACGAAGGCTACGATCCGATGTACGGTGCTCGTCCATTGAAGCGAGTGATCCAGCAGCGTTTACAGAATGCTCTCGCCAACGAGTTGCTGGCGGGCAACTATTTGGCCGGCGATATCATCACGATCGATGCGGCAAGAGATGGGTTTGTGTTTTCAAAACGGGGCTCGTAAGTCGCGTTCGATGGGTTTGGACAGCCGCAGGAAGCTCCGCTCGATAGAGCGGAGCGACCGGTCTACGGCAGTTCGGTTGCGGCGTCGCCGGGAACAGGCTCAACAGGCGGCGTGGCTTCCTCCGCGGGCAACGGCCACGGCTTCAGCGCCGGGTCGATAATGGTGTTGAGTTTCCAGAGGCCATCGATTTGGATAATGGCGAGTTCCAGCGGTGGCTGATCAGGCGAGACCGGCTGAAGGTGATATTTCTTCAGTTCAGGCCTAGCTCGATCGACGACTATTTCCTGAAACTCGCCGAG
>JANPHT010000592.1:0-2537 GCA_031424595.1 Planctomycetota bacterium
ATACGTCTAACGAGTAAAACTACAAAGGCGAGCCATACTATTGCGAGCACTGCGGCGAAAAAACAGGCCGTTTCAACCTCGCCAGCACCAAGCAACGAACTCATATCGTGTGGTGGTCGGTATGGGGCAGTCGCAAGAGCATAAAGGAAGATGACCGGGAGCGGAAGAAGTACGGTCGGCAAGGCGATATACCACACGCGAAGTAGCGCCAACCAAGTGCCAGTCGATTGGGCGGCGGCACGTTCAGTCGGGGCCGAATAGGGAATGTGATTTAATTCGGGCAAGTCGGGTACACCATTGTCAGTCTGAAGGTATGCTTTATCGCCAAACGACCACAATCACCCGGCGGGAGACGTTTCACTATTGTCAGGAACCGAGCTACCGCCGCTCGGGTGCATCGGCGTATTCGCGGACAGCGCGCTCCATGTTGGTCGGCCCGATGCAGCTTGCCGTCGCCGAGCATCTTCGAGGATGGCCTTGATGTCGCCGCCAAACTTCTCCGCCAGCCGTTCCCGAGTGCGATGAATTTCTTCAATCGTAGAATCAACATCAGATTTTTGGATCATCACAGATAGTCTACCCGATGGTAATCCGTCATCGCGATATGAAGGGCGTCAAATAGTGCCTTCGGTGGTAGAATCGCACGAGCCATCATTTCAATCGCAATCCGCTCAATTCCCGGTTCGGCAGTCAGCAGCGGAATACCGTCAAGCAATTCGAGACGCTCGGCTGAAAGATCAGGGTCACCATCTGCCGCTTCATCAAGCACGTACTGAGACGTCACCAGTTCATAGTTGGCCCGTTCGTCGTTCCACCATTTGTGCGTCAACACCTGACGAGCCGCGGCAAACGACATTGATTTCGTAATCCGCGCGGCCCGCGGCTCCGGTTGAACCGATTGTTCAAGTAAGCCGCTGTCGCGGCGGGGTTGATTGCGGTTCAATCGTAACGTTGCGTTGTGGCGTTTAGCAAGGGGGTTTGAGCAAGCTGTCTGTGGGGGAGCACCACGGGCGGCTCCCGATTTCTTCTTCCACAGGAAGATCGTTCCATGCGTCGTACTTCACAAGGTCAGACTCGCACCAACGCGGCTCGCAGAATTGTTGCTCCGAAACTCAAGTCACCCACATCTGAACGAGGACTCACGCATTCGCCGTATTTCAACGGGCCGCTGTATCAGCGAATGAGCGAAGATCTGCACCTCGGCGGCATGTCGAAGCGGACGCACGAAGGCTACCTGAGAGCTGTCCGCCAACTGGCGGACTTCTGCAAAGCGTCGCCCGATCAAATCACTGAAGATCAGCTGCGGAAGTTCTTTCTGCATCTGAAGAATGACAAACAGTTCGCCAGCGGATCGCTGCGAGTCGCCTTTTCCGGCGTGAAGTTCTTCTACACTCGTACACGGCCACCGTTGATGCCTTGCGAGTGATCAACGAGCTGTTTCGTCGACCGCGACCGAACAATCCACCCGATGAAAACGGTGCCGCGGTGCCGGTGAAGTAGCCGGATTCGTGAGAATTCGGAGCCTGTCGTGCCGTCCGTCGCCGACTGTTTGCGGCAGCATGGCGAGGCGTTTCTGCAGCAGTACTCTGACAGGATTTCTCCTCAGCAACGCAAGGTGCTCAGCGCGATTACACGCTGTCGCACGGGAGAACTGGGGCACGTCATCCTGGCATGTAACGGCTGTCAGCGACTGCACTGGGTAGGACGGTCGTGTGGCAATCGGCACTGTCCGAACTGCCAGCACGAGAAGACTCAGCAGTGGCTGCAGAAACGAACCGATCGCCTGTTGCCGGTACCGCATTGTCTCGTCACGTTCACGGTGCCTGACGAGCTGCGTTCGCTGCTGCGCGCATGTCCGCCGGAAAGATATGATGCGATCTTTGCGGCGGGCTCGGCGACGATTCAGAAACTGCTGGCCGATCCGAAATGGCTGGGGTCAGCCAACGTGGGATTCTTCGGAGTCCTCCACACATGGGGATGAGATCCGATGATCTTTCATCCCCATGTGCACTGCGTCGTGCCGTGCGGCGGCGTGAGTGACAATGGTACGAAGTGGATCGCTACGCCTTCGACGTTTCTGTTTCCCGAAGCCGTGGCTTCGCCGATTTATCGCCAGAAGTTTCGCGAGATCCTGCGCGCAGCCGATCTGGAGAAGCATGTCGATCCCACGGTGTGGCATCGTTGGTGGGAAGTCAATGTGAAGCCCGTGAGCGATGGTCGCGCGGTACTGAAGTATCTGGCTCCGTATGTGTTTCGAGTGGCGATCAGTGACAATCGCATTCTCGATTGCGACGAGCAGTCAGTGACATTCAAGTACAAACCGTCGAAGTCGAACACGTACAAGACACGGACGGTCGAAGGCTGGAAATTCGTGCGTGGCTTTTTGCAGCATGCATTGCCAAAGGGATTTCGCAAGGTGCGGCATTATGGCTGGATGGCCTCCAATTCCCGGACGAAGCTTGATCGAGTCAAGTGGCTGGTGTGGCTGTACCTCGGCTGGACATTCTGGCTCGGCAGCGGCGTGGCGCCGCAGCCGG
>JANPHT010000593.1:0-2901 GCA_031424595.1 Planctomycetota bacterium
TGCAGATGGAGCAGGGGTACGACAGATTGGCCGCACTTTAGTTTTCTGATTCTTGACATATCTCTCGCATCCAGTCATTTTCTGCAAGTTGAATCATCTCGATCTCCACTGCGGGTTGGCCCGACACTACGGTTTCGCCATCGGTGACCAACCATTGTTCAACTGCCAGCACCTGGTCTTCCAGAACACTTGTATAGGGAACCGTATGAATCATGTGAGCCGCGATCGAAAGAAGTCTACGAAAGAGGCCGTTGCCATGCGGACTTTAAGTCATGGAGTTTTGCATGGATAGCGTTTTGTCCGGCGTTCGTAACCAACAATCCATCACTTGATGATGTCCGTCCCATTTTTGTACAAATTAATTTGCCCAGACACTTGAGGAATGACTGCTCTACCGTAACAGCGACCTCCACAAGGAACCGTGTATTGCTCTCTGAAAACAGCTCGACCACTGTGCCTTTCTCAACCTGTAACTCTACACCAACACCGCCCGCAAACGCCATCTCAGCGGCGGCAACCGCAAGGCCGCCTTCGCTGAGGTCGTGGCAGGAGAGGATCAGGCCTTGTTTGATGGCTTGATGGAGGGCTCGGAAGATTTTTGGGGCCATCTCTTTGTCAACGGTCGGCACGTTGCCGCCGGTGAGGCCATTGACGAGGTTGTAGTGGCTTCCGCCCATCTCGTCTTTTGTCTCGCCGATCAGGTAGAGCAAATTGCCCGGGCCTTTGAGGTCCATCGTGACGCAGGTTTCCACGTCATCGACCTGCCCCAACGCCGTGATTAGCAAAGTTGATGGAATGGCGACGGTTCTTCGGGTCGATTTAAAAGGGTCAGACCCTGAAGTCGCAAGAGGGTCAGATCCCTTTGAATCGACTTCATAACTGAACTCATTGTTCAAGCTGTCCTTACCACTGACGAACGGAGTTCCATAAGCCACAGCAATGTCCTGACAGGCAACTGCGGCTCGGACGAGTGTGCCGAGAGTTTCAGGTCGCTCGGTATTGCCCCAGCAGAAGTTGTCGAGGATTGCGATGCGGTCCGGATCGGCCCCGACGGCGACGTTATTTCTGACCGCTTCGTCGATGGCTGAAGCGGCCATCCAATATGGATCGAGATCTCCAAAATGCGGGTTGATACCGCAGGAAACCACGAGTCCTCGTTTTGAGGTCAGGTCAGGGCGAACAACGGCGGCGTCTGAAGGACCGTCATTATTGATTCCAACCAGTGGCTTGATCACGCTGCCGGCCTGGACCTCGTGGTCATATTGGCGAATGATCCATTCTTTGCTCGCCACATTCAGTGAAGCGAGGATTTTTTTCAGGTCGTCGGTGTAGTCAGTCTTACCGTACGCAGCGTCGCCCTGTCCCTTCTCGCCCAGGCTTGGCGGAGAAGGTGGCCACAGGCCGGACGAGGGGGTTGACTGCTCTGCGGCGTTGGTTGGCGTGGTGCGTGTGGCTGGTTGCTGTGAGCCGGGGGGTTCTTCACTCGGAGAGTGAGGTCTACTTTTAACCTCATAAACCGCCTCTCGAATCACTGCCGGTCGGCCATCGTGGAGGAAGTGCATGCTGACTTCGCCGACTTTGTGTTCGCCGTACATCAGAACGAGTTGCTTCGTATCGGTGAACTGGCCGATCGCTGTTGCTTCGACTCCTTCCGATTCACACAGAGCCTGGAATTGACCCCACTTCGCCGGCGGCACCGACAACACCATGCGTTCCTGAGCTTCAGAGATCCAAATTTCGGTGTACGACAAGCCAGAATACTTGAGAGGGGCCCTGTCGAGCCACACTTCGGCACCAGTGTCTTCACCCATTTCGCCCACAGCGCTGCTGAATCCCCCGGCGCCACAGTCGGTGATTGCGGAGTACAGATTCAGGTCCCGAGCCGCCAGGATCACATCAGCAACCATCTTTTCGGTGACAGGATTGCCGATCTGAACAGCCCCGCCGCTGATGTGTTCGCTTTCTTCGGTGAGTTCCACCGATGAAAACGTCGCGCCGTGAATTCCGTCGCGGCCCGTGCGGCCACCAACGGACACAATCAAGTCGCCGGGGCTTACTTTCTTGTCGCACTTATCGACTGGGATCATTGCTACATTGCCGCAATAGACCAACGGGTTGCCAAGGTAGCGATCGTCAAAGCAAACCGCTCCGTTGACCGTCGGAATCCCCATACGGTTGCCGTAGTCACGAACTCCGGAGACAACTCCCTGCATCACGGCCTGAGGATGAAGCACACCCGGCGGAAGCTGGTCGGCGGGATAGTCCGGTCGAGCGAAACAGAAGACGTCCGTACTGCAAACCGGGCGAGCTCCCAGGCCCGTTCCCAGCGGATCGCGGATAACGCCGCCGAGACCGGTGTTGGCTCCGCCGTATGGTTCGATCGCGGACGGATGGTTGTGCGTCTCCACCTTGATGCAGACGTTCTGTTTGTCGTCGAATTTAACGATGCCCGCGTTGTCCTTGAAAACGCTGATGCACCAGTCCTCCTTGCCGAGCTGTTCACGGATCTGCACTGTTGCAGCGAAGATCGTTTCCTTCAGCATGTTGTTGAAGTGAATGTCGCGGACGAACTTTCCTTCGGAGGTTTCGACGTAGTGAATTCGTCCACCAAGCGTCTTGTGCGAACAGTGCTCGCTCCAGGTTTGAGCCACCGTTTCCAGTTCGATGTCAGTCGGATCGCGTTGCAGCGATCGGAAGTAATCCTGCACGGTCTTCATCTCGGCGATGCTCAAATAGAGCTGGCCTTTTTTGCTGAGCACCATCAGTTCGTCGTCGTTCATGTCGCGAATGGCGACAGTCGTGAGCTTAAACTTGTACTCACTGCCAATGGACAGGTCTTTGATCTGCAGTGGCCCGCTCACGACGTATTCAATCGCGTCGTTGGACAGCACCTTCTTCGTC
>JANPHT010000594.1:0-7596 GCA_031424595.1 Planctomycetota bacterium
CTCAGTGTGTTGAGAGACTCTGGTTTTGAGGTTCGTTCAGGGAGTTTCGAAGCATGAGGAAGTTTGTTGCGTTTTGTATGATGGCACTTGCTGCCACCCAGTTTTCGAATGCCGCAGACATCAAGTCCGGCCTGCAGGTCGATGATTATCCAGCGGCGTTCAATGTGACCGACATCACGGGTCCATCAGCTGGCGAGAAGCTTTGCTACCGCTGCCAGTACGGTGCGCGGCCAGTCGTCAGTATTTTCGTTCGCAAGATGGACGAAAACACCGCAAAGCTCGTGAAGGAACTGGATGCGATTGTTGCCAAGAATTCTGAAGACAAGAAGATGGCTGCATTCGTGACCGTGCTGTCTGATGACCCAGACGCTCAGGAAGCTGCACTTAAGAAGACAGCTGAAGAGCAGCAGATCAAACACACGCCTCTGACCGTGTTTGAAAATGCAGTGGGCCCGGCGAAGTACAAGATCAATGAAAAGGCCAGCGTCACCGTGATGATGTGGGTTGATTCTAACGTCAAGGTCAACTACGCGTTCGCAGACGGTGAACTGAATGCCGATGCCATTACGAAGATTGTTAAGGACACAGCGAAGATTCTGAACTAGTTCAGACAACTTCATTTGTGCACTGAAAAAGAGTAAGCAGGGCTGAGTCGCTGATCAGGACTCAGCCCTTTTTTCGTTGAGTGGTGCCATTTCCAACAGCAAACTATCATCTCACCTTATTCTTTCCCTTTTCTCCGGCATCATCCTTCATGTCTTTTTCCACCTTCGTATCATAAGGTGACGAATCAAGTTCCACAGTTGGAGGAAACCCATTGAGCTTCCGCCAGACTTCAAACCATAGAGGAACCTGCTCCAGCAGTACCCAGCCATTCGCTCGTACTCCCTGACGAAGAAAGCGCTCTTCAGGCCAGTGCTCAGAGCCTGTGGTGTCCGGCAGGATCTGACAACGAAACTTTCCTTTGCCGTTATCGACCATATCAACGGAGGCAATCGTTCCCCCGAACGTTCCCACAGCCACCGAAGGCCATCCCGCAAATTGAACCGCTGGCCAGCCTTCAAACTGCAGTCGCACGTGGCGCCCCGCTTCAACAAGAGGCGCATCATTGCCATCCAGCCAGATCTGCACGGCGCGGTCTTTTGTATAGGGAACCAAAGTACAAACGGGATCGCCCTTTTTGACAAGCTGAGTCCCCTGATTCGAACTGAGCTGAACAATGTACCCGTCAAATGGCGCTGTCATCTCCTGAGTGTTTTGTTTCGCTACTTTGGATTCCATCTCCCGCAATTCTTTTTCGGCCTTTGCAACTTCGCTTTTGGCTTTGTCCAATGCTCCTTCATAATAGCTGACGTCTGCCATTGCTTTTTGAATGTACGCCTCGCGATCACTTTGCTTACCTCTCAGTTCAGCCTTTGCTGCCGAGACGTTGGCCATTTCTTCTTTAACTTTGCCTTGCGATTCAAGTAACTTTCGCTCGATCTCCTGAACCTTTTCCAGGGCGATGTTTCCTGCCGCCTGTAAATCACGGGCACGTTCAAAAGCCGCCTTGAGCTGAGGAATGGCAGCTTCTGCAATGGAAAGTTTTTGCTCGGCGGCAGAGACCTTTTCTGTTGCCGACTGGACATAGGCATTCTGGGCCGCTTCGATTTCCGTCTGCACGCGACGGTAGGCATTCAACTGCCCTTCCGACGCTTCTACAAACTTCACGGCTAAAGTCAGGATTGATTTCGTATTCTCCAGCTGACTAAGTAATCGTAGTGACAGATCATCATCAAGGTCCCGAATCTCTGCAATAAAGTCACCCTTTGACACTTTGGCATTTTCAACCAGCGCTTCATTCCAGCGAACAATTCGACCTTCGATCGTCGCTTCCAGAACCTGCTGACGCTCCCGAGGCGCGTAAGCCACCACATAGCCCGCTCCTGTGACCGTCTGTTGCCATGGCGCAAATGCCATCAGGCCAATAGAAATCAGTAACAGCGCAAACAAAACCACGGCGATCTTTTTCGCTGCCCGGGATGATCGTGCCAACTGCAAGGAAGGCATGAGAGCTTCACTGTAGGCCACGGGCGTCAGAATTGATCGGCAGTGCGGATTAGCATTTTTGGCCATAGTCTCACCTTGGAATTGTAGGTCCGGGTACTTCAGCACAATCTGAACTCAGGCTGTCAGGAATGGCCTTCGCCTCTTGAGTTTTCTGTTCCCCTCGATAAGGCAACAGTCCTGCTCATCATGGCTTTTAACTGCTCTCGATTTGTGACGAGAACTATCGTCCACGGCGGCTGCGCAGAAATAAGCTGCTGAAGAATTTTTGCGGCCTCGTCATCAGCCATACTATCAAGTAATTCGTCGATCAGCACAATTTCCGGCCGTGCGCTGACTGCCCGGGCGATCATCAACTTTCTTAATAGACCCGTCGTCAGCGGAGCGCCATTGGATGTCAGGCGTGTTGCCAGCCCATCGGGCAACCTTTGAATAGCCGACAGCAACCCCGCGGTTTCCGTTGCTGTCCGCACGTCGGCCATGCTGATATCCGGGCGTTCAAGGTGAATATTCTCGGCAATCGTTCCTTCAAAGACTTCCACATCCCGCACCAGGGCGATACGCCTTCTTAACACATCCGGTCGAAGGTCACGAGGGTCCACGCCGTTGATACTCATCGATCCCGACAACGGTTCACGAAGTCCGAAGAGCATATCCAGCAACAGGCTCTTTCCTGCCCCAGTTTCGCCACACAGGGCAAGATGATCACCCAACTGGATATTGAACGACACGTTGCGAAGGATCTCGCGACCATCCGGAAGTTCATAACTGACATCATTGACACAGATCCCTGCTCCGGGACCAGCGGAATCATCGGAAGCAGTTAACAACCCATCAGTTCGTTCGATGGGAAGATCCAGCAAAGATCCGAGCTTATCGATGGAAGCCATCAGATCGTAGAAACTCTCGATATGCTTTCCGAGTTTTGCAAAGGAACCCACCACGACGGCAACAATGAGCTCCGCTGCCACCAACTGACCAAGAGACAGCTGACCGGAAATCACCAGCCAGCCGCCAATCGCCAGCAGTGCGGTGCTTGCCAGGGCCTGAACCAGCAGCAGAAAAACAACCTGCCGCATCAGAACCTGAAAGTGTTTCTTTCTTGCCGACAGGTAGTCAAAGATCAGCTGATCTGATCGCTCCATCGCAAATTCGGACGCCCCGTCATATCGAAATGTTGTCTGGCACCGTGCGAGATCTTCCAGCCAGGCGGCCATCGCATACTTGGTCTTCGATTCCTTGATACTCGTTTTCACAGCGCCGCGTCCAAGGACGAACATCGTAAACACCACCAGCAGTATCAACACCACGTCGAAGGCAAGCAGATAGGGATGATAGAACGCCAGCACCGTCATCCCCACCGCGGCACTGAGCACGACCGAGATTCCGTCCAGCAGCAATTGTGCGCTGATTTTCTGCACTGTCACCACATCAAAAAAACGATTCACGAGTTCAGGAGCATAGTGATTGTCCATAGCCTCTATGCGAATTTTGGGAAGCCTGAACGACAGGTCCGCCGCCACTCTCGCAAACAGTCTTCGCTGAATGATCTCAACGACAAATGTCTGCAACGCCTTCAATGCCGCCTGAAACAAAAGGAACGCCAGCAGCATGATCGACAACACAATGACCGGCTGCAGGAAACGACCGAAAGCCACCGTATTCACCAGCGCTTCCACGGCCAGGGGGGTTGTCATGCTCAGTAGCCCTGAGACCAAAGCAAAGACCACCACGACCCACAGATCGGAACTCTCTGCACGCAGTAACGCGAGCAGACGATCAAACGGCTTTCGTTCTCCGACGCCAGACAGAATGGCATTTGACGACGTGAGTGACGATTCGACAACGATGCATCTCAGGACACCTTCGAATCCATCCAGCCGCAGCAGCTTTGCAATCTTTCGAGCTGACACGATCCGCAGCGGAAAGTGGCCACGAGGAGTCCCAAAATAAAGTCGGCGGCCCTTCCCCGGCATCAGCGTGTGCCAGGTTTTCCCATCCCCTGATCGTAGAATCACAACGACTCCGTCACGAGCCAACTGTACCAGCTCGTGAAGCTCTCCATCGATCACGCGGCAGTTTCTTCCAAGACTGTGACCAGTCTCGATCAGCCATCTCCACCAACCTCCATCATGCATCCCGAAGTACGTTGCAGCGGCTTCATCCACGGAGCGTCGAATCTTTGAGCGATCGACATGCCGACCGTCCCTCAGTGCGATCTGTTCAAAAATCCATGATGCTGAAACAACATCCACTTCGGATGCTTGCGGTGTTTCTGACCCGGCACTCATTTCTTCGTTCATATTTTCATCACCATACATCGAAAAAACGATCTCACTCACTGCGTTTCCGCCTTTGTCGTACACCATCGACTGTAGGTGGCCGCAACGTGAATTCTTCAAGAAATGATCACAAGTCCCATTGAGATTCACATAAGTCGCTAATCTCTCGACTTTAACGGGTTTCCATACCAAAAAACCGTGGATGCCCTGAGCAGAGCGGCGACATTGCTGCCGTACACTCACGATTAACTGCTGCCTGGCTTCGTGACTTTGCGGAGCTGGCCTGGCGGAGATCCATATTCCCGACCCCAATATCGGATAGAGATTTGAGCCGGCACTGGCCAATGTGTCTTATCCCAAGGCCCGGCCACGACTGCGGAACTCTACGCGTTCTCTGACGAAGCCAGCGGCGACAGCGCACAGAGAAAGCATTTTAATACTGTGCATCCCAACTGTTCCCGGTGGGACGGCGTACGACGAACGGGCCGATCCCACTCTCCTGGAAAGTTGAGTCCGATCACCGCCTGTGTACAAACACGTCAGGCCTCGCCATCAAGTGCCATTTGGTGGAAACAATGGGTCACTTTGTCCTGATTTTCGAGCAACCAATCGATGGACGGCTCATTTCTCATGGCCTTGCCGATGGCTTTGGAAATAGCTGCTCGGTGAGTCCTGAAGAGGATTCCGTAGTCGACGTCATGGACATCAACGATCGATGGATCCAGCCAGACAGAGACGATGATTCCAAGGTCGTTGGCTTTCTCTTTTGGTATATCACCCGCCCGTACGGAATCGAGCACTCCGTTGGCGATAGCAGCCTGGACGGTCCCCATCAGAATGTTCGTATACCGATCGTCTTTGACAGTCACTTTACTGACCATCACGGTAACCGGTCTTACCTGAACGTCACAGTTAAGAATGGCAAAGACTTTGGTATGCCCCTTGGTCTGATCGCCCATTAATTGGGCGATGGCATATCCAACCGGGCCGTCCAATTCGCCAATCACAACTTCAGGCTCAGCCGCCGACCAGCCTGCTTCGTCTTCTACCAGAGCTTCTCCCGTTCGCATCACAATACGCTGAGACATCATCCTCTTTCCTGCAATGGGTATCGAAACAAACACTGGGCCAGAATTGTAGCCGCACCACAGAGGAATGGCAGGGATCAAAGCCCGCAGCGAGAATCCGGGAACCGATGGGACGATATCGCATTGGCTCAAGCTTGCAGATCCCCCGTCGCATTCGTTGGCTCATTCTCCTCATATTGTCCTCCGGACCGCTTACTCCAACCATCTGCTCCGCCAGATTGGGTTCCGCGAAGCACTTGCCGAATCCGCACGCCCGTGAACGGCTCAGGGGGCCACACAATCGGGGCGTCCCGGTCCCTGAATAACTCGCCCATCAGCGGACAGCAACGGCAGCCGCACTGACGCGGTCGTTCTTGTTTTTTCCTCGCTGGAGAATTGAAGAGATCCGCCAAGAATTAGGGCAATCCGGATGGCGATCGAAAGCCCCAGTCCTACACCCGGAATTCCCTTTTGCCGTGCTGAATCCGCGCGAAAGAATGGCGTTCCCAGCGATTGCAGGTCAGAGTCCGCGATACCATGTCCGTAATCGCAAATTTGCACGATGGCAGATTCGGAATCGGCAGACAATTGCACGATGACGGACGTGCCCGGTTCGCTGAACTTGAACGCGTTGTCGACCAGAATCGTCAGCAATTCGCTCAGCAGAGTTTCATGCCCCAGGATCATCACGGCAGAGTCGCGACCGGCATCGAACTGTAAGTCTGCGAATCGTTCATGTTCGGCAAAGGTCGTCATCCAGGTCGTCAAAAAACTGCGAGCATCGATCGGCTGTCGATCCGGAAGATCCGACTCAGCATCCGCTCGCGCCAAAAACAGGAGCGCCTCGACAATCTTCGCCAGATGACTTGCCCGATCGTGAACAACTCGGAGCGTTTGTTTGTATTCGTCACCCGACCGATCACGCCGCAACGCCACATCCAATTGTCCCAGGATGGCCGTCAGCGGAGTTCGCAACTGGTGTGACGCGTCTCCCGTAAACCTCTGCTGCCGTTCAAAAGAATCCTCCAGTCGGTCCAGCAAGGCATTGAACGCGGTGGTGAGTTCACCGATTTCATCGTGTGTCCGAATTTTCGGAAGCCTGACGGTGAGAAGATCGGCATTCATCTTCCGGGCAGCGAAAGTCATTTCACGCAGCGGCTGAAGCGCTCGGGAACAAACAAACCTCGCTGCGAAAAATGAACCAATCCAGACCAGAGCCGAAAGCACCGCCAATGTGATCCCCGTCGTTCTGAGCATTGCGTGAATTGGACTCAGTGAAAGGGCAAGTCTGAGACAAATCGCCCGATGAAAGACTTCGTCGGCATCGGCGGGAGACTCAGTAGACTCCTGACCGGATAGGACTCTGATCCACTGTTCGCCGAAAACCCAATGGCCATCCTGCCATCGCAGAATAGTAGACTCTTCGTTGAGTACCGCTCTTGTTGCCCGGATGGCCGTCGCGACTTCGCTCACGTCCAAATTGTCAGACTGATCAACGACAAAGCCGTCCTGGTTGAGAACAATCCAGACAGGTTCCCCCGCCAGCGGTGAAGCACCGACGTCGAAAGTTCTTCCCTGGTGTTCCCATTCGACGCCCTCCGGACTCGTTTCAACAAGAGCACTCAAACTTCGCACTCCGGACGCGACCTGATCTCCCACTTGCCTGTGCAGAAAGAAACTCGCGAAACCGTAGAACGCTGCCGAAAACGCGATCAGTACAAGTCCGATCGTCACCAGGAAAACGACGCACAGACGCGTTGTCAGTGGCCGATTTGCGATCAATGACATGCGATCACCGCAGTTCGTCTCCAAAGCGATAGCCTCGATGGCGAAGCGTGTGTATCAAGCGCGGGCCGGAAACTTCCAGTTTCTTTCGCAATTCCATGATATGGACTTCCAGCGTATTCGAAACGCCGTCGTAACAATCTTCCCAGACAGATTCATAAATACGAGTCTTCTCCAGCACCTGGCCTTGATGGCGCATCAGAAATACCAGCAGCCCCGTTTCCCGCGCCGTTAATTCGATACGTTTCCCACCACGTTCAACGCGTTGAGTTGAAAGATCCACTGTCAAACTTGAGTATGTCAAAAGCGTAGTGAGCGGCCGATCGTTACGTCGCAGCAGAACACGAACTCGCGCAAGTAACTCATCAAAGGCAAACGGCTTGCACAGATAATCGTCGGCCCCACCTTCAAGGCCT
>JANPHT010000595.1:0-5546 GCA_031424595.1 Planctomycetota bacterium
TTCGCCGCCAGCATTTTTCTACCCAGTTGGGGAAGTTGGGTTAGCCCTGATCGTACTGACCCCCATCATCCAAACCGGTATCACCAAATTCCAGTCGGCCTCAACTGGCTCCGGAATTCTGGCTCACTTTCTGGCCGGAACTGACACTATAGGGCGGCAGCTTCAGCTCGCGCGGCTTCAAGTTGGGAAAGGGCAAGTCGAAAGCGATCGGTTTCGTGCAGTGGATCGAGATCCTGTTCTGCTTTGACGCGAAATGGATCGCTGTACCCTTCTGAGATCGAGCGTTCCAATGCCGTCAGGGCGTCGTCCCTGAACTTTTTCTGTTGCTCGCCTTCTGACTTCCGTGACAACTGTGCCAGCGCTTTGGCGCGTTCCAAATGAAGCTCGCCGTTCTCATTCTGAGTAGCTCCCAACTCATCTATGAGTTTCATGGCGGCTTCCGTGTTTCCCACTCGCGCCTCCGCCAGCATCAGGTTGATCTTGTTCTTTTCGTCCGGTGATGCATTAAATAACTCTTCCCGCAGCTTCCTTGACCGTTCAAAAAGGCTGAGCGACTCTCCGCCGTGTCCCTGCACATCGCGAAGTATTGCCATACGATATAAGGCGCTGGTCAGTTGACGCTTGTAGTCAGCTTTTTCCGGATCTGCGGCATGAAGTTCCTCAAAAAGAGTCAGTGATTCGCGAATTAAAGGCTCCGCTTTTTCAAGTTGATCAACCCACAACATTGACTGCGCATAATTGCTCAGATGACCAGCGAACTCCAGCTTAAGCGGCAGCATCGTCGGGCGGCGGGCAAAGATTTCGCGACGACCGGCAATGGCCTGTTCATACAGGACGATGGATCGGTCAGTCTGCCCCAGTCGCATCACGATATACGCCAGGCCAAGTGCTGACTTGTCGTGGCTGATCTGTCGGCTGGCAGTTTTCGAATCCTTCTGATCGTCCGTCAATTCGGCAAAGCCCGGTTCTGTGCGGATGTTATTCAGTACGGTCGCCATCGTATCGAGTGCTTCCTGAAACGAGGCCGATGTTTCGGGCAGACGACCTTGTTCAAGATATTCGACACCCTCGTTTTGCAGAAGTGTGGCCAATAATTCAAGAATCTCGTTCTTCGTCGGACTGTCTGGTTGTGGTTGAGGTTTCTCAAGTGTTTCGCGAACAAGTGCGATTGAGGATTTAAGCAGCTTCATCGCCGCCTCGGGATCACCTCCTGTTCGTCGTTTTACAGGGGCCCAGAACATCCCGATCTTTGCCAGATTCGTCCGTGCGGAATCAGAACGACCTTTAATTTCGACCCGCTCCGTGCCCATCGCGTAGAGCTTTTCAAACTCACGTTCAGCCTCCTGAAGTTTATCCAGTTCGTAAAACGCCACGGCGATCTTTTGCCGCAGCGTCATCAGAGTTGGAATTGCTTCACCACGTATTCCACCCGTCAGTTCCACATCCAGCTCATCCCACTTTTTCGAAACAGCTTCCAGGATTGAAATCCTCAGCTCATTGGAGCCAGGCTGCTTCTTAAGTGAGCTGTCTATTTCTGTGACCACAAATTGAATGTTCTGAAGAGCAAGGTTGGCCTGCTTCCTGGCCAGTTCTTCCTTTTCTTCAGCAAGGACTTTTTGCTGATTAGCAATCGTGCGCTGGCGGTCCGCTTCTTCACGTTCTTTTTCGGCCTTTTCTTCGTTTGCCAGCGCAATGATTCGCTGTTCATTCGCAAGGTCTCTTTGACGACCGGCTTCATCTCGCTGTTTTTCGACATTCACTTTTTCATCAGCGATGACAGCCGCCTGAGCTGAAGTCTCAAACCATGCCCATGTCGAAATCACGGCGGTGGCCATAATAAAGACACTGGCCAGAGTCGATGGAATTGCCACTTTGGGATTTCGCCGGCACCAGCGCCATGCGCGTTCCAAACGGCTGACAGGTCGGGCCAGAATCGGTTCGCCATTGATGAATCGCCGAAGGTCGGCAGCTAGTTCCCGACAGTTCTCATACCGAGCAGACGGGTCTTTCTGCAGGGCTTTCAGGCAAATGGTTTCAATATCGACGGGAAGGCCCGGATGTAACTTTCCCGGAGCAACTGGTTCGTTACTGATGACCTGCAAAACGGTATCCAGCGGCTTCTCGGAAACGAATGGAGGCCGTGCTGTCAGCATCTGATAAAGTATAGCGCCGAGAGAATAGAGATCCGATCGGGGAGAAATGGACGAGTTTTCCCCGCGAGCCTGCTCGGGGGGCATGTAACTTGGACTGCCCATGACAGAGCCATCACTCGTGGCACCGGAAGCGTCGGCTTCGACGCTCTTGGCAAGTCCGAAGTCAGTGATCTTGGGCCTGCCATCCTTATCGAGAAGAATGTTAGCAGGCTTCAGGTCTCTATGAAGAATCTTATTGTCGTGCGCATACTGCATGGCAATACAAAGCTGTTCGACCATTTCGGCCGAACGCTTTGGATCACGGGGCAGACTGTTCAGATCTTTATGAAGATCTTTCCCTTCAACGAACTCAAGTGAAAAATATGGCAGACCCTGGTGTTCGCCGATATCAAAAATCTGCACGATCCCAGGATGCTGCAACTTCGCCACGGCACGCGCCTCGGCGATAAAACGCCCCAGCGCGTCCTGGCTTGAGTGCTTTCCTGCCAGGATCATCTTTAACGCCACGATGCGGTTCAGCTTGCGATGTTTAGCCCTGTAGACGACTCCCATTCCACCTCGGCCGAGTTCCCCGAGAATCTGGTAATCGCCGACAATCTGACCTCCAACGCCATCGGACACTGCCTGGGAATCATCGACCGGGAGTGTCTCGAAAAAGTCTTCACTGTCCTTTTTCCCAGGCGTTCCGATGACGGTCACCCCGGGATCTGCCGCTTGTGCGGTGGGAGCGATAAACGTCCTGTCATATCCAGGATCGGTTGTCTGCCCGGCCTGCGAATGGATCGGCTGAGTCCTTTCAGGGAAAGGTCCATTGTTTCCAATAAACGTTGGTTGCTGCACGTCAAGGCAGAGTTGCCCTGTCAGCGTCTGTGATGTTCCCGATGATACATGACCGGAAGATTGTGATGCTTTGCCCGCAGCGAACCCCGCAGCCTTGATCGGCGGCGATCCCGTTGCGTCTGTTGAAACAGATTCTTGTGTCGTTGGGGAAACAAGAGCCGGACCATCCTGGATCGCACCTGTCGCATCGAGGTCCGAGACAATCGTGGGCTCGCGGGAGGTAGCCGAGTTGCAATCTACTTCTTCGTTATTCGAGACTGGGCGATTCATAACCTGGCCTTAAAAGGTCTGCGAAGAAAGCCGCATCAGAAAACGTGCGGAACTACTATCAGACAACACGTCGGACTAGAACAGATTGATATCGTCATCTTCATCGCCGTTGCGGAAGTCGATCAGCTGGTCACGCCGGCTGCTTTCCGCACTATCCATGTTGAGCAGAAACCAGTCGCGGCCTTCACCGCCCCACAGATAATCCACGGCATCATCATCAAACACACTGCGTTTCGGGCCGGAGGGCTTCAACCAGGAAGTACCGTTCAGACCGGTGCTGGTCACCCCCATAATGTTGTTGCGACGATCTGTAAAGCTGCGATCACTGGTCCATTCCCTCAGAACTGCTTCCAGAGCCGACCGATTATTGTCTAATGAGGTGTAACCTGCAATCAGAAGATCGTCGTCCTTTCCTCCGTCAAGATAATCCGAACCACGACCGCCGATCATCACGTCACGGCCCTGGCCTCCGAGTAACTGGTCGTCACCATCGCCCCCAAGAATGATGTTGGCAGCAGCACCCCCCTGGATGCGGTCGTTCCCGAGTCCGCCGTCCAGCAATGACCGGACCTCGATCTTGTTCTGCAACTCGATCCGGTCATTGCCCGACTGGCCGTAGACCATGATTCCATTGAGCGCCGCGTAAATGCGGACGGTCGAGTTGTTTTCTTCATCATCATTGCAGTAGTCACTGCTTGCCAGGGCATCGATCCGAAGCTTGAAGTAAGCATCAGCACCCGTGCCATGCCGAGTGACGCGAAGGCGGTCGTCTGTCATGGAGCCGCCGACCACCAGAATAATCTGCCCGGCATGGAGCGGATCTGCCTGGACCTCCCATCTGAGGATATCAACGTCCGCAGCGGCCCCCACGGACGTCAGTCCTCGAGCATCGCGGACCGTGGCTCGAATGGAGTAGGCCGCGATCGCTTCGGCTACATAGACGTGCGACACGACCGTCGTCGCAAGTCCGGTTACGGTTTGTACCGGCGTGCCATCACCCCAGTTGATCACAAACGTAAACTGTCCCGTCTGATCAACGGCATTCGGGTCCGTCGCGGTGAACACAAAGTCCAGCGCCTGGCCACGCACTCCCGTCGCTCGGCCGGAAACCCTCAGTTCAGGCGGCAGGTTGATCACCGCCGTAAACGACACACTGCGACTTCCGCCATCTTCGTCTGCAGCAGTAATGGTGACAATCAGGGATTCCTGAATTTCGCGACTGGCGTCGTATGTCCATGTCCAGGTCCCATTCGAATTCATGGTCACGGTACCGATCGATGCCGCCAGCGTTACCGTATCATCTCCCGGATCAAAGACTGTGCCGGTGTTGATGACGAAGTTGGAAGCATTGGCTTCCACCACGGTCTGATGGACGACTGGCGTCGGGGCCACATTGCTGATAACAATCGTCTGAGTCGTGGTGGTAGTGCCATTGTCCTCGTCACTGACAGTCAGAGTCACCTTGTAGGTTCCGTTGTCGGCGAACGTGTGCGTCGCATTGCTTCCCGTCACAACGGCAGAACCGTCACCAAAGTTCCAGACAAAGGTCAGCGTGTCATTCGCACCGGCAGGATCTGTTGCTGATCCTGCAAAGCTGATCGATGTGCCTTCCAGTCGCGGAGCGCTGATGGAGTCGATACTCGGTGTCGGAGCAACGTTTTTGATAACAATCGTCTGAGTCGTGGTGGTAGTGCCACTGTCTTCGTCACTCACAGTCAGGGTCACCGTGTAGGTTCCGTTGTCGGCGAACGTGTGAGTCGCATTGGCTCCTGTCACGGTATTCCCGTCTCCGAAGTTCCAGACATAGGTCAGCGTGTCATTCGCACCGGCTGGATCTGTTGCTGATCCTGCAAAGCTAATCGATGTGCCTTCCAGTCGCGGAGCGCTGATAAAGTCAATGCTCGGTGTCGGAGCAACGTTGTTGACCAGCACCGCGAGTTGTTGGGTCAGAGATTGGCCGATGTCGTTGGTGATAGACACCGTAATCGAGTACGAGCCGCTGTCCGCCCAGATGTGATTCAGGGCAAACGTACCGGTTGTTGAAACACTTAACGAATGCAAGCCTGACCCATCACCATAATCTACCGTGCTTCCCGTCCAGCTTGAGGCGCCTCGATCATCGATTGTCACCGCGCGGTCAAACAGCGTGCCTTCACTGACAACAATCGGGGAGCCAAGGCTGGCAGTCAACGTATAATCATCGCCGACTCCTCCGTCGATGATGTCGACTCCACCAAAGCCCTTAATGCTGTCAATCATGTCGGATGAACTGGCTTTGCGGAA
>JANPHT010000596.1:0-5995 GCA_031424595.1 Planctomycetota bacterium
GGCGTCGGTCTGCCAGAGTCCTCTCTGGTTATGGATGTGAGTAATGCATGTCTCGGCCTGTTGAATGGAATGTTGGTGATAGCCGATCAGATTGAGCTTGGCCGCATCCGCGCTGGGATTGTGGTCGGGACCGAAAGCGGAAGAGACCTCGTCGAAGGGACCATTGACAGTCTGCTTCATGACACATCTTTGACTCGCCAAAGTATTAAGCCGGCGTTTGCGTCATTGACAATCGGATCCGGATCAGCCGCAATCCTGTTATGCGACCGTAAGCTGAGTCGTACCGGACACAGACTGCTTGGCGGAGCATTTCTGTCGGATTCTGCGGCACACAAACTCTGTGCTGGAGGCGTACAGACCGAACGGCACGGGGATGGCCGGCCTCGCATGGAAACAGATTCAGAAGCTCTCCTGCATGCGGGGATTGCCCTGGCTGAGAAAGCCTGGGAGAAAGCCAAACAATCGCTTCACTGGAAGAATGAAGATGTGGATCGTGTATTCACGCATCAAGTCGGAAAGCAGCATCGCACATTGTTGATGGAGCGGCTGAAACTCAATCCGGCTCTGGACTTTCCCACCGTCGAATTGCTTGGTAACACCGGTGCGGCTGCGCTGCCGATGGCATTATCGATGGGACTCGAACAGGATCCTCCCAGGTCCGGTACAAAACTCGCTCTGCTTGGAATTGGCAGCGGCCTGAATTCTGTCATGCTGGGCGTCATCTGCGGTTGACTGCCGGGATTTTCTGCCGGGGCGGTTCGCTTCCTGTTTGCCGCGAAAACCAGTCAAATGCCCGGATGAACTATCTTGCACACGGATATCGATTTCTGGACAACCCGCTGAAACTGGCGGGAACGGCGATCCCGGATTGGCTGTGTGTTGTCGATCGAAAAGTCCGCATGCGCAGTCGGCGGATTCATGAGCATCTGCAGTGCCTTGAGGAGCCTGAACAATCGATCGCATCGGGAATACTTCAACACCTTTGCGATGATGATCTGTTCCATCGCTGCCCTGGTTTTATAATGCTGGAGTCTGAACTGTCTGTTCGCTTTCGGAGATTGATGCCGGACCCTTACGATCATCGGCCTCCGTTTCTTGGTCATATTGTGACGGAGCTACTGCTGGACTCTGTGATTGCCGAACACGTGCCGGAAGTTCTGGAGAACTATTACGCGGCTTTGGGAGAAGTCGCTCCCCAACAGGTTGAACAACTGGTCAATCGATTGGCGAGTCGATCGACAGATCGGCTGGCGGAGTTTATCGAGAAGTTTCGCGCCGTAAGAATCCTGTTTGATTACAGCGACGATCATCGACTTCTGGGACGCTTGAACCAGGTACTTCGTCGAGTCACACTTCTGCCACTGGACGAACAGAGCCTGAATGTTCTTCGCGAGTCACGAGTGCTGGTCAGGCGGCACAGTGCGGATTTACTCCGGGCTGTGGAAAACCCAGACACGCTACTTCCGGAAAATCCCATTTCCGTCCCGACTCCCGTCGAACCTGATCCGACTATGTTCTGACCTGATGTGCTCCACCTTTTTGACCGAAACCCGATAGGAATCCCATGATGAAAAACCTTGTGACTGTTCTGTCTCTCGTTGCTTGTTTCGCCGTCGCGTCATCGGCCCCTGCAGAGGATGCAAAGAAAGCATTCCTGACAGCGGCTGATGCCGGACTGCCGTTTTCACTTCAGGGTGAATACTCCGGCGTCATCAAGACCGGTGACGGAGAAATCAAACTTGGCGTTCAGGTCATTGCTGAAGGCGAAGGGAAACTTGCGTGGGCCGCATTTCATGGCGGACTGCCCGGCGATGGGTGGGATGGCAACGAGCCCTTGCGAGGCACGGGTGAAATTCAGGGGTCTTCCGGCGTATTGAAGGGTGAGATGGGCCGCGGTGAGGCTAAGGACGGGAGCCTTTTGATCTATTCGGCCGACAATGCTCGCCTGGGAGAACTTTCCAGGACCACCCGCGTCTCTCCGACACTGGGTCTAAAGCCACCAGAAGGCGCAGTGATTTTGTTTGACGGAAGTTCGGCTGAACATTTCGAAGGAGGTCGCATGTCAGACGACAAGTTGCTCATGCAGGGCGTCACCAGCAAAGAAACGTTTCAGAGTTGCCAACTTCACCTGGAGTTCATGCTTTCGTTTATGCCCAATGCTCGTGGGCAGGGTCGCAGCAACAGCGGATGTTACCTTCAGGGACGCTATGAGGTACAGATGCTCGATTCGTTTGGACTGACCGGCGAAAACAATGAATGTGGCGGCATCTACACCATCAGCAAGCCCAAGGTCAATATGTGCTTTCCTCCACTGAGCTGGCAAACGTACGACATAGACTACCATGCCGCGAAATTCGACTCGGCTGGCAAGAAAACAGCGGACGCCTGGACCACGGTTAAGCACAATGGTGTCGTGATTCACGATCAAGTCAAGCTGACCCACTCAACAACGGCATCACCACTCAAAGAAGGGCCGGACGCCGGGCCGCTCTATTTGCAGGATCACGGCAACCCAGTGCGGTATCGCAACATTTGGTTCAATGCCATTGTCGACTAATTGCGGGTGACAAGTCGATTGCCGGGACCGCGACTTGCGTTCCCGGCTTCGTGAACGGAAATGTAACCTCTGGATCAGGTGACTTAGCGTTCATCGAGATCATGCACAAACGGTTTTGGCGAGCATTTCTCGAGGACTGTCTTACGGGCAAGTGGAAAACTACGGAGTCTCGTCGGTAGCTTTTCCTTCCGCTGTATTTTTTTCCTCTGTCATCGTCGCACCGGCTTGGTCGATAGCCACTGAGTCGGCACTGGGGCTGCCACCTGTGAGAGAGTTTTCAACGGCATCGAGCTGATTTGGATAATCGGGCACTGTCGATTTGTCAAAATCGTTTGTCATCCAGCGAATGAGGAGGTCCAAATCAGTATCCGACAGCTTCTGAGGCGTCGAGGCCGTCATCTGGTTCCTGGCTCCGTAATGTCGAGCCGCCCCAGGATTTCGAATAAAATCCTTCAGCCATGTTGCTGATCCGTATTTTGCCATCGTCGGATAACCGTTGGCTTTTGAATCGTCGTGCTGTGCCGGGAACGCTTCACCGATTGTGTCGTGGCATTGCTTACAGGAAGTTCCGTTCAGCGCACCGGCCCAGTCACCATCGACTGCCAGCTTACGACCGCGCTCAACAAGTGCCGGATCAAACTCCGTTTGCTTGTGCCCGGCTTCCGCAGCGAGAAACTCAACCAGTGCCTTAACATTGTCCGAGTTCTCCGGCGCTTGAAGGGACTCCATATTTCCGGAGGTCCAGTCCGCCATTTCGGATCCATCCGGGTTAATAAACTCCACACTTTCGCCCGCCGCTGACTTGGCCTTCGCCTCTTTAAACCAACTTGCGTTCTTCAGCCATGCAAAGTGATTGGAATAATCAGTGACGATGCCTGTCATCCATTCCCGTCGGCCAAACTGTCCCAGGTCTGCGGCTGTTGGCGTGCCGATGACAGGTGGCATTGTTTTGTCGGTAGCAGATTCCATGACCAAAGCGCCACGGCCACTATGGCCGTTGTAGCGATGGCAGGCTTTACAGTGCTGAGCAAAGAGTCGAGGTCCCTGAGTAAAAGGATCACGGCGTAACAGGGAAACAGCTCCATCGACTGGGATTTTGTCTGGACCAGAAGCCAACTCGATCGCTCGCTGGCCGTCTCGATGGGCTTCCGCCAACGCCGCCTGATGATCGCGATCGTTTGCGTCTTCGTAGAACGCCAGGACAGTCAGAGCGGCGATTCCGATGGCCATCAACCAGATGAAAGCTTTGTTCAGGAAGTGACCTGTCTTGCCGAGCACCTGAGCAGTGATGGGCATAATGGTCAGGATGCCCATAATGATGCCGGGAACAATGATCGCCCCAAACGTCAGGCCCAGTGAATCAACGGCATGGAATCGTAAGAAGCGAAAGAGAAACAGGAAATACCACTCCGGACGTGCCGCATCAAACTTGACCGCAGGATCAGCGGGAGCGCTGAGTTCCGCAGGCCGAAACAAGGCAAGCAAAAGCACAACGGTCAGAACCGCGAGGCAGGCCACGGCATCCTTTAAAACCTGATCCGGCCAGAACGTTGTATCCGGTGCATGCTTTTCGTCGTGAACCGTCAATCCATGTCGTCGGAAAACGTAGATATGCAATGCCAGAAATGCCACCAGCACAGTCGGAAGAATCCCCGCATGCATTGCAAAGAAGCGGGTTAAAGTCAGATGCCCGTAATCACTTCCGCCTTGCGCAAGTTTCTGCACTTCCGGTCCCACCATCGGCGTAGCGCTCATGATGTTGGTGGTCACTTGCGTTGCATAGTAGCCCTTCTGGTCCCAGGGCAGCAGGTAGCCTGTGAGTGAAAGGCCCAACACAATCACCATCAGCACAATACCCAGCCAGAAATTCATTTCCCTTGGGGCTTTGTAAGCTCCGTCGATGACAACTTGAACCAGATGGATGGCCATCAGCACGACCATCGCCTGAGCAGCGTAATGATGCAGGCCTCTGATGATGTATCCCAGATACATCTCATTCTGGATGTAGAAAACGCTCTCCCACGCGGTGCGAGTACTGGGGCTGTAGGCGGACCAAAGCATGAACCCGGTGATCATCTGCAGCACGAAAGTAAAAACGAGAGTGCTTCCCCAGACATATCGCCAGCGAGCCCCGCCAGGTACTCGCTCGTAAAGAGCTTCATGCATCAATTCGCGAAAACCGGTCCGGCTGTCCAGCCAGCTAATCAATGAGTTCATGAGGAAACGACTTTCGAATTCAACCCTGTTTGTTCGACAAAAGAGCGGGAGTTCCTGTGTGCAGAACTCAAGGATCAGACCAGCACTTTTTCTGATGTCGCCCCTCGGAATTTTTGATAACGCACCCAGATCTCCGCACCATTGGCATCATCGACCCCGTTTGTTCGCATCGACACTTCGAGCGAATCCATATCGCGAGGTGGGATGTCGTTCGTCTTCCTTCCGTCCAGGGCAAATGAACTTGTATGGCACGGGCAGTAAAAATCGTTCTGCGCCCCACGGAAGTCGACTGAGCAGCCCAGATGCGGACATATGGAATTGAATGCCAGAATGGGGCCGTCCCCCAGCTTTCGCAACCAGATGCTTCCTGCCGGGACATTTTTGAACCGATTCCAGGCATCTACAATGTCGTCAAACACCGTGATGGAGACGGGGGTGCCATCGACGGGGACGGCTTCGCGGGTCAAATCGAGGCGAATAAAACCGTTTTCATCCTTTCTCGCCAATTCCCCTGCTGTTCCGGTTTGCTTGGCCCCTTTCCGCTTTCGCAGGATTGGGTCGAGGAAAAAGAGGCCACTCAGAGTCGCCGGGACGGCCACAATGACAAAGCTGATTGCGGCGGTCACACATTGCAAAAGCAGGCTTCTACGAGGGGTCGACGCTGAATCCGGGCGATGTCCATCAACAGGCGGCTTCTCCGCACTGGAGGACGAGACAGTTGAATTCATCAGATTTCTTTCTGAAGATTGATTCAAGACACGGACATTGTCTTTAGACAATGCGGAACGAGGTGGGGTTGTTCTGCAGGGCCCTATTTGAAGCACTCCGGGAGTCAAAAACAACCCACGAAATGCACTTTGGCACTGTCTGGAATTGCTTTGGTCGCTTCAATGGTCAAATCAGCACAACAAGCGTGACACAGACGCACACTTTGCGTCAACGAAAACAGGCTCTGAGTCAAGTCGAATCGATCCATCGATTCGTTGACCCAGAGCCTGAATGTTATCAGCTCTGATTCTTTGCCATATTCAGATCCTACGGATCAGAACACGTCCAGTAGGTAGTGATGTCCGGAGTGGTATGGCTTCTCAGTCGGATAGAAGTTGTACCAGTTCTTGTTGTAGACCGGGATTCGCATGGAAGGCTCGTAGCGGTAGTACATGTGATCGTACGTCTGCGGCTTCTGGAATGAGTGTGGATAATAGACATACGGGTAGTGGT
>JANPHT010000597.1:0-18579 GCA_031424595.1 Planctomycetota bacterium
CAGCGGGACTTGGGACAACTATCAAACCTGGCAGGCCGGCACGATTGATCTTCACCGCGGTCGCGGACAGTTGATCATTACGGCACCGGAGAAACCTCCATTTGCTTTAATTGATCTCAGGTCGGTGAGACTGATTCCGCCGAAGTAAGAATCAGAATTGTCTGCAAACGTAAGCAAAGGAACTCAGACCCTGAAGATCGATGACAATCTCTAGATGTGTCTCAGGTTCGGATTTCGTCTGAAGCAGTGGGGCCGGAGTCCAATCTGTCTCTCGCGCCGGCGACACGTGAGATTCTTAATGGGGCTGTTCCCCGATCCTCGAAGATCCGCGTTATTCCCTTGCCTGGATTTGTGTCTTTCTCAGTTCAGATGCGAGCGTAAGAGTCCCGATTCGGCCATTGAAGATTTCGTGTGCCGCATCTCCTGAAGCCTCGGGGTGGTTGACAATGGAGAACCACGTGCCGGATACTCCCTTTGCTCGCGGCGCGCTGTCTGAAGATTCAGATGGCGCGCGTTTAACGCATGAAACCTCACCGCGAATCGTTACTCCCACGTTTCTTCAGGAAATGAGACTATGAAAAACTGCCTGACGACTCTCACAGTCGCCATCGCACTGTGCATGAGCGTGCCTTTGACTGCCGCCGATAAAACACAAGCAGTCAGAATGGGCTGCGGATCCATGACGTTTGACACCGTTCCTGGCTGGGGATTGGGCGAGGACGGGAAATCCGTCATCGGACCGACCCATGGCAGTGTTGTGATCGACAAGGCTGGAAATATTTATACCAGTGCCAACATGGGCGTCTTTGTCTTTAATCCGGATGGCAAAGTCATTCGCCGCTTCATCGGTGAAGACTACACCAACATCCACGACATGGAGATTCGCGACGAAGCCGACGGAGAGTTTATCTATGGGGCTCGAAATGCTAACGCAGAGGGAATCAAATTCAGTGCTGAGATGGGTGACATTGTTTTGCGGTTGAAGTTTCCGGAAGAATCGGGCTTGAAACTGAAGGCTTTCAATCCGACAGCCATCACCGTGGCTTCCAACGGCGACATTTTTTTGTCAGACGGCTATGCGAGCAATCACATCTTCAAGTTTGACAAGAGTGGCAAGTATTTGATGCATTTTGGTACCAAGGGAAATGACCTGAAGCAGTTCAATACCGCTCATGGAATGACCCTGGATACTCGCTATGAACCGAATCGGCTGCTGATTTGTGATCGCAATCACGAACCGAGAGGGCGATTGCTGCACTACGATCTGGAGGGCAATTTTATTGAAGAAGTTGTCACCGGACTGGGCATGCCAACGTCAGCGGCGATTCAGGGTGACTATGTTTCGGTCCCGGATTTACACGGTCGCGTGGTCATTCTGGACAAAAGCAACACGATTATTTCCGTTCTCGGCCACAATGCAGACCCTGCGAAGCGAGTGAACTTCAACGTTCCGCAGGAGCAATGGATCGAAGGAATCTTCAGCGGTACTCACGGATCTTATTGGGACAAAGATGGCAATCTCTATGTTCAGGACTGGAACGTCTCCGGCCGCATTATGAAGTTAGTCCGAGTTAAGTAGGGAAAGAACTGCCAACGGCGCCGCCCTCGCGATCAACTTCCTGTCATTGAGAGTTGAATCATCGTGAGCGTGAATGAAAGAATGAGCACCAGAAGGAGATCAAACTTCTGGTGCTATCAACGGTGATTAAGGCGGCTTGTTGTTTGACAGGGGGCGCCCAAAGTGGCACGTCAGCTGCACGCCTAAGTGCCATAGCGCGGCTTGACGATGTTTTTTGGGGCTGCGTAGGAAAAAACGCCAGTAGCAATATGGCAGTATTGCAATCGTTGGTGCTCAAGGGGAACAGACCTCGGATTTCCTGGGCCGTTGTTTTTTTTGTCACTGTAAGCAAAACACAAGACAAGCATCAGACTGCGTTCGAGATCATCACTTTATCGTTGAATCCCTGTGGCTTGCAGGGACGGTATCCCCTGTTCCGCCGTCACGATACAACACATCGATGACCTCAAACCCGAGAGACCTGTACAGCTTCACGGCTCCATCGTTCTCAGCCGTCACTTCCAGCACAGCGCACCCCATGCGACATTGCATGAAACCGCGGAGTGCCTGAATCACCAGTGCGCGACCGATTCCCTGACCACGATGTTCGGGGGTCACTCCGACATTCTGAATGGCACCAATTCCACCGGTTCTGGTGATGCCCTGAATGGTTCCACAATCGCTGGCTGGCCAATTTGGCTCAGGTTGGTAGACAACCATCCATGTTGCTGATGGACAAAAACTTCTCTGAGCGACAATCTCTCGCATCAGGCCAAGGCATCCGGATGATGCACCTAAACACGAAAACACTTTGCCATCCAGGTCCTCACGGAATGCCCGCCATTTTACTTGAGCATGCCTTTCCAGTAACAATGATCGCCATGATAGCCACCGATATCCTTCCGGTAACACCGGCGGATTAAAAAACGCATGTCGCAGTTCGATCTGCATGCGAAAGCGTTTGTAAGCGGTTTGAGACATGGCCAAGCCCGGATTATGCCTTCACGGCTTGAAGAGATCAGCGTTGAATAGCTGCATTCTAGAGTCAAATTTACGTCAAGCCAGCCGGATCCAGACCAGAATTTCAAAAGGATACGGTCGCGATTCCCGATTGGCCGTCGTCGATGGAGTACAACCGGCGGTGCTGGCGATGACGACCTTCCAAATGCGGTTTGAACGTGAACTGTTTGGCTACTCGTTCCTTACGTCTTTTCTGAGACACCACTCCTCGTTTTATTGTTGACAGAGCACCAGGATCGAATGGTCGCAGCTTCAGGCGACGCGTGACTGATCGACGCTGAACGCTGGATGCCACCTGCTTCGTACCAATGTGGCGGACTGGTGGGACGTACCTCATTCCTCAGGCCACGAACGAGAATTGTCATCGGTTGGCGGTACGCGTTCAATTTGTGGGCTGTTTCGCGGAAACCGGGAACTATCTCACTCTGCTGGCAGTCTATTTGCGCACGTGCCCGATGAATCCTGGGAGAACACGGCACTTTCTGCCCATCAGCAGGAGTATGCTGGTAACACCGTGTCGTCTATCTATGTCATAGTTGTTTGTTTTCGAAACGGGGCCCCCGGCAGGCACAGTTGATGCCGCTCGCGCTGGACGATGGACTTCTTTGTCTGCTCGCGGGCAGCTGAGTCTCTTGTGAAAATGCAGTCTTTGGGTTTTGAATTTGTCCTGGGAGTGTTCCATGAAACGTCTTGTGCTGTTCGGAGTCATTCTGATTCAGGGAATTGTCAACACCCGGGGCGGGGAGATTGAGTTTGTCGAGACGTTTTCCCTGTCTGCAGACCGCGAGGCCGCTCTCAAGCAACTGATTCCGGGGACGGAAGATTACTACTACTGGAACTGCCTGCATCTGCTGAATACGGAGCAGTTTGAGAAAGTTGAAGGGCTGCTGGCTCCGTGGGTGCAGCGGTTTGGTGAGACGCAGCGAGTCTGGGAAATTCGGACGCGCCGGGCGCTTTTGACCTATGACCGGAATCCACAGGCATCGCTCGACTACCTGCGAGGTCGCTTCGGCATTCATTATCCGCATCAGAAGGAAGAACTCAACGCTGAACCGAATCTGCCGACGACGCTGGATCCAAGTGTCGTCTCCCGCGGGACTTTTCAGCAGCAGGCATTGGCCATTCATGGCAACTCACTGAACGGCTTCGAAGACACGGCCCTGGACTGGCTCATTGCGGGCGGACTCGATCCGGAGCAGCGGCGACAATTGTTGGCGCGGCTGGCGCGGCCGGACTATGACTCCCTGGTCAAACTGGTGATCGACGATTTGAATCATGAAAACTCCGGCGGTTTTGGATCGCATGGCATCCATCGCCAGTTGCTGAAGTCGCAGTTGGATGACGCGCTGAAGGCGAAACCGGACTTGCTGAACCAGCAGCTTTTCGTGCGAGCGTACCTGACCAAACTGCAACCCGGCCCGGATGTGGACTGGCGGCACGATGCTGATGAGCTGCAGAAATATCTGGAACGGCTGCAGGCGTTCGCCGACAGGCTGGATCCAGTTCATAACTCGCTGAAGGCGCATGTCCTGTATAACCGTCTGTTGCTGGATCGCAGTCGGGGTAAGTACAGTGAAGAGTTGCTGCTCGCGTATTTGAAACTGCCTCGACCGGTGGGATATCTGTCCAAAACGATGCAGGAATCCGAAGCGAACAGACTTTTTCCATGTGACCTGAACTCCAACTATGACGGCACGACGCTGCTGCCTGCCATCGGGAACGATGAACCGCTCATCCGGTCGTGTCTGGCGCACTTCTTCGTCGAAGCCGGCAACACCAAAGAGTTTGAATCCTACGTCAACGACGTTTATCTGAAGCAGCTGTTCGCGGAGACGAAGATTGTTAATGGCCTCGGCGAACCGGAACAGTGGGCGTCGCAGTTGCCGCCAGAGTTGTTTCGACAACTGAAAGACCGAGTCGATCTCGATTTCGATCCGGCCAACAAGACGCAGTTCGCTGCGAAAGCACCAGTGAGCCTCGACCTGCACGTGAAGAATGTGTCGACGCTGATCGTGAAAGTGTTCGAGATCAACGCAAAGAACTTCTACCGTCAGAACGGCGTGGAAGTCGATACCGACATCAATCTTGACGGTCTGGTGGCAAACGTCGAACAGTCGCATCAATACGACGATGCCCCTCTCCGTCGCGTGGCACGCCGCTTTGAGTTTCCGATGCTCAACAAGCCTGGAATTTACGTCGTCGACTTTATTGGCAACGGCCAGAGCAGTCGGGCTTTGATTCGCAAGGGTCATTTGAAACATCTCGTCCGGACGACTCCGGCCGGGCAATCGTTTACGATTCTGGATGAGCAGGGACAGCAGGTAAAGAACGCCTCGATCTGGCTGGCCGGCCATGAGTACACTGCCGGCGACGATGGTCAGATTTCGGTCCCGTTCAGCAGCAGTCCCGGTCGTCAGCCGATTGTGATCACAGCTCTATCGCCTGGCGGCAATGGAGCGACGTATTCGTCGCTGGGATTCTTCCAGCACGAACCGGAAAGTTATCAGTTCAGTGCGGGATTCTATGTCGATCGGGAAGCACTCCTGACTCGAAAAACGGCGGACCTGCTGATCCGTCCGGGCTTATCCGTCAATGGCACGCCCGTGTCACTGAAGCTCCTGGAGGAAATCAAACTGACGATTTCGTCCGTCGATCTGGACGGAGTGGCGTCATCAGTCGATGTGGCAGATTTCACGGTGTTTGAAGACCGTGAATCCGTTCATGAATTCCAGGTCCCGCAGCGACTCGCTTCACTGACGTTTCGGCTCACGGCGAAGATCAAACAGGTGATTACCGGTGCCAAGACAGATGTCGCCGCCGAGCAAGCCTTTACGCTCAATGGCATCGATCGCACGGAAAAAGTGGAAGACCTGCATTTGCTGCGAGCCGATGGCAACTATGTGCTGGAAGTTCGCGGCCGCACGGGCGAACCAAAGGCTTCGCGGCCAGTGTCATTCAGCTTCAAACACCGCGATTTTCGAGACGCGATCGGTACTGTACTGAAGACCGATCCAAAGGGGCGAATTCTGCTCGGCACACAGAATGGCATTGCCACGTTGACGGCCAGCGGTCCTGAAGGAACCAGCCACGTCTGGACGCTGCTGGGCGATCGGCACACGTATTCGAAAACGGTGCATGCCAAAGTCGGCGATACCATCACACTGCCGTTTCTGGGCAAAGGACTGGAGCCGATTCGCAGTGAATTATCCTTACTGGAACTCAGCGGTGGGTCCTACGGCATTGATCGATTCGGAAATCTGGCGATCAAAGATGGACTGCTCGTCATTGAAAAGCTTCCGGCGGGCGACTACGACCTGCTGCTCAAGTCGACAGGCACAAAGATTACGCTGCGTGTCTCCGATGGCGAGCAACTCGGGCGTTTTGTCGTTGGCAAACAACGGCAACTGGAGACAAAGCCGCTCAAGCCGCTGCAGATCGAATCGATCACGGTCGCAGACGCAAAGGTGAAAATCCAGCTGCGGAACATTTCACAATTTGCCCGCGTTCACATTTTTGCGACGCGATATGTTTCGGAGTACGATGCCTATGGTCATTTGAGCCGCGTGCGGGATGTTGAGCCGTACCTTTATCAGTTCAGCCCGGCGCAGTCGGTTTATCTGACGGGCCGGAACATCGGCGATGAATACCGCTATATCATTGACCGTCGCTATGCGAACAAGTTCCCCGGCAACATGCTCGAACGACCGTCGTTGCTGCTCAATCCATGGGCGGTGCGCGAGACGGAGACCGGCGAACAAGTTGCCGCTGCCGGCGAGGATTTCGCTCCCAAAGGGGATATGGCTGCAGGCGATGCCAGTCGACTCGCAGCAGAAGCCGGAGACGTTGCCGGAATTGGAGAGAATTTCGCCGACCTGGATTTCCTGGCGTCCGCGTCTGCCGTGCTGATGAATCTGATTCCCGACGAAAACGGCGTGGTCGAAGTGGACCGGGGAGCCTTTGGATTGCAGCAGGACATCCATGTGGTTGCCGTTGATCCGCTCAATACAACCTATCGCAGCCTCACGCTGCCGGAGCCGATGCCGACCTTTGTCGATCTGCGGCTGATCACAGGCCTTGATCCCGCAGCGCATTTCACGCGACAAAAGCAGATCAGCATCGTTCCTGGCGGCCACGCCTTCACACTGGCAGACATCACAACGGCGAAATTCGAAGCCTATGACAGTCTGACGCGAGTCTACGGACTGTATGCGACGCTCAACAAGGATCCGAAGCTGACGGAATTTGCGTTTCTCCTCAACTGGCCAAAATTGAAACCGGAAGAAAAACGCACGCAGTACTCAAAGTATGCCAGCCATGAATTGAGTTTCTTCATTGCTCAAAAAGATCCAGAATTCTTCGAAGCGGTGATCAAGCCACACCTTGCCAATAAGAAGGACAAGACGTTTCTGGATCACTACCTGCTTCAGGATGAACTTTCTGGATTTCTGCAGCCGTGGAAGTTCGGGCAGTTAAATATCGTCGAACGAATTCTGCTGGCGCGTCGAATTGACGGAGAACGACCAAAGACGGCACGACATGTGGGCGATCTGCTGGCTCTGCTGCCGCCCGATGTGGATCGGTTCAATCTCCTGTTTGACACGGCATCGCAGCGGAGTGCGTTGGAGACCGGTGACGCGCTCGGATTGAAGGACGCGATGGAGTCCGTCCGCCTGCGAGACATGAAGGTGACCAATGGAGCTCTGGCGCTTGACGCTCCCATGCCTGAGGCCGCCGCTGCGGCCGGGGTGCCTGGGGGAGCAATGGAGGGAGGAAGACGTCAGGAAGAAGTCAAAGAGCAATTAGCAGAATTCGACAAGAAAAAATCGGGGGCGACGTCACTGGGAAGACTCCCTCAGATTCACCGCTACTCTGCTGATCGAGCAAAGTCCGATTCCGACTCCGACGGATCGCTGATGAAACTGGAGAAGTCCGTGGATTTCTTTGCCGACGCATCCGGTGAGCGTGAAGCTGTTCGCATGCTCTATCGCAAGCTCGACAAAACGTGGGAATGGGCCGAGAACAATTATCACCACCTCACAATTGACCAGCAGAATGCCGAGCTGATTACCGTGAACGCGTTTTGGAAAGACTTCGCGGCGCATGATCCGCAAACGCCGTTTCTGTCACGGAATCTCGCCGAAGCCTCTCACAACTTCCCCGAGTTGCTGCTGGCGCTTGCCGTCCTGGATCTGCCGTTTGCAGCACCAAAGCATGAAACAAAGTTTGATGGCACTCAGATGACGCTCACACCCGGCGGATCGATCGTTGTGTTCCACGAAGAGATTGAACCGGCGGCAGCTCCTGACGGTGCGGCAAAAGTGCTCGTCAGCCAGAATTTCTTCCGGCATGGTGATCGTCAGCGAATTGAGAACGGCGAGACGGTGGACAAATTTGTCAGCGAGGAATTCCTGATTCACACGGTCTACGGCTGTCAGGTGGTTATCACAAATCCGACGTCGTCACGCCAGAAACTGAATGTGCTCGTCCAGATTCCTCGCGGAGCCCTCCCGGTTCTCAACAGCCAGACGACGAAGACGCTGCATCTGGATCTGGAGCCCTATCACACACAGACGGTTGAGTATCACTTTTACTTTCCGGCCGCAGGCCAGTTTCCACACTTCCCGGTCCATGTGGCGAAGAACGAAAAACTCATCGCGGCCGCCGAGCCTGTGACGCTGACAGTCGTGGATCGGCTGACGAAAATCGACAAGGAATCGTGGGATTACATTTCGCAGTACGGCACTCTGGAAGACGTTGTCACGTTCCTGAATACACACAACATCAACGCGGTGAATCTGGACCGCATTGCCTGGCGGATGCACGACAAGGCCGCACTTGAAGCCATCCTGCCTCTGCTGGCGGCTCGACACATCTATCAAAACACGTTGTGGTCCTACGCGCTGTTTCACAACGAAACGGCTGCTGCGAATGAATTCCTGCAGCATGCTGACAACATCGTTAACGAAGTCGGCGGACGAATCAGGAGTTCACTGCTGACGATCATTCCTGTGCATCGCCGCACGATGGAACACCTTGCGTACAAGCCGCTCGTCAACGCCAGGGCTCACAGTCTGGGAAAACGCCGCGAGATCGTTAATGAGCGACTGCTGTGGCAGTACCATCGCTTCATGAAGGAACTGGCCTACGAACGGACGCTTCGGGACGAAGAGCAACTGGCTGTGACATATTACCTGTTTCTGCAGGACCGCATCGAAGAAGCCATGGCAACATTTGCCAAAGTCAACCGCGACAACATCACCGAGAAAATGCAGTACGATTATTGTGCCGCGTATGTAAAATTCTTCTCGGATGAACCCGAAGCCGCCCGGCAGATCGCTGAGAAATACGCCGATCATCCCGTAGACCGCTGGCGCAACACGTTCGCTGTGATCACCGCGCAACTGGATGAAGCTTCCGGCAAGAACGCGGCTGCGATCGATCCGGAAAATCGTGATCAGCAGCAGGGGCAGCTTGCCGCAACAGAACCAAGCCTGGACTTCACGGTCGAAGCAAAGAAGATCAACCTGAGTTACCGCAACCTCGAATCCGTACAGATCAACTTCTACGAAATGGATGTGGAACTGCTCTTCAGCCGGAATCCATTCGTGCAGCAGGTTGGCGGAAACTTTGCGTCGATCCGGCCCAACCGGTCGCTGACCGTGGAACTGAAGAAAGACGATGCCATCCATGTACTTGACCTGCCCGACGACCTGCAAAACAGCAATGTGCTGGTCGAGGTGGTTGGCGGTGGACAGGCAAAGACGCAGCCGTATTTCTCGAATTCGCTGTCAGTGCAGGTCATCGAAAACTACGGTCAGGTGGCCGTCACACACAACCAGACGAAGAAGCCGGTGTCAAAGGCGTATGTGAAAGTTTACGCTCAAATGGCATCGGGAGAGGTCAAGTTCTACAAAGATGGCTACACCGACCTCCGTGGCCGGTTTGACTACGCTTCCATCAGCGCCAATGACCTTGACGTCGCAGCAAAATTCTCGATCCTTGTCCTCAGTGAGGAATTCGGTGCCATCGTGAGGGAGGCTTCCCCGCCAAAACAGTGAGAGCTGACTAAGGACCTTTCGTGAATTTAGTATTACCTTTCACCGTACGAAAGTTGCGTTGCTCTCGCAGAGCAAAATACGACAATCGGATAATTCCGTTTAGAGGAAAGATTTACCATGCTCTACATACGAGACGTATCTGATTGCGGCGCTGAGGCGGATGAGGATTGAGGTCGCAACGGACGTTGATATAAACCGGAAGTGTTTCCGGAGCCCGCTCCGCGATTTGGACTGCTGGTTTCCAGACGTGGACTGGCTGGCCTGACCGGCACCTTTCGTGGCAATTCCATCGGAGTTTGTGGTGGAATTAATGGCACGGCGAGTTCGGATTCTGGTGATTGCGGAACGGCGGGAACCGTCATCGGTGCACTATTCATCGGTGGACTATTCATTATCATCGAACCTCGAGGAGCAACGCCCTCGATAACGCCCGGAACATACGGTCGATCCGAAGTCCCCTGAGACTCCCAGGCATTCGATCCCGGACCGGCAGTGAACTCTGACGGAATTGCTTCCAGATGAGTATTATCCAGAGCGTGCGTCATCGCTTCGGCCCGCTGCTTTGCATCTTCATAGGCACCTGGATTCCATTGTCCTTCTGCCAAATAGATTGAATTCGCCTGCAACAGTGTCCCTTTGCGGAAATTCACGTCCGTAATTGCTTTGTTGTACTCAACAACACTTCTCAGATAACCCTGATCCGCATCGCGGCTCGTGATCTTTGATTCAAGAACCCGTCCGAGGGAAACGGGATCACGTGCCTCAGCGATGAATTCCCTTACATTCGAATAGCCAGTGAACTCTGAAGCAGCAACGGCTCGCTTGGCACCGACCTCAGCAAGCAGATACCAGCGATCCATTTCCAGAATGGCATTGTTCAATTCGCGTGCAATTTCAACTTCCTGTTCCTGCAGAACAGCCCGCGCCTTCCGCAAACGGAGTTCGTAGTTCCTGACCTGAGCTCGTGCCAATCGCAGACCGAGCGGCATGGAGAACTGCAGTCCCGCACCCCAGCCGGTATTGTCACCCTGAGTCAGTGATTCGTAAGCACTGGCATAGCCGGCGTCCGTCACACCATCGTCATCTTCGTTTCCAAGCAGGTTGTCGCCGAAGCCGTTGATTCGATAATTGGAGACGAAATCGAGACGAGGACGCGAGAGATTCTTTGCCGCCGTCAGCTGGAGTTCCAGACTTCGAATCTCCCACTTCTGCCGCCGCAGTTCCGGGCGATTGGCCAGCGATTCCAGCAACGCGGATTCCCAATTTGGTATGAGCGGAGCTTCGGTCGGCTGATCAATCGGTGTCAGGAATTCACCATCGCTCAAAGGAAGCCCAAGAAGTCGTCGCAGTCTGTATTCAGCGCTGAGGACATCAGCCAATGAGCCTTTCATGCGAGCATCGGCTTCATAGAGTCGATTCGCTGCCTGATACTCCGCATCCTTTGCGTCTTCTCGCACTGCAATCAGGTCTCGAAACTCAACAATGTCTTCAAATGTCTTGACTTCTGAGTGGTACAACTGCAGAGCCAGATAAAGGTCCCAATACTTGGTCTCGACGTCTCTTGCCAGCGTTGTGACGGACTGCTCGAAATCTACCAGCGAAATGTCGGTGTTGATTCGGGAGATCAGCACACCCTGGGAAACACCACTCACGCCTCGAATTCCCTGAGACAGGGGCCCGGCAATGCGAGTGAATTCTGAGCCAGCACCAGCCAGCAGCGGCTGACGGTATTCGGCGGAAATTGAACCGGTATAGGCGGAAGGAAAGATTCTCGCCAGATTATTTTGGCTGTAATTCCATTCATGTTGAACCGCAACAGTTCCTGAGTTTGCAAGATTCTTTTCCAGACGAGCCTGGAACTGCCCCGTATCGTCTCGGAGTACGTCACCCGCATTCAGGCCCAGATTTGCCGTGTTTTGCGGATCCTCGGATTTCCCTGTCTGCAGATTCGACGTGAAGACTGGATCGAAGTCAGCAAGTGCGGCTTCAGGCCCACGATTCCCAAACAGATAGCTTGTTTCCTGAATCGCAGTGTCGTAAACCGACGCGACTCGGGCCGGGTTGGCCAATAGCGAATTGCCAGGCGAGCCAAAACTCTGGTCATCCCGGAGAATTGTGGAGTTTGACAACGCCAATTTGATACATTCGTCGAGTCGAATTTGTCTCTGATCTACTTCTTCAAGACTGGTGAGTTTTCTGGGTGCGCGGAAGAGGTTGGGGTCAGTCTCGTGCTTCTGGGCCTCAACAGGGTACTCAATCGCGGTCGCGTAGTCTTTGTAGTGCTCAAGGGTTTTGTCTTCACCAATTAGATACTGCAACCGTGCGCCCGGCGCGGCACAGCCCTGACTCAGCAGTGCGGCGAGTAATACAGTCGCCGTTGATCGCTTCCATCGGGTCGTTTTCACGCGGACAGCCTCCTGCAGTCAAAGACTTTCGCCTTTAACAACCTGCGACACAGGCGTCGGCCATGCATCGCTCCGAAAAACATTCACACCACACCGCCAATAGCGCATTGCGCCGCTGTCGGAAGGACTCTTCATCGTTATCGTCGTTACAACCGTCAAACTTTCCCCAAACTTCCCGACAGGAATCTTTGGTAGATCTTTCCGACGCCGTCAGGCAAAAAACGCCACGAGCTATCCAGACCAGCAGTACCCGCTGGATCGCGTCGCGGATGCAATTTGATTAAGATCTGTCGAGCATGCTGCCGGACGTGGCGGACTCGCGAATTTGCAGGAATTATTGGGATTCTTTTATCTGGAGTGCCTCCAGATCACCTTTGAGGGGGACTTTCATTCATGAAAATCCGTAGAGAATCCGGGGACATTGTTGATCGCTCGCCCGGCCTCGGCCGCAGAGGACTTTAATTATGGAAACGTCGACACCCGTCACACGAGAGAGCCTGAAGGCAGGCGAAGTGCTTTGCAGTTACTGCACCGCACGCTGCTGCCGCTATTTTGCAATGTCGATTGATACCCCACGAACGTGGGAGCAATTCGATAATATGCGGTGGTACATGATGCACGGACCACTCTCAGTCTTCGTGGATGGGGAATCGTGGTTTTTATTGGTTCCCGGTGATTGCCAGCACCTGCAGAGCGATCATCGCTGCGGAACCTATGAGACTCGACCTCAGATCTGCCGGGACTATACGACTGACGCCTGCGAATACGACAACGACGGAGTCTACGATCAGTTCTTTGAAACCCCGGCTCAACTGTGGGAGTATGCTCATGCAATCCTGCCCGCGCGGCCCCGTCGATCGGCGGCCGACCCGATCGCGCTACCTGTCCTGCAGATGGCATAAACCAGATGAGTAGACCGGACACTTCAGCAGGCTTCCCGCCGCAGGGGCATGCGTGTGATTTTTTCCAATCCCGCGGAGGTGGCTGACTCTGATAGAACGCTTGCCTGCTGAGAGTCAGGCAGGGCTCACTATCGTTGAACTGTTTCGGCAAGGAACAGTTTGGGCCCGGAACAGCTTGGGCCCGGAACAGTTTCGGACGATTGGCGCGAACTTTGGATGGTGAATTGCGTCAACGCACGTCAACGCCAAAGCTCAGGACTTCTTTTTCTTCTTTCCTTTTCCTTTGATTCAATGGTCGCATTTGTGTCTGACAAGAAAACTCATCGCATCAAACCTCAGACGCTTCGTGGCTTTCGGGATTTTCTTCCTGATCAGATGATGGCTCGCGAGCATCTGATTGACATCGCAAGAACTGTTTATCGCAGTTATGGATTCGCGCCCATTGATACTCCGGCACTGGAGTACGCCGAAGTGCTTTTGGGAAAAGGTGGTGAAGAATCCGACAAGCAGGTCTTTCGATTTACAGATCAGGGCGATCGCGATGTGGCGATGCGATTTGACCTGACCGTTCCATTGGCTCGATTTGCAGCGCAGTATGTTCAGGAATTGGGTATTCCTTTTCGTCGGTACCATATCGCTCCCGTCTGGCGCGGCGAGCGGCCGGCGCGAGGTCGTTTCCGTGAATTCATGCAGTGCGATTTCGACACGATCGGCACGTTGAGTAATTCGGCAGATATTGAAACGCTGTTTGTCATTAACGACCTTTTCGAAAAGATCGGTATCGAGAGATTCACAATTCGCGTCAACAACCGCAAAGTGCTTAACGGTCTTTTGGAAAAATGTGAGCTGACGGAGCATGCGGTGGGCATTCTTCGCGCCCTCGACAAGCTCGACAAGATTGGCCGCGAGGCTGTCGCCACGGAAATGGTCGAAAAGGTTGGCATTCCTGCCAGCGGTGCGGCTCAGGTGCTGGACATGGCTCAGCTCAAAGGGACTCCCAACGAAGTACTCTCCGCACTTGAAGGTATGCTTGCCGGAAGCCAGATCGGTGAACTGGGCGTTCGGGATCTCCGCGAGCTTTTTGCGGCCGTGGATGCCTGTGGATGGCCAGCCGGCCGTGTGTCGCTCGACGTCGCCATTGCACGCGGTCTCGACTATTACACGGGCACAATTTACGAAACCCTGCTGGGTGATCTGCCAGAGATCGGAAGCGTCTGTTCGGGTGGACGCTACGACAATCTTGCCGACCAGTTTACATCTCAGCAGTTGCCAGGTGTGGGCGCGAGTCTGGGGCTGGATCGTATGCTCGCAGCACTGGAAGAACTGGGAAGAACTCAGAAAGCGACTACGCCGGCACCTGTACTTGTCACGATGTTCGATCCTGAAAGAGTGTCGGATTATCTTCAAATGGGACGACGGCTTCGCAAGGCGGGGATTGGAACAGAGGTTTATCCTGAGGCGAAGAACATTGGCAAGCAGATGAAGTACGCCGACCGCAAAGGATTTAAACTGGCGCTGATTGCCGGCGGCGACGAGTTCGCGGCCGGACAATGGCAGATCAAGGATCTTCGGAACGGCACGCAGGCTTCAGTGCCAACCACGGAGATTCTCAATCACATCTCGAATTTGCTGTTGAACAAGCCGTAGTGCTCTCATCAGTTCGTTGATCAACTTTCAATCCCGTCTTTACGCATCGCGCTGTCGCATTATGGTTGAAAACCTTCCGTACGAAACGATCCGCCACAAGGCTTTGACCATTGACGGATATTCGCGAGCTGCCGTGCAAAGCTATTGGCGAGTTCAGGAACTCAAGATCGGCTTTGAGCTGGGGGCAAGTCCGTGGACGTTCATGGGGACGCAGTTCTTCCTGGTGACTCACGGACATCTTGATCATCTGGCAGCCTTGCCCGTGTATGTTGCTCGCCGACGAATGATGAAGATGGATCCGCCCACCATCTATCTTCCGCAGGAAATTGTGGACGATGTCTGGCGAGTGCTTAAATCCTGGCAGCGGCTGGATCGCGGTCGGATGGTCTGCGAACTTGTGGGAGTGAAAGAGGGTGACATGATCACGCTTTCCCGTGAACATCGTTTTGCCGTATTCCCGACAAAGCACACGGTGCCTTCAGTCGGCTATATCGTCTATGACGTGCGAAAGAAGCTGAAGCCTGAATATCACGGACTCAAGGGAGATCAGATTCGGGACTTGCGATTACAGGGCCTTGAGGTTGCTGCGGAAACGCTCACTCCTTTACTTTGTTTCACGGGAGACACGTCACCGCCCGGCCTTGATGCGCATCCGGATGTTTATAATGCCGAAGTGCTGATGACGGAGATGACATTTTTCCGTCCGGAACATCGCAAAGAAAAAATCCACAAGTTCGGACACATGCATCTCGACGACATTTTGGAGCGTGCTGATCGATTCAAAAATGAGTTGATTATCCTGTCGCATCTCAGCACCAGAACACACGAGTCCGAAGCGCGGCGACGCATGGATCAGTCACTTCCCGAAACGCTGAAATCCCGCATCAAGCTTTGGAGCTGATGGCGATCCCGAAGCAGTACCGCCACCATCCTCGAAACATCGGCATGTGCTTGGGCCAACAGGGGCATAGTCATTAGAATGGGCATTAAGATCGGCAGATGGGCAACGCCTAGCCCGCATTACGCACGGCAAGTTGAGCAAATGGGACTGGCTCCGATCAAAGTCCAATCTTCAAAAAGACTTACAGCGGGTGGGATCGGTGCCTGTCCCATTTGCGATGTGCGCACTTGATCAAACCCTGTGCGCAATGCGGGCTGGACAGTTCGGGCTTGACGAGGTTCCATGCGGGATTTCGACCGGGACCCACACAATCAATCCGCCGCAAACTCCCCCGAATGCCCATCTCAACAGCCGTTGATTGATCGAACAATTGATTTGCGGTGTGGCTGGTAGAAAACAGAGTTACTGCATAAACTGTTCCAGAAGGGACGCTGAGAGTTGGGATTTCCGACTTCGGGCGTCTGTTGGTGAGCGGGCTGTGAAATCAATCGCACCAGGGATGCGGCCAGAAAGTACGGAAATGAAGACTGAAACGCATGAGCATCCCTATGGCAAAGCGGTCGCGACGCTGATTGAGGAATTTGGCCACTTGCCCGGTATTGGCCGAAAAACTGCAGAGCGATTGGCCAACCATATTCTGGCCACTTCTGTCGAGGAAGCGAACGCTTTGGCAAACGCCATTAAGAATGTCAAGACCTGCGTAAAACGTTGCAGTATGTGCTTCAATCTCACAGAAGACGTTCTCTGTCGCATTTGTTCTGATTCGCGGCGGGATCAGCACATCGTCTGCGTTGTGGAGCAACCAAAAGACGTCGTGGCGTTGGATTCTTCAGGGGCATTCTCCGGGCTATATCACGTTCTGGGAGGGAGAATTGCCCCGTTGGAAGGAGTCGGTCCAGAAGATCTGACGATCAACCAACTGGTCCATCGGATTCGAAAACAGGGAATTACTGAACTGATCATGGCGACAAATCCCACACTGGAAGGTGACGGAACGGCTCTGTTTATTACGAATTTGCTGCAAAACGATAATGTGCGGATTACAAGACTGGCTCGGGGGATTGCCTCGGGCAGTGTTCTGGAGTTCGCTAATCGTGAAATGCTGGCGGATGCACTTAGGGGACGGCAGCAATTTTAGCAGTGTGCCGATTTTGCCACGTTGGGCTTCAACAATGTGCAACATCGCAGGCAATGCCGACGACGCGGTCGGGAGATTTAGGGTAGGTTTTGTGATACTTGTTCTTCAAGAACGTGAATCTATTGCGTTTCGGTCCGAATCATGCATCTGAACATTTCTCAGCAAATGAAGATGAGCCAGCAAATGAAGCTGGCTCCGCGGATGATCCAGTCCATGGAGATTCTGCAGCTCAACATGATGGCGTTGAATGAACGAATCGAGCAGGAACTGGTTGAGAATGTCACGCTGGAGCGTGTCGAAAAAGAACGCGACACGCCAGTCGCGGAGCCTGACGCGGTCGATTTTACTCCTCCTGTGGATGATCGCGAAGCCCGCGAACTTCGGAAGGACGTTGAGAATCGCGAGCTTGTTGTCGGAAACGAAAAAAATAACGAGTCTGATTTCGAGAGACTGCTCGAGATTTCTTCGGACTGGTCTGAAGACAACGTCGGCTTCGGTAGCGGACAGCGATCATCGAATCAAATCTCTGACGACATGGACCGTCAACACGACGTCATGTCTAATATGCTGGCTCGGCCACAGTCACTTCACGAGTATCTGCTGGAACAATTCTCTTTTTTCAGCATCGACATTGTCCAACGCCAGTTTGGTGAGTACCTGATTCAACATTTGGATCACAATGGCCGGATGCAGAGCATGCTTCCGGAGATCGCGCAGCAGTTTAACCGACTTTATGAGCATCAACTGACGAACGAGCAGGCGGAAGAAGTGTTGAAGATGATTCAGCATCTTGATCCACCGGGCGTTGGTGCTCGTGATCATCGTGAGATGCTGCTGCTTCAGGTTGATGATCACATGCCGTTTCACGATGTCGTGGCGACGTTGATTCGTGACCATCTTGAAGATGTGGCTTTCAATCGCCTGCCTTTAATTCAAAAGGCAACGGGGTATTCGCTCGATCTGATCAAGGTTGGTATCGAACAGATGCAAACTCTGAATCCGTATCCGGGGCGAGGCTTCGAGCAGCGTCCCGTTCAGCGCGTGACCCCGGATCTTGCACTGGAACAGGACGATACCGGACGATATGTGGTCAAGCTGCTGGATGAATACGTTCCGGAGTTGCGGATCAGTCCTCGCTATACAAAAATGCTGAAAGAAAATCCGACGCAGGAAACTCGAGACTGGATACGTCGCAAGATTGAGTCAGCTCGCTGGCTGATTGAGTCCATCGAACAGCGTTACAACACGCTGCGAAAAGTGGCTCAGGAGATCATCGACCATCAGCACGAGTTCCTCGACAAGGGCCCGGAATACATCCAGCCTCTGAAGATGCAGCAGATTGCCGATCGTGTTGGCGTTCACGTGACCACGGTGTCTCGCGCTGTGGATGAAAAATGGATCCAGACTGCACGGGGCTTGTTTCCTTTAAAGCGATTCTTTGGTGGTGGAACCCAATCCTCATCGGGTGAAGATGTGGCGTGGGACACCATTCGCATTAAACTGCAGGAACTCATCGACAAAGAAGATAAACGTGATCCATTGAGCGACGACGCTCTTGTCGATGCGCTCGCCGCTCAGGGAATCACGCTGGCTCGTCGTACGATCACGAAGTACCGCAAGCAAATGCAGATCCCCAGTTCTCGCCAGCGCCGTGAATACTAATCGGCGACTGCGGGCCAGCGGGGGACTGCAAGGCTGCAAATCCTATGAACTGTTTAGCTCCGGTTAGCTCCGGTTAGCTCCGGACGCCTTTGATCCGCGAAAGCCGTTACGCTTTGGCGGAGCAACAGGGCCTCTTTGTGGCGCTGACCCAACTTCCCCAACTCGTTTCAGAAACACTGCATTTTCTGCGGTTTCAGCCCAAAAGTTTCCACTACAATTTGCGTTGGATTATTTTGGCGGGCAGTCTGAGTCCGAGTTTTTCGAGGAGGATTTGCTGGTGATCGGTGG
>JANPHT010000598.1:0-21138 GCA_031424595.1 Planctomycetota bacterium
CTTCATTGCCATCGCGCCAAGTTCTGGCTGGCGCGATACCGAAGAGAATCCTCATCGCAATGACGTATGCGTCGTTTCCATGCATTCTGCCATCTTTTTGCTTATTGTAATTCTGAATTGCATGCACATATTCGCCGCCATCAATCGCCAGTAGATTACTCACGTCTGCCTTAGCGCCGCATTCATCTGCCATGGGATAAGAACTCCATCCTTTAGAGCCGACCGGCCATATACAGACCCAGTCCTGCCATCGGCCGGTAATCTGCATCGCTAGTGACTGGAGACTGTCTTCCCCCGCGGATGACTGATAAATGTTGATGTCATCCGCAAGCTGAGTCCATTCCAGCCCCGAGACATCAATCCGCCACAGCGGTGACTGCATCGTATACAAATATCGATTCGGTTCATAGAACTGTGGGTCCGGGCTCAGCCATCGACCAAGGGCCATAGAGTATGAGCGAGCACGCACATAGGCGGTGCCATTCAGGACATCCGACTGATAACCACCTCTTCCCACAAACTGATACGGCGTCACCGTACTCCCCGTCGAAGCGATGACGTTTCCCCAGGCATCGTATTCTTTGGTGTCGGTGACACTGCCGGAGTCGTCGGTGAGTGCGACTGTGTCGCCTCGACCATCGAAATGGTAGTAGCTGGTGACGCCGTTGCGGTTTTGGGAGAGCAGGTTACCGTAGAGCCCCGGCTCGTGTGTGTACGCCACTGATAGCACGCCGTTTTCGTACTCGGCAGCGACGTTGTCGCTCAGTTCGTCCCACATGTAGGTCGTCTTGGGCATTGAATCACTCCCTGTCGACTCGGCGGTTGTTGGCGTTGTATGACATGGTCACTCGGCTGCCGTCGGGCATACGGAACAGCGTTGGCTGGTTCTCGTAGTTCCATGTCGTGGTCGTTCGAGCACCCGAAGGTTCTCGAACGATCCGTTGGTTCCCGTTGGCATCAAACGCATTGGTTGTTCGGCCAGTGGCCGTGGTTGAATACTTGTAAGCGCCCGGCCAACCCATTCTTGCCAGTGTCGATAGTCTTGATTCCGGTGTAATTCCGGTCTCTGGGCTTTTTCTGGTGAGGTGAGGTATGAGTGAGCGGGAGCAGGTTTGGCGTGAGCGGATTGAGTGGCAGCCGTGGTCGGGGCTGACGGTGGCCGAGTGCTGCCAGGAGGCGGGCGTTTCGGTTGCCTCATTCTATCGCTGGAAGAAGCTGCTGACGGAGAAGCAAAATCCTCAGCGACGCCGATCGACTCAAAGGTCGGAAGGTCAGGCATCAGGTCCAAAAAAGCAAACGCCTCAGTTTGTGCCGATTGCGCTGCGAGGATCCTCAGCGAACCATTGTCCTCCACAGAGCACTGCATCGGGTGATGGCAGCAGCATGCGGATCGAACTACCCAACGGAGTGGTGATTCATGTGGCTGGCGATCTTGATGGTCAGCGGCTGGGAGATGTGATCGTCGCGGCCGGTCAGATCCAGAGCTTTCATGCCGACGTGACAACGCGCGATCTGTCTCAGTATGAGGTGTTGTCATGCTGAGTCTGCCGTCACGTACAAAGATGTTCCTTTGCATGAATCCTGTCGACATGCGGAAGAGTTTTGATGGGCTGTTCGGAATCGTGAGGGAGGAGTTTCAGCAGGATCCGCTCAACGGCCATTTGTTCCTGTTCGTCAACAAGCGCCGTGATCGGATGAAGGCCATTTTCTGGGACGATGATGGATTTGTGATCTGGTACAAGCGACTTGAAGTTGGGACATGGCAGTTGCCGGGATCCGCATCGACAACGCTTGAACTGGAAGCTCATGAACTGGCGATGATTCTTCGCGGGATTGATCTGAAGTCGGCGCGACGACGCGCGAGATATCAGCCACCAGTCGCTGTTTGAATCACGTCGACAGCAATACAAACGACTCTCGAACGGGCCACTCTTCATCATCGAAGAGTGGCCCGTTCTTCGTTGTCGGCGCCACATAAAACAATTTCAAAATCCGTTGAGAAAAATGACACGATTGACCTGGTGCGACTTCTCACCATGCGCTACATAGTCGGCCCGCCGAGTATGAAGTTGAGAGTGATCTCAGACGAGTTCACCGCGTACTTCAGTCGGCCTGTGCGTTGTTCATTTTGTTCGTACTCGTGCTGCTGTTGTGTGACTCATGGCGGAATCACTTTCCTTTCCCGGCGACCTTGCAGAGTGCCATCGGCTGATGGCAGAGCAGCAGGCTGCGTTCGCCGTAATGGAACAGCAGTACGCCGAACATCAGCAGCGGCATACTGATCTCGAACAGGTTCTGGATCGCACGGCAAAGGATCTCGATCAACTTCGCGAAGAGCATCGGAAGGCGATCGACGAGCTTCGTTTGTTTCGCCGCTGGGTGTATGGTTCGCGGCGAGAACGGCACGTTGCTGATCCAAAGCAGCAGCACCTGTTTGAAATGGCCTCGTTGTTCGCCGAGCCCGAGTCTTCCGCAGAGCAGTCCTCGGCCAGCAGTGAAGCTCCTCCCAGTGATGCAGACGCAGCGCGGGCTGCGGCCGCTAAGGCGAAAGCCGCCCTTCGTCAGAAAAAGCGTGCCGACCGCAAGTTGTGTCTGGATGCGTTGCCGCAGATTGAACATCATCACGATGTGTCGCCGGAAGAGAAGATCTGCGGTGTGTGCAATCGGGACAAGACGTGCATCGGTGAAGAGATCTGTCGAGCACTGGAGTTTGTGCCCGGACAACTCGAAGTTCATAACCATCATCTGAAGAAATACGCCTGTACCTGTGGTCAATGTGGAGTGACGACTGCTCCGGTTCCACAGAAGCCTATCGAGAAGTGCATTGCCGGGCCGGGCCTGATGTCCTCACTGATTGTCAGCAAGACCGGCGATCATCTGCCGACGTATCGCAGCGAAGATATTCTCGTGCGACACGGGCTGCACATTCCTCGATCGACACTGTGTGACTGGATGCATCGCAGTGCCATGCTGCTGCTTCCCTTTGCGTCGTTTATCACTACAAGAATTCTTAAGCAGAATGTGCTCTGGACCGACGACACTCCGGTGATGTTCTTCGATCGCAACGGAAAGCCGGTGCAGACGAAGAAAGGGGAATCATCGCTTCGCCGTGGTCGCTTCTGGCCGTACATCGCACGCGGCAACTCGCCCTACACAGTGTTCGATTTCACGATCAGTCGACATCGTGACGGACCGATGTCGATGTTGACCGATTGGGCGGGGTATTTACACGCCGATGCCTACAGCGGCTATGACCCTGTGATTCATCAGAGCAACGGACTCATCATTGAGGTCGCGCGCTGGACTCACGCGCGCCGTTACTTTGAGCAGGCTCTGCCGAATGATGCCAAGGTGTGTGGCCTGGTGCTCGAATGGGTTCGGCAGTTGTACGATATTGAAGATCGCGCGCTGCTGATGTCGGATGACGAACGTCTGGCACTGCGTCAGGCAGAATCCATTCCGATCCTGCGGCGAATGGGCGCATGGCTGAAGGTCGATGACGATGGTGTATTTTCGAAGAACGCTCTGCCTGATGGCGTGCTGCCCAAGTCATCCACGGGCAAGGCCGTGCGATATCTCCTGAACAATTGGAAGGCGTTGAATGTCTTTACGACCAATGGCCGTCTGACGATCGACAACAATTTGAGTGAACGCACGGTTCGCGCTCTTGCGATCGGTCGCAAGAACTGGCAATTCATCGGAAGTGAACCGGCTGGCTATCGCATGGCGGTCCTGTTCACAATCATGGCGAACGCAAAGCGGCATCACCTTGAGCCATTTGCGTATGTGCGTGACCTCCTGATGAAGATGTCATCTTTATGCGCTGAATGCGGTGTCGTCATACCGGACTTCACGGAGGCATCGAGTCTCACCGGGATCGAGTTTCGGGAACTCGGAATGTCTCTGGCCAGTCAACTGCCGGAGGACGCTCTGACCGCGATGCTGCCGGATCAATGGGCTGCAGCGAATCCGAAACAGGTGCTGGTACATCGAATCGAAGAAGCCCGCCAGGTGGCCAACCGCAAACGCGACAATCGTCAAAAACGCCGTGAGAAAACCTTAGCAGCCGGCCTCCGTCCCACGGACGGTGCTCGCAACTGAACCCAGCCCGACCAAATGGGTTCCCCGTGCGCTTACGAATACTTGCTTTGCTTCGCGTCGCCACAAACCGTAGTCCTGCGTGTGCCACTTGCTACACACTATGCTGAGGTCTCCGGCTCTCCCGCAAATCAATGAATTGACAATTCTCCCCGTGTCCAAACATCAAGATACGCTTGATCACCGCTTCCTTTGGATCACACGTTGCAGTGGATCGTCCTTCGGAAGTGACTGAGCGATATGATCAAGAATAAATACATCGCTGGAGTTATCAACAAAATGTTCGAGCGCCTTTCTTGAAATCCTGTCCGATTTTGCGTAACCCAAGACGATCTCAGCGAATCTCGCCGCAATCCAGCTATTCTCGGAAACCAGACCGCGAGAAATTGACTCGTCGCAATATTCAGGCGCGTTTGCTATCCAGTGCTGCAAGAACTGAATGTCAGAATCCGCTGTTTCGTGCATCACGAGCGCAACATTGTCACCTGCAGCTCGTAGGTCAGCGAGAAGTGATACCGCAGTATATCTCAACTCTTGGTCCTGACTAGATGCCAACCCTGTCAATAAGCACTTTCCATCTTCCCTTATTTTTCCGCGTAAATCCGCTCGAATTATATGCCTGGCGGCCGCCAGAGAAACGGCTGTACTTTCAGACGCGAGGCAACGACTGAGCAGCGTCGGAGATAAGACTCTGCGGGAAGGCGTTACCCATAACAGCTTGACCGTCTCCCCAACAGAATTCCGATGTAGAAGATGTTCGAGTAAATGATTGAGATGTTCTGGAGGCTGTGACAGTGCAGCATGCTCAATGGATACCTTTCCGAAACTCCGCTGCTGAATGGAATTTGAAATCTCCGGTGCAGTTATAATCAACATTTCCGCCAAGTCTGGATTCAGCCACGACGTATTAGGCGGCATCCAAGTCGAATACGCCTCTTCCACAGTTAGGGCAAACTTGATTCCCAGCTCTTTTGAGTTGGGAAATTCAACTGCTGGTTCTCCTTCTGCGACGTGGTTTATAGCGGCACTGATTACTTCAAACCTGGAATCTTCAAGAAAATCAGCTGGCAAATTCAACCGCCTAAGCCGCTCCAAGCCATCATTCAGCTTGCCGGAACGAGCTGTTTCCACACAACTCGCGATGGCGAACAACACATGATCAGCATGATAAGTAATGGGGTCTAACTTTACACCGTATTCTGTAGACAATAACTCAAGCGAATCAGCAATATGGAACCATCGAAGGGCTTCGCCGAAACGTCGGCGACTATTTTCAATATACATCGCATCTGCAAACCACCATCGAGTGCAGCGAACGTCGTTAATATGCTTGACAATAAAATACTCTCGTCGCAAGTCTCGCTCATGAATCGCGGCAATAGAAAGACGCTCGTCAAGCAGCGTGGACAACGAATCTATTGCGAGTCGTTCTGCATCCGAGGTCGCGAGAACCGAGCAATCCGATGGGAGTGTTCGACTTCGATGCAGTCCGAGGCACCTTGCAAATGCCCTGATTCGAAGGGAATGCTGCAGACTATCATTCTCAGTCAACAGCCGAAAGAATGTCGAGACCTGATTTGCATCTCGCATTGTCAAGAGAGTGGCGGCATATTCGACTGCATAGTCCCGATCTCCGAGTGTAAGTGGCCTACTGAACTGACTCGCCGCGTCAGCCATGTCTCCAAGAAACGTATTGACGTTTGGGTCTTCAGGAAGTTGAAGCAGACCGTCGGAATCTCGCTTGCAGAGAAAGCCCGCTTGCCGAAGCTTTTTTGCAACATCCGCATTAGTAAGCGTAATTCCGGAAACGGATGCCTTCCCCTGTTCTGCTGATGCAATTCGATTGAGGAAAAGGGAGCCTTCGTTCGAGCTTCGGAACGGTGCAAGACGATTCGCGGTTGCAGAAGCTCGACTATAGGACTGGATACGATCATACGCAGCAGCAGATAACGCTTTATCTCCAGCATTGAAGGCTCCTTCCGCCAATATTGCAAATGCAGCGTCATGAGTTTCAGCATTAGTCGACGCTGACGTACGCTCGTCGGCCTGCACGTGTCCAGGAGAGTTGAGAGTACAATAGAATATGAACAGCCACACGGTATGCATTAGACGCTTATCCTCGAGGGAGATTTGCAGCAGAACAGCCTTCCGCTTCTAGTTCCGGATGCCAACCAAGCTTTATCGCCGGCTTCGGGTCGAAGACTGATTTCGTTGGATCTATAGGGTGCGTCTTCAGGATGCCGACTTCGAAATGGAATTTCAATTCCTTGTCATCACAACCACAGGAGGTTGTACCCTTCGCCCGAAAAAGGAAGTTAATGACCTTTAGAGCATCGGGACCATACTTAATCGTTGGTTCGTCTGCCCAACTCCTCTTGAATGTAGTGGGGCATTCGCTGGGAGGAGGATTCTTCCAATCTGTTTCCAAGCCCAGTGTGGACGGGTCGATTTTTGTCCAAGAGAACGGCTTTTGTCCCAAATTGGCGCCTGTATTTGAACACTCCAGCCAATCGGCTTTGCAGGATTCCCCTGGCTCCACACGGCGTTCAACGATTTCAAGCAATGTCAGCACGGAGAACCCAAAGCCCATCCGGTCGAATGGCGCTGGCTTTGGGAAACCACTTGGGTCACCAGAATTTGCTTCAATAAAATTCGGCTTTGCGAGATCAGAGAGGGAAATCTTTACTGGACAGCAGCAGCAACTACATGTTCCAGTTGGATCACTAGCGGTGAGAGGGCCATTCTGTACATACAAGAAATAATTTTCTCCGTCAGCAAACAACATGGGATCGATGCTTATCCAGCGAGCAACCGTGGGCAAGTAGCTCCGACTCCTAATATATATAGTGCTCGTACTTGTTTGATACCCGTTCCTTCCGCCAAACTGATACGGCGTGACCGTGCTTCCCGTCGAAGCAACCACATTTCCCCAAGCATCATATTCTTTGGTATCGGTTACGTCGCCTGCGTCGTCAGTGAGTGCGACAGTGTCGCCTCGGCCGTCATAGTGGTAATAGCTGGTGATTCCATTGCGATTTTGGGAGAGCAGGTTGCCGTAGAGTCCCGGCTCGTGCGTGTACGATGCGGACAGGATTCCGTCTTCGTACTCGGCAGCGACGTTGTCACTAAGTTCGTCCCACATGTAGGTCGTCTTGGGCATTGAATCACTCCCTGTCGACTCGGCGGTTGTTGGCGTTGTAGGTCATGGTGACTCGGCTGCCGTCCGGCATCCGGAACACCGTTGGCTGGTTCTCGTAATTCCAGGTCGTTGTAGTCCGAGCTCCTACAGGTTCTTGCACGATCTGTTGGTTCCCATTGGTATCAAACATGTACGTCGTTCTGCCACTCGCAGCAGTGGAGTACTTGATCTGATTCGCGTTGTCGTAAACCGTCGTGGTGCGCGTTCCATTTGCATTCAGGACAAGGCGGTTTCCGACCGCGTCGTAAACAAACGTATTTGCGTAGCCGCTGACTCCGCTGCGACGCTCGGCAGTTAGTTGACTGGATTTGTCGTAGACCCAGGTAACTCTCACACCGCTTGACAGAGTAGCACCGACTCGGTTGCCTACGTTGTCGTTTCTATAATCGAACGAACTGATCGTTGAGTTGTCAGCCTTTGTGTCCTGGACTTTCGTCAAATGACTCGCCGCGTCGTAGGTCCACGATGTGCGACTTCCATCATTGGCTTTCTGCTGAGTTCGTCGTCCGGCATCATCGTACGTGAACGTTGTTCGCTTCGCGTTTCCGTTGACCTCCGACTGCAGTTGATTGGCAGCGTCGTAGGTCCATGTCGTTCGACCTCTCGCGGAATCGGAAACAGTTCTTCGGTTTCCGACACTGTCAAAGGTGTGGGTGAATCTGAAATTCCCAGGGAGTGCGGCAGAGGTCGTTTGTCCCACCGCATCGTAGGTCGAAGTGTACCGTCCGGTGCTGTCGGCCATCAAAGTGCGATTGCCGACGGTGTCGTAACTGAAGGTGGCTCGGCTGCTGTCCGGGTATTTTCTGCTGGCCAACTGACCGACCGTGCTGTACGCATACGTCGTGCGGTTGCCTCGGGCATCGATTCGCAAGTTCTGTTGTCCGGCGGCATCGTAGGCCGATGTCGTGCGCCGGTTGAGTGGGTCAATGAGTTGCGTCTGAGCTCCGGTCGAATCGTACGTGAAGCTGTGCCGGTTGCCACGAGCATCCACCAGTGCTGACGTTTGACCGACCGAATCGTAAACCGTCGTCGTGCGGTTGCCGAGAGCGTTGACTTCAACCGTTCGTCGACCAAGGGTATCATAAACACTGCTGACTCGATTGTTATTCGCATCCACCGTCGCCAGCGACTGACTTGCGATGTTGTAGACGGTCGTAGAGCGTTTACCGAGCGGATTGATGTTCGCGATGACTCGGCCTGGCGTGTCGTACACCGACGTGCTGCGATTGCCGACGGGATCTTTCGAGCCGACGGTCTGTCCAACGTTGTTGAAAATCGTTGTCCAGCGTTTTCCCAGTGGGTTGATACTGGCGGCAGCTCGCCCGACAGTGTCGTACACAGTCGTGGATCGATTTCCCTTCGCGTCCACCGACGCCACGCCTCGCCCGCCTGGGTCGTAAATACTGGTCGACCGGAACCCCAGAGCGTTGATCGACGCCACCGCCTGACTATCCGCATTGTAGGTCGTGGTGGAACGTGCTCCTTTAGCATCCACACTGGCAATGGTCTGCCCGGTAATGTTGTACACCGTCGTACTGCGACTGCCAGCGGGATTGATCGACGCCGTGACAGCTCCGATACTGTTGTAAACCGACGTGGACCGGCGTCCCAGTGGATCAACCGATGCAAGACTTCGCCCGGCAAGGTCGTAAACCGTGGTCCAGCGATTTCCTTTCGGATTGATCGACGCAATTCCTCGGCCTGCGGCGTCATACACCTGCGTCGAACGAATTCCGGCAGCGTTGATATTGGCAATGGCCTGATTGGCGGCGTTGTAGACCGTCGTGGACCGCTGATTCAGGGCATTGACACTGGCCACTGTTCGACCTGCCGGGTCGTAAACTGTGGTCGTCCGTTTTCCGAAAGAGTCAACGCGGGCGATCGGCCGACTGAGCACGTCGTAGACCGTCGTGGTAATCGCCCCTGTCGGAGCCACGGTCCGAATAAGGCTTGTCAGCTTGTTATAAACAAATGTTGTTCGCGCTCCATGGGGGGCAATCGTCGCTTTCGGCTTGTTGCAGCACGTGTCATAAATGGTCGTGCTGCGAAGACCGGCGGGATCAATTGAGGCAATCAGGCGACTGGCAGTGTCGTACACTGATGTTGACCGCAGCCCGTTCGGATTGATGGAGGCCCGTGGACGACTGGCAGCATCATAAATGATGGTGCTGACGCGGCCCAGCGGCGACGTTGTGCGAATCCGCTGGCCTGAGGCGTTGTAGGCAAACGAAGTCCGGAATCCGAGAGGATTGATTGTCGCCGCCAGGAGGCCTTTTTGATAAACGCTCGTCGTGCGAGCTCCTGAGGCCGCCACAGTGGCGACAGCCACGCAGCCGGCGCTGTAAATGTTTGACGTCCGGAACCCAAGCGGATCAATGGACACGAGGGGCCGGTTATTATCATCAAATATGGACGTCCGGATCCCACCGTCAGCGTTCCTCGTGGAAACCCGTTGGCCATTGAGATACGCGAACGATGTCCGCACTGCTGTCGGGCTTACCGACGCAATCACTTCGTTTACAGAGTTGTACGAAAAGCTCGTTCGGTTCCCAAGGCCATCTACAGTTGCAGTCCGCTGCGATGCACCATTATAGACATTCGTTGTTCTTTGACCGAGTGCATTGATTGTCGCCGTCTTCTGCCCCGCTGCATTCCAGACCCAGGTTGTTCGCTGGCCCAGCGGATTTACCATGACGTTGGGAACGCGGGGCGGATTCCCGGAATTATAACTCCACGTTGTTCGCCCTTCCGCGTTGATCGCAGCGATGACACGCAGAATGGGCGGCGTAGTCGGCGCACTTGCATAAACAAAACGTGTCTCAGCTCCGGAGGGCAGCGTAACTTTGTCGGTCGTCTCGCAACTGGATGTGACAGTAAACCGGTTCTGTAGCGGATTGGCCACCCACTTGATTTGACGACTTTCATTGAAACGTATTAACGTGGTCTGCCCGGCGGGATCAGTTACGGAAGCGTTCACCCAGTCATCGTACTGAAAGGTTGTAGTGCCGCCGTTCGGATTCGTGACTTGAGAAATCCAGTCAAACGTATCGTAGGCATAGGATGTGCGGAGGCCATCCGGTTCGATCTTCGCAATCAACTGATGCGTTTTGCCGTAGGCCGTATTGTACCGCAGTTCGGTAGTACAGAGTTCGGGAGTAATAAAATGCGTCAGATTGCCCGTTGTTCCATTGACGGTGAGTGTCGTAATTCGCCCATCGACACCCTGGATCCGTGAGAGCTTACCGGAGGCATAGGTAAAACTCGTACGCCGTGTAGTCGGATCAAGAATGGCATCGGGAGCGCTGCCACTGCGAACCATCGTCCAGCGCTGACCAGCCGGATTCGCGACATACTTCAGCTGACCGGTCGAGTTGTATTCATACCGAAATTCATTGGGACGGGTGATTTCTGTCCAGCCAGTGGGATTCGAGGAACCGTCGACGTTTTGTTGCAGGAAATTATCACTATCTATCGGCTCATAAATTCTACTTGTGGCACCCTTGCAGCGATAGAGATTCAGTGAGCCGTCACAGCGAACGACATTTGCAGCATCGCTGCCGCTGGGTATCAAACGCATGGAATGCAGACCAGAAACATGTTTACCGGCAGGCGGAGACTGCATGATCGAATCCGCGAACGGCGAACCTGGGCCAAAGACCGGCGCCGAATTGTAAAACACCCGTTCTGTGGGCGCCCCGTTCCCCGAGGAAGGCATGGCCAAAGAATACGGACAGATTACCGTTGATCGGGCTCGTCGTCTGGCCGGTCGAGCAGGTGGGGCAGCCGTCGGCAGAGGGAATCTTTGGCTGTGGTCCGGCGGACGCGCATTTCTCGCAACCACACAGAGAATTAATGTCCTGCGGAAGCCCGTCCGCTAAGGGCATAGGGAGGTAATAAGTTGGCGGACAGACCTTGGACAGCTGTGGGATGCACGCGGTAGCGGCTGCAAGTTCCTCCTGAGTCCACTCCCCAACCGGAATAATCGAGACTTCCGATTCGCCAAAGAGACAGGACTCGTCACCGGAACTTTCTCTTAGTAAGGTCTGAGGTTCGTAGCAGCATTTGATCCCGTTCAGTCCAAAAGTGGCGTACCCGGCACCGCCAGGACTGGTAATAGTGACTTCCCATCGGCGCAGGCAGTTGTTCGCCGGATCTACTACGAGAGACAGAATGATCGTCGTCGTCGGGCATCCGGCTGCTCCCCAGCCTATGGAACAGCCTTCAGGAGGGAACGACGTCGTGGGAGGCATGTACACGCCGTTGATTGCAGGACAGGTGTTGCAGTCGCCTAAGTAATCATTGTTCTTGATCCCGGACACCGACACGATCGCGCCCTTCGGATTGATCATCCCCGGACGACAGCAGGCACACGGAAGCAATGATGGCACTAGACTCTCCTTCTTCGTGCAGCTTTCCCACCCTCTTAATCAGATGACCCGTGTGGCTGCCGGAATACAGGCGACTCTCAATCGGTGAGACAAATCTGCCCGGCAACACAGCAAGGGGATTCAAAATTCCCCCCCTCATAGATTGACAGAGTATCTGTTTACACCAAATCGTCAACTCCAATTGCCACCGAGACTCAAACTGTTGCCCCGGATGACATCCGGGAATTGGTGCTGAAGCTGGCTCGTGAAAACAGCTGGGCCTTGGGCCGGAATACCTCATGCGGGACAACGACGCAAAATTCAGTGGACAATTCGACGAGGTGTTCAAAACAGCGGTGTGGAAATCAAACGGACGGTCCCGATGTCACCGAATCTGCGGGCACACGTGGAGCGATTCATTCAGACCCTCAAGTGCGAGTGCCTGAACAGATTTGTCATCGTGGCTGAGAAACATCTCGACTATGTGTGCCGAGTCTGGAGTCGGCATTACAACGAAGAGCGGCCGCATTCCTCGGTGCTCTGCACGATCATGGCGGATGCCAAGCGGCATCATCTTGAGCCGTTCGCGTATGTGCGTGATCTGCTGCTGAAGTTGTCATCGTTGTGCGCTGAGTGCGGAGTCGATACTCCGGACTTCACGGAGGCGTCAAAGCTGTCCGGGCCCGAATTTCGTGAACTCGGCATGTCTCTGGCCAGACAGCTTCCGGAAGAGTCTCTGACGGCACTGCGGCCGGACCGCTGGGCTGCCGCGAATCCCGCTGACGTGCTGGTGTATCGCATGGAAGAAGCTCGCCAGCTTGCCAACCGCAAACGCGACGACCGCCAAAAAAGCCGCAACAAAACTGCCGCCGCCCCACTGACACCCGCCCCGCCGACAATGCCGTCAACTGACCGCCGCAGATCAAAATGGGTTCCTCGGACGCTTACTGTGGAGCTGCGAGCCATCGTCGCCCTGAGCCGCTGGGGCGGGCTCCGGATACCATCAGAGCCTTTTGTTCTGCAGTGGCAGCATGTTGACTGGGAGCGCCAGCGAGTTTCTTTACCTGCAGTGAAGACGAGAACGCGAACGCGAGAGATTCCCCTGTTCCCGGAGGTCCCGGCAGCGATACGACAGCTTCGAGCAGTTGCAACCGAATCCGGCGACGCTTCCTGTTCCAGCGGTACCGTCACTTCAGTGACGCGAGCCTGCGGAAGCGAATGAGTCAGGCGGTCCTTTCAGCAGGTTTGCCGATTTGGCCGAAGATTTTCCACAACCTGCGTGCTTCACGTCAAACAGAACTGGAGGAACGCATCCCTCGGAAGACCGTTTGCGAATGGATGGGGAACAGTGAAACCGTCGCCAACCATTACTACCTGCAAGTCCTGGAGGACCACATTGACAGTGTGGTTGTGCAAGAAAACTCCGGCCAAATCGACTACGTCAGAGCACCCCCTGCCGGCGGGTTCCGCACGATCTGCTCCACACTGTGACACTTTCGCCTCTTCGACATCGAGTCTCTCCTCGCCTCTTCAGGCCTGATGAGACTCTCATAACATCCGGATCAGCTTTTGGGGAGCAGGCCATCGGCCGCCGCTCACACCATTTCCACTGCCGTCGTGACAAGAATGCACAGCCGCGGACATTTTGTGTCTTAATGCCGACACGAGTTGTCAATTGCATCAATCGTTTTCAGCCCAGACTCCCGCATTATCTTACTCAGCGCAGTCGAGGTTAAATATTTTTCGAGCAGCGGCAAAGCCGCGCTTGACGCACTTTTCCCTTCAGCAAGCAACTCTAGGATCTCCGAATGCAGTGACGTGCTGCCGTCTTGAAAAAGGACGGATGCGATCTCAACAACTTGCCGGTCATCCAAAGGGCGTCGGGCTTCCCTCAACACACGCAGGACCTCGCTTCTCGACGATTCCGGTGCTGACTGGTCCACTACATGTGACACGAGGGCTGATATCAGCGAATGATCATCATCAGTCAATACGGCGTTGGCGGTGGTATGCGGCGATACGCTCAGGACGGCGGCATGCAGCAGGTAGCACATGATCCGCATATCGTCGGACAGTGTCGGCGTACTCCACGTATTTCGCAAGTACCGAGACACTGAGACGGTCAATACTCGTTCTTCGTTCCGCGAAAACAACTCGACGGACAAAACGATTACTTGCAAAGCCGATTTGCGCACAGCATCAGGCTGCGAACTGTCGCAGGCAATAAGCAGCATTCGACGAATTAACTCACGCGTCTCCCTCGGGTGTGCTACAATGACGGCAGCAGACGACTCAATTGCCTCACACAACGATTCCTGACTTTGCCGCTCGTCGATAATCACATCAATAATGTCGTCAATGTCCACGGACACATGGTGAAACGGGACCGAGGCCACGTCCAGAGCGGCGGTCTGCCGAATGTCGATGTGACACTCTGCCGATTGCATGACCGATACAATGGCCAGCTCTGCCTCCTGCGAGTCGATCTGGTGGATAATCGCACCTAGTGCATGCACGGCAGAACCTCGCAGCTCCAGTGGCTCAGTTTCATCTCGAATCAGTTCCGAAAGCGCGCCGACATGTGGCAGCAAACAACTGCTGTCAGGAGATGCACCCTGCCAGAACTGGGCAAGTACAGCCATGCGTGCCGCAGGAACGGCATCCTTCGAGAAAATCACCTTCAGTTCTGATTGAACTGGAGTCGCTTCGTCAGCCTTCGCGAACAAGACGGTGACAAGCACAGTACCATACAGCGTAAACACAGCCAGATATCTAGGGTGCCATAACCCACTACACATTCGCACAATTGGTGACATGTTGCGCTCCTATGAAACAAAATAGGTGAGATACTGGCACGCGCACGACAGGGCCATCGATGAATCCGCGTTAAGGTCGGGATATCGTCAGTGGTTGTGAACGTCGACTAACTCTCGAAACAGTACATCATCAAGTCGCCCAGGGCTCGCAGCCATTCCCATTGTTTGGAGTGCGCAGCTCCAGATATAGTGACAACAGGCCAGCTGCCTTGCACCACAAATATGGATTTACGTCCTCGAGATAATGCTGCGCTGCACAAGGCACAACTGGGATTGGACTGGTCCGATCAGGTGTGCCGGCACCGGGTCCACTTGTAATCAAATGGCGGGCTGCATAGCAGCATTGCTGCCCTGAAATGCACGGCTTGAGCGGATTTGCCATAGGGTTGAGCGTTCTTGTGCATACGTCAGCGCCCGGGTGAGTAGCGATTGGTGTGGGTGTATCCCATATTGCAGGATTAAGACAATCCAGATGGCAGGGGCACTTCGGAATATCCAGCTGCCAGTCTTGGTCGCGTCGCCGCTCTATAGCGGCCCATATCCTGCAGTTTGCGATGGCAATATGCTGTGGAATGTTTGGCACATTGGGAAACGGCGGAATGAACGGGTAGCCGCCGCTTTGCATGGGAGAAAGCAGAGTATTAACGCTGCCTCGGTTTGCGGCAATGCCACTTGTTAAAAGCGACATTCGTGAGGATATGCTGCTGTAAAGCTCTGAAAATAATGTGGAGCCCGTGAGCGAGTTTGCGTAGTGGGACATAATCGTAGTAGTCATCCACTGCCTAATGGCTGGCTGAGATAGAGGTAGCCTCGCGCTGACTGAAGGAGGGCCGTGATCCAAAAGGTAGCCGCCAGCAGTATCGCCCCATCGATACGGACTCATTTGCGTGCGGGACAAAGCCTCCGCGTCCTTCGTCTGCGGCATTTCGTTCGAATAGTCGCTCAGTCGCTGGGAATTGAATGCTTGCTCATAAACACGCGGGCTACTTTCCCTCACAAAAGGATCGGCATTGGTCCACCTTGCGATTGTTGGCATATACATTCTGGCTCTGACGTAAACCTGTCCTGTGCTTGCATCTGTCTGATAGCCGTATTTTCCCACCGAGCGGTAGGGGTTCACGGTCGTGCCTGTTGAGGCCACACTGTTTCCCCACGCATCGTACTCGTACGTGTCAGTGACATTGCCTGAACTGTCTGTCAGGAAACGTGTCGAACCCAAGGCATCATGATGATGGTAATGAGAGACTGAGCCGCGACGCTGGCTCAGAACACCGCCATACGGCCGGGCTTCGTTCGTGTAAACCACTTTGGTGACGTTGTTCTCATCCAGCTCCGCCAGAACACAGTCGTTCACCGGATCCCACACGTATTTCGTGATTGTCACCATCTCATGCTCCTCGGTCTCGATCCTGGGCCCCCGCCGTCTTCGATCAAAACATTTCGATTTCCCGCATAGTCGTATCGGTAGTCGAGCTGCTGCAAAGTCGCTTCCGCTGAACTACCTTGAATCACCTGCGTCTGGCTGGCCGCATCGTAACTGAGCGATACTCGTGACCCGATCGGATTTCGCTGGGCCGACCTGCATCCAATGTCGTTATTGCTGAGTGTGGTGTGCTACTCCGTACGGCTTCGATGACACCATATTCATCGCGTCGTTTCGATCTTTTCAATGCCAAGACCAACCGCGTAAAGGGCTTCATCATAAAACATAAGCAAATCGTCGTCTGAAATCCCTTTCGCAACTCGTTTCGGAGTAGCACCTAACGCAATCGACCCAAGGTAAACATTTCCATCAAGAGTAAGCGCAGCAACGATGCCGCTCTGCGAAATTGCCCATGAGCAAACCCGCTCCTCCACAGGCAAGAATGCCACTTTTTGAATACTCCATGGGAATTGATTATCGACTGTACGAGCGACATGAACCAAATCGTTGTCCCAGGTTATCAGCACACAGCGGTCACGTCCGAGCACAATACCTGCTCGGTATTCGACGGCCGGGAGGTCATAAACATCCACAATCGCATGACTGGCAATTGAATGGAACCGACATCTCATCGTACTGCAGACCACGAGCATCGTGTCGTGTTCATATGAAGCAGTCAGATCTCGAATCTCTTTTCCAGGAGCCTCCAAGGTGACGGGTGTCGACAGTGTTCCATTCGGCTCTATTTTGCACTCATAATACCTATTGTGAGAGTAAGTGCCGTCAGGGTTTTCCTCATACGTGGTGAGATAGAGGATACCGACCTCGTCTACGGCTTCAATACTTCGGACATGATACTTCCAGCTGACGTTCGTAAGCGTCTTTGAGTCAAATCCCCCTGTCCATAAGACACCGTCGTCAGAGACGAAGAACATTCGCCGCCTCTCGGGAAGTATGGCGATATCGACCGGTTTTGAGGGTAGCTCATAGTTCATCATGAGCACGCCACTCCGATATAGAGACAGATGCGTGCCGTCACCCGATTGGACAAGCGAATATACGTGCGCGCCACTACTTACGAACCCTGCCGTTTTCAACGATCCCACATAAACGCATCGAGATATTACGGCCGCGCCAGCGCACAAAACGACGAAAAATAGAATTGCAGCGTGTCGGCGGCCCATTTGGAACACATCTCTGATTCAGCGAATCACTCAAGAATAACACCCATTGGAAAACTCACGTTACCATCTTCGCCAATTGAAATGTCACCGAAGTTCGGCTTGTGTTTGCAAGGCCCACAGTGCTTTGCTTTGGGATCTGCCATATTATCAATTGGCGGTTTCATTTGAATACGATTCAGGGTTGCCCGAAGCGCCCGTTCCCAATCTCCGAGTGCCTTTCCAGCTGGCGTGGCGTCCCATCTCTTGAGGACATCGCCCACTAAGATCAGCAAACGATTCGAATTGAATTCGCGAAGATCTTTGACTAATTGCTCGACCGCTCCGGGATCAAGGCTCCTCGGCTGAGTCAAAACATCACAGAGCTTGCCCTTTGATTGTCGGAAGATGTACCCGAGCAGCGCCGACTGAATTTCTTCAATCTTGTCGAATCCTCGAGGGTTCTGTCCTGTGGGCGCGGAAACATTTGCATAAAAGCCTCCCCATAGCATCACTGCACCATTTTTTGCGGACATCGCCCCGAAAGCGACGTTTCCGAGCTCGGTGAGATCTGTCAGACAGACACCGCAGAATGTAAACGATCGTTTACATACAGGATCAGTAACAGTCGGACAGTATTGGAACGCAGAGTTCCTGTTCCGTGCGATAGGTGAGCAGGTGCCTGCCGATCTCGAATAATTCTTCGAGCCCATTATCGACGATGTGGTTTGTAACGAGCGAAATTCCACAGGTCGGAATCTCGAACAAACGCATGTTGAGATCATCCGCCACACTGCAATTGAACCCCGTGCGCGCCCGCGAGTACATCCGTGCCATCTCGCCAAACACGGCCTGTCCGATCCAGCTGGAGGGATAGCGACGGACGATTTCTTCCAGCAGACGGATGCGTTCCGCACCGAGGATGTGTCCCACGAAAACGACATCGTGAGCCGGACGTTCACCGACAACTGGCCGATGAATCCGGGGATCACAGGCGAGAGGAAGCCATGTGACAGGTCGTCCGAGCATGTCCTGCAGGGTCTGAGCCCCGTTTTTCTGGGCGGCAAACAGAAAGTCCGCATCGCCAAAGCGCGTGAGACACCTCGACAGATTGATATGAGTATCAATGGCCCATACGGCCCGTGGACGGCAATGAGCCGGGATCTCGTAGTCGAGGCCATCGTCAATGAACAGGAACAGATCAAAGATCGATGGATCGATCAGTGTCAGTTCCTCTGGCAACAAGTGTTCGACATCGACCAGCTTTCCCAAAGCTCGCCGACAATAGTATCCGGTCGTCTCGGGACGCGGACGATTGTCAAAGACGATCGCGACTTTCATGTTCGCTTCCTCAGGCCGGAAAACAAGGGTCGATACTTCGTGGCGAGCACATGCTCCCAGGTATGTTCTGACAGAAACCGCTGACGTCCCGCATGACCGAACTTCAGGCAGTCCTCCGGACTGGACATCAGCCGTTGGATGACAGACTCCAGTTCTGCCACATCGCCAGGCTCAAACAACAATCCTGTGGATCCCTCGACGACCGTGAATGGCAAGCCTCCCAATCGACTGGCAATCACAGGCCGGGCCGCACCCATCGCTTCCACGGCTGTACGTCCCAGCGCTTCCTGAGCAATCGTCGGGACAATCACCAGATCGCACTCGGCCATCAGCAGGGGCAATTCCGTCTGGTTCTTCCAGCCTTTCCTTCGAAGGAACGGTGCCTCAAAGTTTGTGGACTCTGCTGTGACCCATAGTTCGAAATCCTGCCGAACCTGCCACAGCCGGCAGCAGGCCTCGAACAGCACATGAAAGCCCTTCATTAACTCTTCGACAACACCGGCAAACAGCAGCCGAATCCCGCAGGAGCCGAATTCACGCTCAGGAAGATTCTCGAATCGTTGCGGATCAAATCCGCTGGGGATCACATGCACCTGTTTCGAATAAGGTTCACAAAGCGCTCCAATCAACGGGTTGACGACAAGGATGCCTTCGGCCTCCGCAAATGCCGCGCGGAGTTCGGAGTAGAAGTGTTCGCTGCCAAAATCCACGAGCGATCGCTCAGCGTTATGGAGAAAACCAGAGAGATGCGTATTGGCTCTCACGCACTCCACACATGCTGGGCGTGTGGACAATTGCGATTTACGGCACTGCCGGATCCCATATTCACGGTCGGCCAGAAGTCGCACATTGTTCAAAGGACAGATGCATTCCATGGCAGCGAGACGGATAAAGTACGGGAACTTCGAGACGGCTTTGGCGAGGAGGCCTTTGGAGTTCCAGCTGTCGGTGACGACGACAGCGTCCGGATGAAAATCCTCTAACGCATTCCTGAAGGCTGCTTCAACGTTGTCACGATTCCAGCCCATCTCATCGAATTGAATGGCGCAGGAATTGTAAGGCAAAGCCGCATTGACATTGCCCACTGACCACGGCTCATAGGCCGCAAAAAAATTGCAGACATTGTGCCCCTCGCGCGTCAGGAATTCCGCGAGTTCCGCCGTGTGAACAATTCCGCCTCCGGTTGACGGCCAATTGAAGAGCAAACTGACAATCGCGATTCGGAGTGGAGCTGTATCGCATGAGGCCACCGCTGTCAGAAACTGGTCCGCCTCGAGCAGCCGACGATTTAGTCGCTGCGTTGAGCTCAGTGACTCTGCTGTGTCGCGACCGAGGAAGTCTTCAAGATTCCTCTGCCCAGATGCCTCTGGAGAGCATGGTACCTCAGTGTTCGCCATGTCGGACTACGCTTCCGTAAACTGAGACGGAACCTTGGTACATGTCAGCAGTCCAGAGTACATGCTCACACGTGCCTCTTCAGACAGCGGTAAAATATATTCAGAGACTGAAAACACACCTGCAGGCAAACTCAGTAAAGAGCCACCGTTGACATCTGCCAATGGAGCGATGGCGGCAACCTCATCGCCCCGATTGGGCGCTCATACTATTCATCATTGATGTCGATTTTGATTCCAGCGGGAGGAAATTATCCTCAGGTTTCGGAAATGTTAACCCACGTTGCGGACAAACATTTGCAACATCCCTGCTTAGCTTCTCCGGTGGTTCAAAGGCTCGGGACGTGATGGTCCAGTTGCATTGGGAACTCAAGAACCATTGCCAACACTTCGGCCGGGCGGGGTTCTCAATGCTTGGGTACGATCCTGGGAAGGACGTAAATCTATGGGGTAGGCATCAATCATTCAATTTCGATTCACTCGCCGTCGATCAAACGGAGGCCGCGTTTCAGGAAGAACTTCCGCGCCGACAATATCCGTTCAAAGACGGCGTACCGTTCGGCAAATTCTTCGATCTGGTGGCAAATGTGACTCCTGCGACTAAGACAATGCTTGCAGAACAGATCAGTAAGCTCACGTTGGAAAAGCAGTTGAGTATCAAATCGGAAAAAGGCGATCGCAAGCGTAACGGCGTGTTGATTGCGAATGACGACATCATCATTTGCCCAAGGCAAAAGCCCATCATTTTCCCGTGATACAGTTCCACGTCGCTTTCGGTGAGATTCTTTATGACGTGTTTACAGTGCCTGTAGAATAATGAGTGGATCTCGCCGCGACCGGAACCCTGTTCATGCCGTTGTCGTCGGAACATTGTTTGATCTCCGTTGAATAGCCCGAGAAGGAGTTGAACCTTCGTTTCCGCCTTATCAGATCGACGTCTTCAACCGTTGGACCACCGGGCTGAATATTGAGTGATGGTTGCTGGTTTCCCAGAATTGTCAGTGACCCGTGTGGGATTCGAACCCAACCTAACCAGCGTGAAAGGCTGGCAACCTCACCAGAAGTCGAACGGGCCATATTGTGCGCGCACGGGGTGCGCAGAGCGGGTCAGGAGGTGTTCGAATCCTCGTCTGCGGATTTTCAGTCCGCCGCTAATCCATCTCAGCTTCTGACCCATGTTCTGGGATGACATCGCAATCATCGGGATAGGGGAAAGCCTTTCGGCTTTTCCCCTCCCACATCACCGTGCGTACGGGTCCGTACACGGCGATTCGGTTGGTTAAGCGGCCGGAGTGACAGGGAGTAGTGTAGCGAGACCAAGAGTCTGGAAGAACTGCGAA
>JANPHT010000599.1:0-4025 GCA_031424595.1 Planctomycetota bacterium
GACTGATCCGGATCTCCCGTCACACAGAGATTTCGATACAGCTGTGACATGGCCTGAACGATACGATACTGTGCGAAATTTGTATCCTGATACTCGTCAACAAGGATGAATCGGAAATACTGATCCAGTTGCTCACGAATATGGACATCTTCCTCCAGCAGATTGACCACATGGAGCAATAAGTCGTCAAAATCAACCGCGTTTTGCTGTTTCACCCGGGCTTCATAAAGTGGAAAAACCTGGTACACGATTGCGTCGAGTGGATTACCGACTCGCTGTTCAAACTGCTGCCGGAACAATTCTGACGTAATCATATCATTGCGTGCCCGGCTGATACGACCAAGAACTCGCCCGGGCTCATGAAAGACGCCGTCGAGCCTTTCTTCCTTCATGATGTGTCGCACGATCGACACCTGATCATTGTGATCGAGAATGGTGAAGTTATTCTTGAGACCAACGTGCTCAGGAAAACGCCGCAGGATACGGGAGCAGAATCGATGAAACGTACTGACACGAACTCGCAGCCCGCCCAGCAGTCGCTCGACTCGCTCCTGCATCTCCCGAGCGGCCTTGTTTGTGAATGTCAGGGCCAGAATATTTTCCGGCGCGACACCTCGCTGCAGCAATCGCGAAATGCGGTGCGTGATCACTCGCGTCTTGCCCGACCCAGGCCCGGCAAGCACCATCAGCGGCCCCTCAAAGTGCTCCACCGCTTCTTGTTGTGCATCGGTGAGATTTGCAGTCATGAAGCAGTCTGAAATCCTGAATCAAAGGTTTGGAGCAACACGGGAGGTTCTGTCACTGAATGCCATTCCAGAACCAACAAGGAAGCAGTGTAATGCTTTTTGTGTGGTTCGTCATGGATAGGTCGCCTACACTGAGGCTCGGCCGAGCTCGCGATAATCTGCCGGCAGCCTGTATTTCTGCGCCATGGTCACGGTTTTTAATGTCGGAGCCTGGATATGCCATTTTGTTTAAATGTGTTCCTGAGGGCGATTGTTTATTCCTTCGTGCTGGTCAGCATTTTTGATCGCGGCTACGCCGATGATGCTGAATTACAGCAGGCTCTTCAGCGAGCAGGTGAAAACCGCTCGCAACTTGAGAGGGCGATTGAGGAAGCTCCGGCCGAACAAAAGGCTGGCATGAAGTTTCTTGTCAGCAACATGCCGGACAGTGATCTCCAATCTTTGACCTCCGAATTCCTGTTGTCCAACAGCCAGCTCACGTGGCTGGCGTTTAATAAGGCGGCCTGGAAAGATTCCGTGCCTGAGGACGTTTTCCTGGACTGCCTTCTGCCTTACGCCAGCGTCAACGAACACCGAGATCAGTGGCGTAAGGATTTTTATGAACGGTTCACTCCGCAGATTAACCGTGCCGGGACATCGGGTGAGGCTGCAGCCCTATTGAATCAGCAGGTCTTCCCATCGCTGAAAGTGAAGTACTCCACGGGTCGAAAAAAGGCGGATCAGAGCCCCTTTGAAAGCATGGAGTCCGGCCTGGCTTCCTGCACCGGCCTGTCGATCCTTCTTGTGGATGCCTGTCGCGCAGTAGGAATTCCGGCTCGAATCGTCGGTACCCCACTTTGGTCGGACAACAGCGGCAACCACACATGGGTCGAAGTCTGGGATAACGGCTGGCACTTTACGGGCGCGTGCGAGCCAAGTGGAAAAGAACTGAACGCAGCGTGGTTTATTGATCGAGCATCGAAAGCACAGCGAGATCATCGACTGCATGCAATCTACGCCGTTACGTTCCGCCGCAACGGACAGTCATTCCCTATGGTCTGGGCTCGTGAAGTTCACGACGTCTTTGCCGTGAATGTCACGGATCGATACACGTCTCTGAGGCAACCGGTTCCGGAAGGGCAGGGCACGGTGCGTTTTAGCGTGACCGAGACAGGTCGCGGACGGCGAAGGTCCGTACCGGTTCGCGTTGCTGAAGAATCGGGCACGATTGTTTTCGAAGGCAAATCGAAGGATGATCGATTTGATGCAAATGACCACCTGACGGCCCATCTGAGGACTGGCTCAACGTATCAGGCCACTGCAGGAGAGTCGCAGGAACATGTGCAATTCACGGTTACAGAAGGCGAACAGTTAATTGAACTCACCCTTCCCGCTGGCTTGACCGAATAATCACCGACTTGGGGGCCATGGCGGAACCGGATGATGAAAAGCGTGGCTCAGCGAGAACAGTCATTGACCAATAATACGCCGCGACCCCAAACGTGTTTGTTTTCCTGATCGCATCAATGCGAACCGGGGCTGGCATGTCAAGACATGCCAGCCCCGGCGCATCGGATCGTCGTTGGAGACCGAGGAGGATCCCCTCTAACGAACACTTCCTGTGTTTCCGTCAGCTCGCAGCGTGTTTACGAGCTGACTTGAATGGCCAGGTGGCCAGAAATGATTCACCTTCGTCACGATCACTATCGCGTTGTATAGATCGCAGGGTCGTCAATGATGATTGGAGTCGACCAAGACTTTCCGTCATTCTGATTGCACGAATTGAAGAAATGTGTGGCAAAGTACTCAGCCTGATAGCCATAAGGAAAGCTGGAATAGAGCAGGTCAGCAGCTGTGAGGTTTTCGATACCCTGTTTTCCATAATAGTGCACTCTGCCATCACCGGTGACTGACATTCCCAGCGTCCACCAGCCAGGCGAAAGTTTCAGGCTTTTGACTTCATGTCCGAGGTTGTTGCCGCGAATCAGAAGGATCGCTTCGTCTTCCTTAAAGCGGCCATCGTGGCTGCTGTGAAATTCGATGAAGTAGCCCGGCCAGTAGTCCTCCTGCTTTCTCTTCGTCGTGGTGAACAAAAACTTCTTTTCCGACTCAGTAATGGTCGTCTTCAAGTCGATTCGGTAGCCAAAGTGAGAACCCGAACGATTCTCCCACTGGTCGAACGGAGGCAAGCAGATTCTGGTCACGCAATTAGGATTGCGACCGGCGGAAATCGCACCCACTTTGGACGAGCAGGCCATGATCAAGTCATCCTGCTCCATTTTGTACGAAGTCTGACCAGGAACACCTGAGTTCAATGTCTGAATCTTCAGCGATCCTGAACTGCCTGGTAAGCCGCCTTCCGGGGTCGGAACTCTCACAATGTGGTCGGGCATCCCGCGTTTCGGGCTTTCGAACCAACGGCGATTGCTGGAAAACCCGGTTGGAGAACGTACCTGTTCATCCTGCTCTCGACTGGCTTTTGCTCCGTTCGGTACCCATTTCCAATTCTCATCTTCAAAATCGTCTCCCACCTGATTCAGCTTCATCCCGGTTCCAGGAACGACCTGAGCGTGAGCGTCAATAAAGAAAATAGGAATTGCAACGACAAAGCAAACGGCTTTAACAAGCCTCAGGAAAGGCGACTTCATCTTGACGATGCCCCCAAAGAAAGAATCCATTCAGCCGGGGAGGAATCTCACATGCCGCTGGCGCCAATCAGCCGGCATCCTTGCTAGCGGAAGGGTGCCCAGCGGTTGGTCATGTGAAAAATTGTGCTGTCGAGTGTCGTCCCTGCGTCCGCTTGCCGTCCCTGACAAGACGATTCAGGACCCGTCAGCCCTTATTCCTTCAATTGGAGTTATCGGATTCGCTGTCGCATGTGGCACAGACATTTCTGATAGTCGCGGACGGTCGCGGGCGGCATTCCGATCCAACCCGTCACTATCCGGTCTCTTTGCCTAGATTACCGATTAAAGCCTGTGTCAGCCCATACTGCGTCTTTCGATGTATCGGCTCACCTACTTTGGTCTGCATCGGGGCGATCAAGGACCCAGAAACTTGTTTTGACCCAAAATTTTGGTGGATCTGTGCTGCCTAAACTGCGGTAAAAAGACGACGGATGTGGCTGTTCCTGGGAATCCAGGGAGCGAAATGGGCGACACAGCATTGATTACGAGGCCTAAACTCGCTAGATTGCTCGACTTCTTTCCGCCCAAGGCCGATAAACGCTGGATGTTTTGTTGGTGAGAGGCAGAAAGTTCTCTGCTAAGGCAGGCTTTCGCGTCTGCCGTTCCGTTTTTG
>JANPHT010000600.1:0-6226 GCA_031424595.1 Planctomycetota bacterium
CGTTTGTGCGAACTACTCCAGGCAGTGGCCCGCGACATTTGACGTTCCATCCCAATGGCAAGTTCATGTATGTCATCAACGAACTGAAGAACACGGTGACACTCTTCGACTTTGTCCCTGACACCGGAAAGCTCATTGAGCGTCAAACGGTTTCGACGCTCCCCGGTGATTTCAAGGGGTTGAGTCATACCGCCGATCTGAAAATCACACCTGACGGCAAATACCTCTACGGCACAAACCGAGGTCACGATAGTATTGCCGCTTATCAGATTGCCGACGATGGCACCTTGAGTCTTATTGAAATAGTGCCGAGTGTCGGCAAGGGGCCTCAGAATCTCGCAATCACCCGGGATGGCACTTTACTGTTGTGTGCCAACATGCAGGGCAATAACGTCGCTCTATTTCGTATCCATTCAGAGTCCAACCGTCTGACGAGCAGCGGCACTCCGATCGAGATTCAGAGTCCATCGTGTCTTCGAATTCTTGAATAGCCGATCTGTTATTCTTCGATCGTTTCCGCGTTATGCTTTGGTACGTCGCTTCGTAGTCATCTTTAAAGAAAGTCAGGCCATGGTGCAAACGCATAGACTCTCCTGTCGATTCACTGCACTGGCTTGCTGCGCGGCGTTCGGTCTTGCCGTGTTTTCAGTGAGCTTGAAAGCCGAGGAATATCAGTACAAGTTTGAGCAGATCACCATTCCAAAAGCATCCGCTAAAGAACCGAAGCGGACGGAAGTCTCAGTGGAACTGGCTCAAAAGTACCTTGAAGATGGTTCTGTGGCGTGGAGCGGAGAAAAGAAATGCGTTTGCTGTCATACAAACGGCACCTATATGGTGACTCGCCCGGCGCTGAGCCTGTCGTTGGGAAGGCCTCCGGAGGACACGCGACAGTTCTTTCTGACCGCATTGGCTGATCTTCAGGAAGAAAAGCGTGATCGGCTCAAACAGGCAACTCGTCCGGCGCAGGTGATTTATATCGCAGCTGGTCTTGCCGAATGGGATGCGCACGTTTCCAGGACGTTGTCTGCGGACACGGAAAAAGCGCTGCAACTGATGTTTGAGATCCAGAACGACAACGGCACCTGGGGATCGCTCGATTGCTGGCCTCCGTTCGAATCTGACGCCTACCATGAAGCAACCGTCGCGGCCATCGCTTCTGCGACCGCTCCGGGGTGGTTGCAGAAGGTGGAAGCGTCCGGCAGCGACGGACTCAAAGCGTCTGTCGAGCGACTCAAGAATTACCTGCGGACCGAACAGCCCGCTCATGACTATAGTCGCACTCTGTTATTGTGGGCCAACAGCCGGATGAGTGACCTCCTGCCAATGGAGAAGAAGCAGCAATTGATCGACATGATACTCAGGCACCAGCGCGAAAACGGCGGTTGGTCGATTCGTACTTTTGCGGCACCGGAAGCCTGGGGCGGTGGTAATCGGGCGGAGAAACTCAAATCAGAAACAGAGTTCGCTGATCCTCCCAGCGACGGTCATATGACAGGTCTGGCAGTGATCGTTCTGCGAGAAGCAGGGCTTAGCGCCGATGATGCTCGACTGCAGAAAGGTATCGCGTGGCTGAAAGTGAACCAGCAGGAATCTGGTCGTTGGTGGACTCGTTCGCTGAACACGGATTCCTGGCACTTTATCACGTACAGCGGTACGGCCTATCCGCTTTTGGCACTACAAATGTGCGAAGCGATTCCCAAAGCGACTGTCGCTCGAAATCCCTGACACAGTTGCCATCTGTCTGCTCATATCATCGATCGCATCGAACTTGTTTGGCGGAATGATCACTACCAGGTTGCTAATCAACAGATTGGGCTTCGATCATGTCACATATCAGTCGCCGTTCATTTTTTGGCACCGCAGGCGCTGCCTGCGGTGCTTCTCTGCTGGCTAATTCCACGCCCTTAAGGGCAAACGTCCCCATCGACGAGTTTCAGTTGAAGTACATCGTGGCATCCTGCATGTATGGCTACATGTACATTGGAGAAATCCTGCCCGAAGTCTCTAAATGTGGCGCCTCGCATATTGATCTTTGGCCGAAGCGACATGGCAATCAGCGTGAGCAATTACAGGATCTTGGAGAAGAACTTTTCCAGAAAATGCTGGCAACCCACGGCGTGGAAGTCGGCTGCCTGACGCAGTATCCGCTGGGCCCGTTTAAGCTGCAGGAAGAAATGCAGTTGGCGAAACGACTGGGCTGCTCGCTGATTATCACCGCAGGCAACGGTCAGAAGGGACTCACTGGTGCGGAGTTGAAGAAGGCGGTCGGAGCCTTTGTGGAGAAAATGAAGCCACATCTTGCCGTCGCTGAAGAGAATGGCGTCACGATTGCGATTGAGAATCATGCGAACGATCTTTTCGAATCGGCTGACTCACTACGATATCTGCACGAACTGACACCATCCAGGCAACTGGGAGTTGCTTTGGCTCCTTATCATTTGCCACAAGATGCGGAACAGCTGGCGGCATTGATCCGAGAAATCGGCAGCAGCATTTGCATGTTTTACGCCTGGCAGCACGGGGATGGCTGCATGACCAAACTCCCGAAGGAGCAGGAACTGCTGCAATTGCCGGGAAGAGGCCCATTGGATTTTGGACCGTTGTTGAAGGCCCTCGTCGATATCAAGTATCAGGGCTGGACGGAGATTTTTATGCATCCGGTTCCACGTGGCATTCCGATTCTCGAAACTGCGGCGGAGGTGACCGTGGAGATCAACAAGGCGCGTGATTATCTTGCGGAACGGCTGAAGAATTGAAGCCTGGCCATCGACTTACCGAAATACCGACTTACCTTGTCCGCCTGTCCCCATAAGGCTGAATCCGTTGAAAGAATTCGTTCCATGTCCTCCAGTAATAAAGTTCTGATCATAGTCGGCGATGCGACCGAGACCCTGGATACGATGTATCCCTACTATCGATTGATGGAAGCCGGTTTTGTGCCTGTCGTCGCGGCTCCCGAAAAACGTCGCTACCAGATGGTCCTGCACGAAGTGAAAGCTGGCTGGACAATCACCAGGGAATGGGAAGGCTACAGTATTGAAGCCGACATTGCCTTTCGCGACATTCGCGAAGAAGAGTATGCCGGAATCATGTTCTCCGGGGGGCGCGCGCCAGAATACATTCGTTACGACGAAGATCTGGTCCGGGCTACTAAGTATTTCTTTGCGACGAACAAACCTATTGCCAGCGTTTGTCACGGTGTGGAAATCCCGGCTTACGCAGATTGCGTTCGAGGCCGCAGAATGGCGACGGTCTTAAAATGCCGGTTTGACCTGGAGGTCTGCGGCGGGATTTTTGTGAATGAACCGTGTGTGATTGATGGCAATCTGGTGAGCGGACGCACGTTCCATGACAACGGGCATTACGTCGCTCCCTGGATCAGGTTGCTCGAAGCGGCTCGCGAGTGATTTGCCGTTGGGGGGAAATCACCTTCAGTACACACAACAGTGTATCGCTTTCCGTTAAGCCCATGTGCTCCAGACGTCAACAAAAAAAGCCCCGGCAACGCAGAACACGCGGCAGAGGCCTTTTGGCGGGTAGCTTGTGGAGCACAGTCGGATCGCATTCAGCAGATCCGGGTTCAACCGGCTTACACGTGCTTGTAGACTGATTCGAAGTCAATCTCGTAACGTTTCATCTTCTTGTAGAGCGTCGTACGATTGATGCCAAGGGTCTTTGCCGTTTTCTGTCGATTCCAGCCGCTTGTTTCCAGGGCCTGAATGATCAGGTGACGTTCCGGCTCCGTCAACGCAGCCTTCAGCGATGCTCCCCCAAGATGGGCCTCAATGTTGGCTCGATGCTCCTGATTCGCAAAGAGTTTCTCAGGCAGGTCCGCAGGAGTAATCTTTGTATCGCGAGAGAGCACGACAGCTCGTTCAATCACGTTCACCAACTCACGGACGTTGCCTGGCCAGTGATAGTGCTGGAGAGCCTGCATCGCCATTTCATCAATGCCGGAAAGCTTTCGTCCGGTCTGTTCGTTGAACATCTGCAGGTAATGATCAGCCAGCAGAGGAATATCACCAATGCGATCGCGTAACGGTGGCTGAGTCAGCGTAATGACATTGATTCGATAGTAGAGATCTTCGCGGAAGGTCCCCTTTTTTACACACTCTTCAAGGTTTTCGTTCGTTGCCAGAACCAATCGCACATCCACCTTGTGAGTCACATTGCCACCGACAGGCTCGAACGCACGATCCTGAAGAACGCGCAGCAATTTCACCTGCAAGGAAGGAGAAGCGGTCGCAACTTCGTCGAGGAACAGCGTTCCGCCGTCCGCCTGAAGAAACTTGCCGATCTTATCGTGTGAGGCGCCGGTGAAGGCCCCTGACACGTGACCGAACAGTTCGCTCTCCAGCAACGTTTCCGGAAGGGCACCACACGCCACTTCCACAAACGGCTTGTCACGCCGATTACTGAGTTGATGAATCGACCGAGCGGTCATCGTTTTTCCTGTCCCGCTCTCACCGAGAATCAGAACAGTTGTTCGGGTTTCAGCGACACTCTCGATAAGCTCAAACATCCGCAGCATCTTGTAGTCTTTGCCCACGATGCTGGACAGACCATAACGCTGAGTCAACTGAGCTTTCAGCTTCTTGTTTTCTTCAATGATTGATCGTTGACCGATCGCACGTTCGATAGAAAATCGAAGTTCTTCATCAATGACAGGCTTTGTCAGATAGTCAAAGGCGCCCATTCGGATGGCTTCGACGGCGCTCTCGATGGTGCCAAAACCTGTGAGCAGGATCACCGAAGTTTCCGGCGAATTCTCGCGAGCCCACTGAAGCAACTGGAAGCCGTCCTTGTCCGGCAAATTCACATCGCAGACGACCACTTCGAAGGGGAACTCCTCCATTCGTTCCATCGCTTCACCGCAGGTGGAGGCGGTTTCTGTGCGATGTCCCAGACTTCGCAGATAGTCGGCCATTGCTGCCTGAATGTAACGATCGTCGTCAACAACCAACAATGAGCCCGAAGTATTACGAGCCATGAAATGTCCCCTCACGATTTGTGCGGCAACCGCATCCCTGGCCTGAGCCGGGAGGGCTGAAAAATGAACGCTGTTGTTAATTTGCTGTCGTGGCAGTGAGGATTCAAATGTTGGGCATTTGGCCTGCGTCACCATTCCCTGGCGACACACTGTTCGAAGCGAACGAGGGGATCTCTCAACATTAGGTTGCCATTTGCCTGCGGGTCGGTGCCTGCTCGCCACACGATTGTAAATTTGACACGACGGGGCGACGCGGCCCGCTTAACCCGGCTGATCAGAAAAACCAGCACAGAGGGATTGATTCCTGGCGGAGCAGGAAGTCGTCGGCCCGCATTTTCCAATGTATCAGGGACGGAAACCATCGGTTACGATCCACTGCTGTTCCCCAAAGGATGCCCATGAAACGACTTATAGATTTCCGGAACTGGCTGTTGCTGGCAGTTGTGCTGCTTGTGCTTGTGTCAATTCCAATCGCCAACAAACTAACCTTTGATCAGACGGTTGAATCGTTCTTTCCAGCAAAGAACCGAGATATTCAGTGGCTGAAAAAATCCAGAGAAGATTTTGGCGGCGATGAATTTGTGATCGTGGCGTGGCATCAACCTGGGCTTCTGCAGTCGAATCCAGATGGCGAGTATCCGGAATTATCGCCCGTCGCCGACGCGCGAATCCAAAAGCTCTCAGCGGCCTTCAGTGAACTTCCCGGTGTCGATGGGGCACGCACTCGTGATCTGCAGAGATTTCTTCAGAAGTCACCTCGTAACCGCAACACTCGGCGCGCGATGTTAAGTCTTTTCAACGGTATTCTTATCGGCCCCGACCAGGAAACAACAGCCATCGTCCTTCAGCTCCGGCCAGGCAGCGAAGCCACAGTGCCGCGGGTGGAAACCATTCGAAGCATCCGCCAAATCGCAGAACAGTTTGATCCCCGGATTGCCGTCGCAGGTGAGGCGGTCCAGATTCAGGATATGTTCGATCTCGTCGAACGCGATGGCAACCTGCTCTATCTTGCGTCCCTTGGTGTTCTCTCCGCCATGCTGATGCTGATCTTTCGCAACGTAAGGTGGGTGCTGGTTTCGGTTGGTATTGTGATCGCCTCCGTAGTGTGTACGCGAGCATTGCTCGTGATTGCAGGCTCCCAACTGAGCATGGTCAGCTCAATGCTTAATTCTCTGGTCACGATTATCTCGATCAGTACGACAACGCACATCATCGTTTATTATCGTGAACTGCGCG
>JANPHT010000601.1:0-1577 GCA_031424595.1 Planctomycetota bacterium
TGCATGGCAGCAACGGAGCAAGCGGCGTGCCAGTTATCCGACGTAGCAATCACAACAGCATCAAAATCTTCCAGCAGTTGCGAACCAGGAACGTCTTTTCCAATCGTCGTCCCGGTAAAAAAAGTGATCCCTTCCTGTTCCATGATGCGAACTCGACGATCCACAACTTCGTGCTTGTCAAGTTTCATGTTGGGAATGCCATACATCAGCAACCCGCCCACGCGATCGTCACGTTCATAGACAGTGACCCAGTGCCCAGCCTTGTTCAGCTGAGCTGCTGCGGCCAAACCCGCAGGGCCCGATCCGATGACCGCCACTTTCCGCCCCGTGCGAAGCTGGGGAGGCTCCGGAATCACCCAGCCTTTTTCAAACGCATGATCAATAATTGAGCATTCGATGTTCTTAATCGTGACGGCCGGCTCGATCACGCTGAGACAGCAGGAGCCTTCGCACGGCGCCGGGCAGACTCGACCAGTGAACTCCGGGAAGTTATTTGTTTTGTGAAGTCGGTCCAAAGCGTCGCGCCAGCGCCCCTGATAGACGAGATCGTTCCATTCAGGAATCAAGTTATTGACGGGACAACCAGACGCCATATTGGCCATCATGTCACCCGTATGGCAAAACGGCACACCGCAATCCATGCACCGCGCGCCCTGAGTTTTCAAGGCGGCTTCGGGCATATGATCGTGGAACTCGTTCCAGTCCAGAATTCGCAGCAGCGGATCTCGGTCCGAGGGGACTTGTCGAGCAAACTCTTTGAAGCCAGTTGGCTTGCCCATGGTTCAGTGCTTTCGGTGCTATTTCGGTCGTCTAAATCTTGTTGGCGTCGCAATTCCTCCTGCGACGCGCGGCCACATGATAAAATGCTGACACGGCTGCATTCGAGCGCAGGTCGGCTCGGCTTCAGAATTCCCGCCAATTCTCTGCGATTTTGACGGATACTGTACAAAAAAGCCGTTGACCGGCCTTCAATCAAGCTGAGAGACACTCAGTCAGCGTCAGGATAATACAGGAGCAGGGCGGCACGGACCGGCTGACCGGCACTTAGAAAAGTTCAAAGAAGTTGGTCAGGCTGCCTGATAGCTTCACAATGAACCGAGCCGCGTCGGCCCCGTTGACTGCTCGATGGTCGTACGACAACGACAACGGAAGCATCAGTCGCTCGACGATTTGTCCCTCTTCCATCACCAGCTGATTGATGCCGCGAGACATGCCGAGAATGGCGACTTCCGGGTAATTCACAATGGGAGTGAACGCTGTGCCACCGATGCCGCCGAGATTGGTAATCGTGAACGAACCGCCCTGCATTTCTTCAGTCTTCAGTTTGCGATCACGCGCTCGACCGGCAACGTCGGTTAACTCGGCAGCGACCTGAAGCACGTTCTTCTGGTCGCAGTTTCGAATCACCGGGACAACAAGGCCGTTGGGTGTGTCCACCGCGACGCCGATATGATAGTACTGCTTCAGCACCAATTCACCGGTCACCATATCGACGCTGGAATTAAAATTCGGGAACGCCTTCAGAGCTCCGACAACCGCCTTAATCATAATGGCAGTCATGGTAATTTTTGGCGAAT
>JANPHT010000602.1:0-4161 GCA_031424595.1 Planctomycetota bacterium
TTCAGCGGCTTTTCGTTCGGCTTCAGCCTTCTCACGAGCGAGGCGTTCTTCTTCGGCCTTACGCGCCGCTTCTTCGGCCACTATTCGTTCGGCTTCGGCCTTCTCACGAGCAAGTCGTTCTACTTCGACCTTACGAGCCGCTTCTTCGGCCGCTTTTCGTTCGGCTTCAGCCTTCTCACGAGCAAGGCGTTCTGCTTCGGACTTACGCGCCGCTTCTTCGACCGCTTTTCGTTCGGCTTCGGCCTTTTCACGGGCGAGTCGTTCTTCTTCCGCCCTTCGAGCTGCTTCTACTGCCGCTATGCGTTCCGCTTCGGCTTTCTCACGAGCGAGGCGTTCTTCTTCCGCCTTGCGACGCACGGCCTCTTCCGCAGCGGCTTTTTCTGCAGCAGCCTTTTCAATTGCCAGACGCTTTTCTTCGGCCTTTCGGCGAACAGCCTCTTCGACAGCCGCCTTTTCTGCGGCTAGACGATCGGCTTCCGCTTTTTCGCGAGCCGTTTTTTCTGCTGCTTCTCGAGCAGTCTGTTCGATGATCGCTCGTTCCGCGGCAGCTTTTTCCGCGGCGGCTTTCTCGACAGCTTCGCGTTCGGCAGCCTCCGCAGCAGCTCGCTGAGCAGCTCGAATTGCGGCCGCCTTCTGCGAGGCATTGACCGGAGCGGTCGATGGCTTCGCTGTTGATGGCAGTGAGCTTGTCGTTTCTCCCGTAGGTGGAATAGAACCTGGAGGCGTATTGGCCTGTGGCCTCTTTGCCGATGCTGAATCGTCAGAGGTCACTGGCTTCCGCGGCGGAGCATCAGCCGATGCTTCGGACCGAGCAGCCGGTGGAGAGCCATTCGCCATCCGTTCTGCTGCGCCGTTCGGGCTCCCTGCGACGAAGGCATCGTCGAAAAGTTCATCCACTTCTGGTTCGATCGGCCTTGTTGACTTGCTGACTTTACGCAGTCGGCCAGCCGAGGGGTCATCGTTTTTCGGAATCTCAGCTTTTGCGGGTACGCCACTTTCAAATCCGGAAATCTCAACGAAATGTTGCCGCAGGTCGCGTGGAGAAGTCGGCTGGAACATCGTCGCGCCAAACTTCGTGGAGTAGATCTGCTTCTTAACTGTTTCCGCATCCTCCGTAGCGAACAGTGCGACACACGGTACTTTCAGCGACCGAGCGTAAGCCTGAACCTGCGGAAAAATGTCCATCACCGGCGGGGCATCGACATCAGCCAGAAAGAGCAGCCCATCCGGCGGCGTTTTGCCCTTGAGCTTTTCGAATGCAATTGCGGGGGACTCGACAAAGTTCAATGCAAAAGAATACGGTTCGAAATACTGCTTTAACTTTTTTTCCCGCTTTCGCCCGGCTTCTACGACCAGCAGATTGAAGTTTCCCTTACCCGACTTTCCTGTTGCCGACGCTGATCCTTTTGACCCCGCGCTGCCAGGAGTGGCTGAATTCTTGCTAGTCGGGTCCTCAACGACTTCACCCAAGCTGACCAGAACGGCTCGCAGGGCCTTATTCAATTCCGCATACGTCTGATAACGCGAGGACGGATTCAGCTCCAGCATTGACTGGCAAATTTTATAGATGCCCTCCGGAAGTCCAGGATGCACCTGTCTGAGCGGCCGAAGATTGGCGTACCGCGCCAGCATCAGCTTTTCTTCGCGGTCCGTTGTTCTGGCCCACGGGCCTTCGCCGCAGAGGAGTTCGTAGTAAATGGAGCCCGCAAAAAAGATGTCGCTGCGTGGGTCATTGCGAGGTGCGTTCGTGCCACGTTCGAGCGTAGAGTATTCCAGTGCTCGCTGAACGTCGTCACTCGTCCCTGCCTGAGTCGCGTTTTCGGCACCCGCCAGTCCGAAATCCACAAGCTTTGCCACACCTGTACTGCTCATCAGTACGTTTGTGAGCTTCAAGTCGCGATGTGAGGCGCCCATTTTCAACGCGTATTCCAGACCCTGGCAGATCTGATACATGCAGCGAGTGGCTTCCAGCGGCGACAACGTCTTCCGAATATTCATGAAGTCGCGCAGGTTTCCACCTTCGATGAATTCCATCGTGAAGTAGTGAAAACGTCCCTCGTTGCCGATATCCAGAATCGGCACAATGTTGGGATGAATAAACTTCTGGCAGATGCGAGCTTCTCGTTCGAAACTGGCAACAGTTCTGGGATCCTCGACCCACCGTTCCCGAAGAAGCTTTAACGCCACGACGCGATTGTCATCCACAGCTGCGGCGCGGAACACTCGCGCGAAACTTCCTGAGGCATTGCGATAAAGCAACTTGTACCGCCCCAGTACCAAACCCTCAGTTTCGCCTTTGATGATGCGGCTGGCCTGAAGCGGCGTCAGCATTTGTCGCCGTTCAAGGGTCTGCGCTATCGTTTCCACTGAGGCGGACTCGCCCAATTGTCCTGTCACAGAATTCCAGTCCGTCGGGGACAGCAATCGTGAAGTCAGGAGAAAGGACTTGAGTCCATCTTTGGATTTAATCTGCGGCATCGACCGGGTGTCATTCGGCTTGCGAGGGCGGAATTCTGGATTAGACAGTGATGCAGATTGAATCACCACAGGAGTCTCCCGATCCGACCCGACCTCGCAGTAATGCGAAATTCACTACAGATCCCTCGCAGTGCAAGATCGACGCCAATCACCAGATTTTCTGCTGATCGGAAGACTGTGGCCGAATCCTACCACGTTCCGGTCTGTTGACAACGGATCGTCGATTGGAAACTTCAGCGAGACATATCAACACCCTTAGATGTATAAACCCGCGGCGAATAAACGCCATATTTTTGTCGACACATTTTGCGTTTCATGTCTGAAGAAGACATCACAACCCCACCGAACGAATTCTCCGCGCCATGGAAACGCGAAATGCCGGTACCTGAGGATTTGATCAGGTGTATAACCGGCCAAGTCTACGGTCGTTCCATGCTCGCGGATCGGAGGGTTGCGCCGATAGAGAGAAGTGTAAGACTTGATGCTTTTGGGCATCATTTCGGGATTTTCCAGCGAATGACAACGACTTCTTCAGGGCCGACTTCATCAGGGCAGACGTGAACAAGAGTGTCTGCTGGATTCGCAGTGCATCGAAAAAGATCGCCTCCCATTTGGGTCAGCCCGGGCAGCATTACGAACGGTGATCGGGGCTTTCAAGCAAGGCTGGCAAGTATCGAGTCCGCTGCCTTTTGACCACTGGCGATACTATCGGGAATTCCGACGCCATGGTAGCTGCTTCCTGCCAGAAACAATCCCGGTAGAAGCGACTGTGCTGTCTCGATCTTTGCGACCAGGTCCAGATGCCCAACATGGTACTGAGGCATCGCTTTGTCATAGCGCATCACTTCACTGAACATCGGTTCGTCCGACATTCCGAAGATCGATTTCAGCTCCTGATTTACCATGGAAATCATCGAGTCGTTGTCCATTTGCAAAAGCTCCGGCTGCATCGCTCCGCCGACAAATGTGCGCAGCAGGATCTGTCCTTCGGGTGCTCGATCAGGAAACTTTCGACTGGAAAAGCTGATGGCCAGAACCTTCCGATTTTCAATCGACGGGACGACAATTCCAAACGCCTCCATGGGATAGCGGAAGTCGGACAAGTGATGACCACTCACAACAATCGCGCTGGAGGCGTATTCAATGCTTTGCAATAAGGATGCCAGCTGCGCCAGAGACGAGTGCTTCATCATGGCGGCCGCGACGTGTGTGGGTTGAGTGACCACAACCGCATCGAAGGTCTCGGAAGAGACCTCTTTTTTGAGCGTCAGATTCCAGCCTGTTGCGGGGTCAACGGCAGGTGCCACTTCCTGCACGGGACAACCAGGTTGAATTCTTACTCGTTCATTTTTCCGCAGCCAGGCTTCCAGTGAACTGACAAGATCTCCCAGTCCCTTCCTCGCTGTGACAAACAGTCCGTAACGAGCGCCGCTGCCGGTGGAACTTCCGGCCGAGTCCTCTGACTTCTGCTGTGCCATCGTCGCGCGGATGACGCTGCCGTGGCTTTGTTCCATGTCCAGAAAGCGGGGCATGGTCGCTTTCAGGCTCAGCTTCTCCGGGTCAGAAGTGTAGATGCCGCCGACAAGGGGCTGCACCAGTCGTTCCAGAGCCTGTCGTCCAAATCGGCGTCGCACAAAACTTGCAAGGCTCTCATCGTCACCTGCGTGCCGTCGAGGAATGATG
>JANPHT010000603.1:0-5567 GCA_031424595.1 Planctomycetota bacterium
CCGATACCTTCAAGGGAAGTCGGACACCGATACTTATTGTGGTTTTTCCGACTACATGACTTTGGCAGATGTTGAAAAAACGCATTTGAATCATCATCTTGTGCACATTGTTCGGACGGCTAGAACGCTTATTGGAGATCCTGAATTTTTACAAGATGAGTATTCGTGATATAGCGTTGTCGACTATCCAAACAACAGGGCGTTCGCTTCGGCTCGTGAGAGATCCACTTCGGCATAGTGCCTCTCTGTGGTCTGCTTGCTGCTGTGTCCGAGGACCTGTTGTGCCGTCTCCAGGTCGCCTTGCTGCCGGGCTTGTGTGGCTCGTGTCTTTCTGAGCTGACCGGGTGACCATCGCGAAATCTCCGCTTTGTCGCAGGCATTCCGGACGGCTGAATTCAGACCGTGCTTTGTGTAGCAGTCTCCCACTTTGCGGGCTTTGGCTTTCGGTCCGTAGGCTTTGCGGACGAATTCTTCGAACCCGATCTGTGGATCAAACACGAAGTCAGATCGGCTGAGTTCCCTGAGCCCGTTCAGCACCCGCTGACATTGGGGGCCAATGACGATGACCCGCTTCTTTCCCTTGTGGGCGGTTTTGTGATGTCCCGGCGTGTAAATCCACACGGGCTTGCTCGAGTCAATCTCCGACCATCGCAGGGCGATAGCTTCAGACGGCCTGCAGCCAGTCAGCAGCATGAACTGAACCAACCCCCAGACCGGGCGCGTCAAATGTGGCTTAATCGCGTTGACGGCGGCTTCAGAGACCGGCCCTTCCCAATCGCTCATGATATTGTCAAAGGCGGCTTTCGATTCTGGCGAATTATATTCACCGAGGTAAACGCGTTTACCGTTGACTGTTGTTCTCGCCAGACCCTTGTTCTGTCCGTAAACTGGTTTTCGTGCCATGAAACCTACTCCCGAAAGCAAGGTGCTTAGACCTCAATTTCTCCACTTCCAACATGCAGAAGTGGAGAAAAGTTGTCTATTGCCTCACTACTCAAAGGGAGAGCAGGTTTCTGAAACACTCAGAAAGGCGGTGTTTTTGGCTTTTCGCGGCGTGCCGTATGTGTCGGTAATACATTGGCTTATTCGGCTCTTTCCGCCATTGCAAACTACTTCATTGGATTGCACGTTTTGAACCCAGTTTTGCCCCGTTGCGGGTGGTCGAGCCAAACCAAACGCCTGATCACCTTTCGATGGTCGGGCTTCGCATATTCTCACCGGCCACCGCATCCGTGCAACCACTGGCCACTCGCTGGAAGTGAAAGTTTGACTTCCAGGCCATTTTGGAAGTGATCTCGCTTTGGGATGACTTCCAATAGCAAAAGCCGTCTGAATGGCTTCAGACGGCTTTCGGCAGCTTGTCCCGGAAAACCAGGGACCACGCAACAAGCGTACCTGCTGCCGAGCAATGAAATCTGCGGCGGATACCTGCAGACGGTCGGGACGATTTACGCCGTCCTGCTGGCGTTTGTCGTTTTCGTCGTTTGGACTCAGGCGAATGATGTCCGCCGACTGATTGAGCGGCAGGCGGATGAGTTGGCCGATGTGCTCCGAGTGACCATGGCTTTCAAAGGGCCGGCTGCATCCGGTGTCCTGACGGCAGCACGAGCTTATGCGCGAGAGGGTGCAGACAATGAGTGGCCGCTGTTGGCAACCGGGCAGTCCAGTCGCAGAGCGGATGAACTGCTTGGGCAGACGTGGACGGCGCTGACTGCGATCGAGCCACGGACCGCTCGGGAAGAGGTTTTGTTCGGCGAGGCGGTGTCACGATTCAGCGAGTTTGGGGATGCCCGTGCCGACCTGCTGCATTGTGGTCGTGTTCGCCTGCCCGTGCTTCTTTGGCTGCTGCTGCTCTCCGGGGCGGTCGGAACGGTCGGATCCATGTATCTGTTCGGTGCCGAGCAGTTCTGGCCGGTCGCTGCCATGACCGCCTCTCTGGCCGGAGCGGTCTCGTTCATGTTGTTCCTGATCCGGGATCTCGATAATCCGTTTCGGGGAGATTGGCATGTCAGTCCGGCCCTGATTGTGGCGGCCACAAATCCGACAGATATTCACGAATAGCAGGATGCCCGAAACACTCACCGACGCGCTACCCTGAAATGGACCCCGAGATTCGGATTGACTCACCAGGTGAACGATCGGTGACGCTGGAAGGATCTCCTGATGCTCATCGAGGTATGGGCGGCATGATCTTCTGGTAAAAGTCCGTGTTCAGGAAGTGCATCGTTCCGGCAACGACCATGAAGATCGCCAGCACATACTTTGAGATCACTTTGATCCAATCCATGTTTACTTCCGTTGTCTCTAATGTGTGAATCGATCGGCCATCTTTTTCAATTCCGAAAGGCAGCGACCTTGGATCAGCATTCTCAATTCTTTGTTGGCTGGGGAACGTTGTCACTCATGAACGCCGGTCTCGCACAGTCGAAGGGGCGCAGTGGTTTGATTTGGTGGCTTTTGTCACTCCTGTGTGGACCGATTGCCACACTGCTGATCGTCGTACTGCCAAAGGAACCAAACGCCTGACCCGATTCCCCGCTACCTGCATCTGCATGCCATCACTGCCGATAACGCTGCTGACTCTGTACTGGCTGGTATTCAAAGTGAGCAGATCTCAATTCTGCCCCATCCGCAGGTGCTGGATTTTTTTAAACGGAAGATCGAAGACTACGACCGCTGGTTTCGAGGAATGCTGCGATTGCGTCAAAAGCTGATGCGTGGCCCTCAATCGTAATTCCAACGCCGGGCCAGCCTTGCATTCATCAAAACTGCATTCATCAAAACTGCATTCGGCAAAACGATCAGGGAATCGAAACTCCGAAATCTCGCAACACTCGCGACAGCTCGATTAAAGGCAGTCCCATAATGGCGGTAAAATCTTCCGTCTCAATTTGATCAAACAACGAAATGCCGAGGCATTCAATCTTGTAGCTGCCAGCACAGTCGAACGGCGCGTCGTGTTCAACATAGCGAGCGACTTCAGCATCAGTCAGTGTGCGCATGACAAGGTGCGTTTCGTTCACGAATTCCACCTGCTTATCAGGCCCTGCAACGCAAACAGCCGTCAGCAGACGATGTGATTTCCCGCTCATGGAATTCAGTTGCAACACTGCGCCATCATGTGTTCCCGGTTTGCCGAGCACAATTCCATTCAGATCCACGAGTTGATCAGAACCAATCACGACTGCTTCTGGGAATCGACGAGCCACAGCGATTGTCTTCTCTTGTGCAAGTTGTACAGCAAGTTGCAGAGGCGTTATTGACGGCGAGTGAAATGCCTGTTCGTCAACGTTGGGTGATTCACATTGAAAGTCTGTGAGTACACGGTTCAGAAGTTCACGTCTGTAGCGAGAAGTGCTGGCGAGAATAATTTGACTATGTTTCATAATGGCTTCAAGTCGGAACTAAAACGACTGTTTCGGACTCTGACAATTCATTTTGACCGCGTCCACGCCGTCCTGCTATCATGTGCGCAGAATTCCGATTGTGCCGAATCTGATGGATTGAAGAGCGCCGGGCATTCGGTCGAAAACAGATCGGGGCGACGTACAGTCTTACTGCGTTCACGCTGCTATTGACTTGCAACTGGGGAATGAGGGAGCTATCCCGATGGGGCGATTTCGTGAGCAAGCTGGATACGGGCAGATTCTGCCGTTGCTTGCCGTAGTCAGTATACTTTCAGGTAGTATCTGCAACGGTCAGGAGAGTTTTCCGAACGAGCTGAATTCGCCGCAGGACGAACCACTGATCGTCCTTCTGCAGAATACGCAGAAGGTTCCCGTACGTCCTGCCTCGGGATCCGTTCTTGAATCCACCGATCCGTTGGTGAAACTGGTGTATGAGACTCGCGAAGTTCAGCGCCAGCGTTTGCTGTCGACAACCGATCACACTCCATGGCAAATGATGCATGGATTGTTGGGACTGCGACAGGACTTTCTGATCTCACATAACGGCGATGTCGTAAGTGGTCTCGATTGGATCAAGACCGGTCCGATGTTCAAAAACGAACCGTGGTTCGAGAAGACATCGCACGGAGGCCGGGCCCATCCGTACAATCGGCCGTACTGGTTCGAAGGACATATCAGTCAGTCGCTCGCTATTCTCGCGATGTGCAATGTTCCTCTGGATACTGAGTTCGGCACACCGCAGGGCGCGATCTCCATGCGAGACATGCTGAAGAACGCCCAGATGACGGCAAATGAAAAGGAAGAAGTGACCTGGACCCTTTGGGCGTTGTCAACTTACCTTCCGTCGGACGCTGAGTGGATCAATGCGAAAGGCGAAAAATGGAGCATCGAGCGACTTGTTCGTATCGAAGTGGGCAAAAAAGTTGGCGGTCCCACATCGCCCTGCGGCGGAACTCACGGTCTCTTCGCTCTGGCTCGCGCTCGCAATGTCTATCTACGAACGGGGAAACCGCTGCGTGGTGTCTGGCAGGAGGCCGAATACAAGATCCAGAAATACATCAACACCGCAAAGATGCTGCAAAATGCGAACGGTACACTGTCTTCCAATTTTTTCCGTGGTAGGGAATACAAGCAGGACTTTGACAAACGTATGGCCAGCAGCGGCCACGTACTCGAGTTTCTGATGATGGCTTTGCCTCAGGAACGATTGAAAGAAAAATGGATTCGCGATGCAATTGCCGCGACCGCCAATGACCTGATGGCCAACCGAAAGGCGTATGTGAGTTGCTCGCCCTTATATCATGCAACGGATGCACTCAGTATTTATCTGGAACGTGTCCTGCCCGCGCACCAGTCAGTCATCGCTCAGCAGCCAGAGAATACAAAGGCGATTTCCACGACTAAAGACCTACCACCGGTCAAAGACGTGCCGGCAATTGATGGCAAGTCCGAAACCAAAACGATGGGGTCGTCAGTTCCGACCGTGACAGGCGAAAGCAACTCGAAATCGGCAACCGGAATGCCAACAGGTGGCCCAGAGTCAAGTCCTCCCGATACCCCGGCTGCGGCCGGAGGCCCGACTCCTGCCAAAACGCCGGAAGTGAGCCCAATGCCATCGACACCTGTTACCAAACCTGAAGAGCCAGGAATGACGACAGACAAAGGAGCATTGCCGATAATTGAACCAGGGACAGAAATCAAAGATCCGTCAACGCCATCGCCTCAAGGAACGCCTTCGGGCAATCCTCTGATCCAGATACCGTTGCCCGATCCAACGGAGGGCATCGCCGAACCGCAGCCAGCACTCGCTTCGACGCCAACATCAACGTCAGAAACGGCAAATCCGCAATTGGTCGATGCCGCCGGAATTCCTGTTGCTCCATCGACAGACTCACACTCTATCGCTCCTGTGAGGGCCGCAGAGCCGCCAGTCACAGCAGAGACTGCAAAAACAGAATCAGTTTCAACTCCAATGCTGGTGCCACTACCAGAACTCGCATCAACGAATGTCATTGCAAAACCCTCGGCACCTGTGCCACTGTCGCGGCAAGGTTTTGAGGCTTTCGCGAGAGCAAAAACCGTCGTTAAGCCTTTGGTATTGTTTGGAGTCGTTCAAAAGTTGCCCGTCGTCTCTGCTGAGCAAGTTATCGACGCGGCCGG
>JANPHT010000604.1:0-6982 GCA_031424595.1 Planctomycetota bacterium
GGGAAGAGTTACCTTTGCCCGAAGCCCCATCTGAAGCGAAGTCTGTCAGTTTCGACGGGGACACCTGTCTGGTATTCGCCGATAAACGCGGATTCGCCGACCTATTGATTGCGGAAATCACCAGGCGGGGACAAACCGCGATTAAGCTTCGTCCGGGAAAAAAATTCCGCCAACTCGGCGAAACGGAATTTCTGATACCGCCTGACTCCGGGGATGACCTGCGTCGCGTGTTCGAACGGTGTCTCGCGCTCGGCCGCAATCTGACGACTGTGATTCACTGCTGGAGCCTTGACCATGCTGTAGCACGTCAAATTAAGAATGAGTCTCTGCGGGAAGCACAGCAAACGGGTGTTCTGAGCGCCCTGCAGATTGCGCAGGTTTTGCGATCTCAGGAAACGCCTGAATCACCAGCCGTCTTCTTTGTTTCTCGCGGGGCTCAAACGGTCATCGACAACGATCCGACAAGCGGACTTGCGTCGTCGCCACTGATTGGTTTCCTGCGTGTCGCCAATAATGAACTGCCACAGTTTCGCTGGACACTGATCGATCTCGACCACAAACCTGACACGACAGCAATTAATGCGTTGCTGAATGAGATCACGATCAGAAGCAGCGAACGAGAAGTTGCGTTGCGGAATAGTCGGAGATTCGTCAACCGCCTGCGGCCTGTGGCGGAAGAGGAATTGACTCTGCGTTCACGAAATGCCGTCGAGGCGAACGGGAATATCACGCCGTATCGACTGCAGACGGGGAAGCCGGGAGTTCTGACACGGCTGTCGCTGAATGAAACACATCGCACTGATCCCCAGGCCGAGGAAATCGAAGTTCGCGTAATGGCAGGCGGGATTAACTTCCGCGACCTGATGAAGGCGATGGGAATGTACCCCGGTAATCCGGTGGACCTGTTGTGGTTCGGCGATGATTTTTCGGGAGTTGTGGAACGCGTCGGAAAGAACGTCAAAGACCTCGCCCCCGGCGATCGAGTGACTGGTCTGGCGCCATACTCATTTCGCACGTTTGTGACGGTCCATCGCAGGAAAGTGTTTTCGCTGCCGAAACGCATGTCATTCAGTGACGCAGCCACATTGCCGACCGTCTTCCTTACCGCCCACTATGCGCTTAATGAACTGGCGCGAATGCAGAAAGGCGAAAGCATCCTGATCCATGCTGGTACCGGTGGCGTGGGAATGGCCGCGATTCAGGTCGCACAGCGTCTGGGACTGGAGATCTTTGCGACAGCAGGCAGCGTCGAAAAACGAACGATGCTTCGTAATATCGGTGTGCCGCATGTGCTGAATTCGCGAACGCTGGAGTTTGCAGATCAGATCATGGAAATCACCGATGGACGTGGAGTTGATGCTGTTCTCAATTCTCTGGCGCGCGAATTCATTCCTAAAAGTCTTTCCATTCTGGCACCCTTTGGTCGATTCATGGAGATCGGTAAGATTGACGTCTATGGAAATACGAAGGTCCGACTCAATGCGCTCAAAGACAATATTTCCTATTTTGTAATCGACCTCGCTCAGCACTTGTCTGAAAAACCGGATTACGTCGCCTCCATGTTTGATGAACTGGCACAGCGGTTCGCGGCGGGCGAATACCGTCCGTTGCCCACTAAAGTCTTTCCAATCACCGAAGTGGTGGATGCGTTTCGTTACATGGCTCAGGGCAAGCACGTTGGAAAGAATGTTCTGTCGTTTACCGGCAAGGAGATTCCCGTGGCTCCGTGCGGCGAAGCGGGGCATTTGCTGAAGGCCGACGCGACGTACCTGATCACGGGTGGTGCCGGCGGCTTTGGCTGGGACATTGCCAAATGGATGGTCTCCGAGGGGGCACGCAATCTGGCGCTGATGAGCCGCACGGGACCTCGCGCGGAGATTGCCGCTGATCTGGCAAAGCTGAAAGCCTCCGGCGTCAGAGTGGTGGATCTCCGGGCCGACGTGACCAATCCGGACGATCTCTGCAAGGCGATTGCCGAAATTGGAAGAGAACTCCCGCCACTCCGCGGAGTCGTGCATGCGGCCATGGTTCTGGACGATACATTCATTCACGAACTTGATGCCGAACGATTCAACGCCGTGCTGAATCCCAAGATGCTCGGCGGATGGAATCTGCACAAAGCCACGGCTGGTTTGTCGCTGGATCACTTTATCTGCTTCTCGTCTGTGTCTGCGCTGATCGGCACGACGAAGCAATCAAATTACAGCGCCGCCAATTGTTTTCTGGATGCATTGGCATCGTATCGACATTCTCTCGGCCTTCCCGCGCTGACGGTGAACTGGGGTGCGATCGGCGGATCGGGATATCTCGAACGAAACCTCAAGGCCAAAGAATATCTCGACAAACTTGGCTTCCGGTCGTTGCTCGTTCCTGATGCCGTGCGTGCTTTGCGTGAACTCATGCAGCGATCGGCACCTCAAATCTGTGTGGCCAAAGCCGACTGGGAGCAACTGGCAAGATTCAGCCCCGCGCTGGGATCGCTGCCGATGTACACGCCACTCTTCCGCGAAAAGTCGAGTCACCGTTCCGGCGGTGCTGTCTCAACACGTGTTCGCGTCGCAGCACCTGGCGAGCAGGCTGCAGTCATTGAAGAATTTCTTGCAGAACAGGTTGCACGCGTCTTTGGAATTGAGGCCTCACTGGTTGATCGCAGTACGCCATTGACCCATTTGGGGCTCGACTCACTGATGGCCGTGGAGCTGATGAATCGTCTGGAAAGTGAATTGCACCTCAGTATCCCGATGGGCAGCGTGCTTTCCGGCCCGAATGTTCAGCAACTTGCGAACACACTGCTAAGTCTGGTTTTGGCAAACGCAGCCGAAGGTGACACTCTGCAGGATGTCGGAGTAAAAGGTTCGCTAACCAAAACTTCAGCGGAGACTTCGGAAGCTCGGCTGGCCGAATTCTGGACCGAGCAACTCGATCACGCACCCGTCGGTCTGCAATGGCCGTCCGGATCGCTCAATCAACAGCGGCGGCCTGACTCCGGTAGTGTCTTGCCATGGACTCTGTCATTTGAAATGTTCCTGCAATTGATGGCATTTTCGGCCGAATTGAATCTGCAGGTCTATGATATTCTTTTCGCCGCATGGCAACTGACACTTCATCGCTTCTGTAACCAGCCCGATCTGCTGATCGGCTATGAGTTCGATGATCGGCCACTCACTGAACAGCAGACAGTCGTCGGAGAATTCTCGAATTGCCTGCCACTCCGGAGCATCCAGGAACCTGATATCACATACGGTCGATTCCTGGCGACATCGCACGAGCGTCTGGCTGCAGTACGCCGTCACAAACTGCCGTTTTCGCACTTGAGCCATCTGCTGGAATGGCCTGAGGGCAGCAACGACAAGTCCAGCCTGCAGGCGACATTCTCGGCCGTGAATCGGCCTTCGTGCGATGATCACCCCGACTCGCAGATCTCGCTGTGGATCAGCGATGCACGAGGCCAGATTTTCGGGGAATGGCGTTTCAATCCGAATCTGCTTGATGCGGCTTCTGTTGCTCAGATTAATGTGCTTTATCACGAGTTGCTGCAACAAATCGTAGTTCACTCCACTCACGAGATCCCATTCTCTGCCGTGCGGGACACTTCGGATTCCGTTCGCGGCAATGGCCCCCCGCGTTCTCCTCGGCGCAGTCTGCCGCTGATTCGCCGCGCAGCTCCTGCAGTTCCGAAGGATGTGGCGGCAGATCTTGTCCTGGACCCGGCAATCATTCCGTCCGGTTCGACGCCGATTTGCAGTACAGCATTGGCAAAGCAAATCCTGCTCACAGGGACCACAGGATTTCTTGGCGCCTACCTGCTGGATGAATTGTTGCGTCGAACCGATGCGGAAATTATCTGCCTCGTCCGGGCTTCCGATGAATCGTCCGGCAGACGCCGGCTGAAGCAGAATCTGAAGCGTTATTCGCTGACGCCGCCGAATGTCGATGATCGGGTGCGAGTTGTGGTCGGCGATTTTTCAAAGCCAGCCTTTGGACTATCTCCTGAATTGTATCAACAATTCGCTGCTGACGTTGACGTAATCTACCACAATGGGGCCGACTTCAATCTGGCGTTGTCGTATGCATCCTTGCGGGCAACGAATGTCGGTGGTGTCATTGAATCGCTCAAGCTCGCCGTCGCCACGCGAACGAAACCGGTTCACCTGGTTTCCACGTTTGCCGTTCACACAACGGCCGAGAATCGAGGTCAGCTTGTGACCGAAGAAGATCCAATTCAGCCGTTTGAAAAGCAGTTGTACGGGTATACGCAGACGAAATGGGTCGGTGAAAAACTGGTCCAGCAAGCAAGGCAGCGCGGAATCCCGGTGACGATGTACCGACCGGGGCATATCACCGGCGACAGTGTCACAGGCGCATCGAACACGAATGATCTGCTGCATACGTTGGTCATCATTTGCCTTCGACTGGGAGCTGCACCATTGCGTGATGTCGAACTCGATGTCACGCCGGTCGATTACGTGGCAAAGGCCCTTGTCGAACTGTCGTTGCAGCCAGAATCAGCCAACCGAGAGTTTCACCTGACAAATCCGATTCCCATGCGGACTCGGGCACTGAATGAATGGATGCGCCTTGCCAATCTTGAGCTGGAAATGGTGCCTTATGACGAGTGGCGTGATCGACTGCTTAAAATGGGCAATGACATGGGCATCGGCGACATCCGAATGCTGACCGATGTCCTGGGACCGCGTGCTCTGGGAGATGACGATTCTCATGCCGTTCATCCACGTTTTGACAGCAATCGGACTCAATCAAGTCTCATCGCTTCGGCAATACGTTGTCCAGTTCCGAGCACGAGGCTTTTTGACACGTACCTTCAATTCATGCGGCGAACGGGACTGGTGGAGACGCCAAAATCTTTAGCAATGAAAGAGGGTGGGCCTCAAGCGGCTGGCTGAAAGCGGCAGCAACAGCACGGGTGAATTCCGGATGATCGAGGCCTTGCCTCGAGAAGTTCAAGCACTCCATGAGATCTCAGAATTATTCCGCTACTACACTCAGGATATTTCAATCTGTCCAATTTGGATCGCGAGGATCTGTCCGAGGGTCAACATGGGAACTTGCTCACTTGACCGGATGACAATCCAGTGAGCGATGCATCGAAATGACGGCAGCCCCATTCGTCGGGCTCAAATCACATACTCATCTCACTGCGGATTAAGATTCGTACGAAGTTCGCTCAACACACCATCCCACAGGCGAATTCGTAAGGAAATAGCCTTTTCAGCTGTCTGGATAGCTGATGCTATCACGGATTCGGACTCACAGAGCATGTCTACCATCTTTCGAGTCAACGGTCCGTGATGATCCCCATCCAATTCAATGTGTCGGCGGATATAATATGCGAGCCGTGGCACCTGCATGGCGGAACTTTCGAACGCCAGCAGCATCCGATTAAACATATCGGGAATAATGTCTTCGCGGCCGAAACAGAAGACGACAGCCACGTCGGCCGCACTCCCTTCCGTTGCAACGGAATGAGTAAACTCCACAAACTCACAGATGGACTCACACACTGCGACAGATTTCAACGCCTGGCCAACGGGCTGTCCAACGCGAAGCCGTTCAACGAAACGATTGATTTGATGGCACGATGTACCAACATCTTTCATTGCCTGAAGATACATCTCAAAATGACTGCAAAAACCTGAGTTACCATCTTCGTCAGATTCTTCGCCAAGTACAATCTCATTGACAAATCTGGATAATTCGGCGTTAGCAGCAGGCAGCCACGGGACATCATTGCAGCACAAATCTCGTTGCAGGCGTTTCAGCAACCACATGAAGTCGAGCACTGCGAAGGCATGGTGCTGCATAAAAGTCTGAAGGGACGCCACGTCCTGAATTCGATGGTAGATCGAGTGCTCCAGCAACTTCGTTCGCAGTTTTTTCGTCGCCGCAAGAATTCGATCTGACGGTGAACCGACGATGGATAATTCTTTAACCGTCACAACAATTTCCCCGCGGTTGCTTCAGAGAACGAAGGAGTATCACTGAAAAAGGAATCCACCAGATCACATCGTTGATTGGAATCAAGAGCAGCACTCTGCCAGGAATCTCTCCCTGAAAGACGGACCACGCCATTCCTAATGGCCCGAGCACCTTGGCGAGCAATCCGACAAATACCACAGCCCAATGTTGATACGGATTTGTAGCCGCGATTCCGTAACCAACACCGAAAAGAAAAATGATCAGTCCGGTTCCCTGCCACAGAAAGAGTTCGTGTGGCGTTTCGGACAGGCCATATGCGATCGCAGAACGCCCGGGCAGCGTGATGATGAATAGCCCCCAGGCCAGGCACTGCACCGCCGCCACCAGCAAGGAAATTCTGCACCACCGAGGCGCATCAGCCGCCGTTGATTTCGAAAAAACTTTCATGACAGCTCAAACTCGAGGCAGCTTTTCAAATCTGGCTGCTGAAATCGAAACCCATGTTGTTCCAACTGACCGGGAATCACTCGCATGCTGGACAGCAGAAGTTCGTCCGCCATTTCGCCTAACGCGAGTCTGGCTATAAAAGCTGGCATAGGGAAAATCGTAGGACGATGTAATACCTTCCCAACGCATTTTGTGAAGTCGTAGTTCGTCATTGGCGCTGGACTTACAGCGTTGACTGGCCCCCGAATAGACTCATTCTCCACGCAATAGGCAATCGCACGCACGAGGTCGTTTAACCCAATCCAACTCCAATATTGCTTCCCAGAACCAATGATACCCCCCGCACCAAGCTTGAAAGGCAACAGCATCTTGGCCAACGCGCCGCCTTTTGGGCTGAGAACCACGCCGATTCGAATGCAGACCACTCGAATTCCCAGTGCGGAAGCAGCCATTGCTTCGGTTTCCCATGCCTTGCAGACGTCCGCCAGATAACCAGTCCCTGCCGCTGATGACTCGGTCAGCACCTCGTCGCCTCGATGACCGTAAAATCCGATGGCAGAGGCGCAAACGAGAGTCTTCGGCCGCCGCTCAATACTGG
>JANPHT010000605.1:0-7520 GCA_031424595.1 Planctomycetota bacterium
GCGATCGTGCTGAATGCACTCAACGGAATCACGGATGAGCATTCACTCTGGCACGTTCCCTTGTCGCCAGTCAATGGCAATCTGAAAGAGCATTGACGGTATTGGTTTGTGCTGATCGTCAAGAACCCTCTTTTTCAAGGCCGGGCTTTGAACGAGCTACAGAACCCAAACAAGGAAAACGGCGGTCATACAAAAAAATCCCGTCGCCGCCCAAAATCCACGTACAATGCGAGGTTCCGGAATGCCCTTGAAGACAAAATGATTATGCAGTGGGCTGCACAACAGAATCCTTCGGCCTGTGCGACGATACCATCCGACCTGCAGGATCACACTGAGTGTTTCCACAACGAAGACGAATGCAGTGAGCAGTAACAGCAATTCCATCTGACAGACCAGAGAAAGCACGGCGAGCATTCCCCCGATCGGCAGAGATCCCGCATCCCCCATGAACACTTTCGCCGGATGACGATTGAACCATAGAAATCCAAGCACCGCGCCGCAAAGAGCCGCAAAGCCTGCCATGGCTTCTCGGGACGGCGCATTGCCCGGTTGTGATCCTGAAATCAAAATCACCAACACGGTCATTGTTAGTGCCGAAATCACGGTACAGCCTGACGCGAGTCCGTCGAGTCCATCGGTTAGATTCACCGCATTGGAGGTCGCCACCATGACGAACATAGCCCATGGTACAAACAACCATCCCGTTGACGCGGGCAGCCAGCTTAAGAGAGTAGTGGATAACAAGACCGGACTTCTAAGCTGATTTAATCCCACCGCAGTCACGAAGGCAATCACGATCTGGGCCAGTAGTTTCTGGCGAACCGTCAATCCTTTCGTGGAAGTTCGCAACTTGATCCAGTCATCAGTGGCTCCAACACCAACCAAAGACCACGTCGAGATCATCAGCATCCAGCCGAACAGCTTACTGAAGTCGAGGTGAGGCAACACGCCAGCCGTAAACGACAGCAGAATCAGCAGCCCGCCCATGGTTGGCGTCTGCTGCTTCGAAGCATGCAGTTCGTTGAGCCTGGCGGAGTCGCTGGCAATTCGTTCTCGAAACGAGGATCTCAGTATGCGAATTGCTGCCGGTCCGAGCAGAATACAGCATCCAAACGCCATTCCCGCAGCGATCATTGACTGCCCGACCGAATGCCACGGTACCTGTCCCGGAAGTGATATCGCAGAAAACATCCCGACAACATCATGTCGAATAGCTGTCATCTGAACCATCGATGTAGTTAGTGTGAACACTCTGGTGTTTTCCCGGCTTCAGTGAATTCCAGTTCTCACATGTCGGGCCAGGCTCACCACAACAGGAATCGCACAACAGGAATCGCAGAACAACAGAGGAGTCGTGAGGCGTCGCCATCAGTGATCTCAGTACGTCCCCTCATCGAAGATCCTGATTTTCCAATGCGACAGTACGATTCCTGACTCTTGCTCATCCTGACTTTCGTCTATCCTGAATCAGGCAGATCCTTTCATTTGAGCGTTCCTCTACCAGAAAGACTAATCAGGCTCACTCGACAATGAATCTGCTCGAATAGAAATCCGCGTATCTTTGGTCACAATTTCAATTTCCTTTTTTACTGCCTGATGAACGCAGCGAACAGGTCGGGAGGATGAGATTGAAGTTTCCTTTGCCAACACTTCGCCGGTTTGGCTGTTGATCAGTTGTACGTTTAGCTTTTGGCCGTGCTCTTCCTCCGGTTGAAGGTCCAGCGACCTGGGATTGCTCCACATCAGCATCAGGTCCGTTGGGTCACCATACAGAAGCGGAATGGAAGTCGACACCAGAGGCATGCTCCATTGAATCTTACCCGACGACGGGTCGAGGCAAACCAATGGTCCGGAATGCACACGCGGCTCACGCAGACGGAACGCACCTTCGATAGAACGAATCATAAAATCTCGCTGCTCCTCAAGACCCACAAAGAGCAGTCCGTGGCGTTCAAAAGCCGTCAGTCCAAAGACGACACCTGTCTTCACTTGCGAAGCACCGGGAGTACGGAATACCACGCGACCGCTATTCGTGTCGATCAGTATTATCTCAAACGTCGACGAAACAGTGACGACTCGCCCTTCGCCAAGCACCTGAAACATGCTGTCCGGATTACTTCGGCCCAACACAACAGGGTCTGAATCCTCCAAAGCATCCAGTCCAGTCGCGCCGTCAAACATGTGAAGGCGAGAATTATTGTCGGGATAGAGCAGGCATCGTCCCACCGTCACAGCATCGCTGACGCGTCCGATCGCAAGACGCCCAATTCCCAGCGATCGACCGTCGCGAGTATTGAATCGTTCGAAACTGGACAGATCTGTGCCCATGACAATCACAGCCTTCTCATCGCCGAAAATTCTGCGAACTCCAACGATCGGACGACTCACAGGAGACAATCGCAACTTTCGAACCCACAGATCCTGACCTGTCAGCGGGTTGGAACAATGCAATTCGTCGCCGTAGTGCCAGATGAAATAATCTGCTCCCAGAGGACCGAATTCAAGAATGTGTCCTTCGAGATCCAGTTTTCGGAGACGTCGAGTCCATAAAAGACTGGCCTTATCCGGGACGCTGCATGAGATCATGGCCAATTGCTCAGCGCCTGCCAGTGGAAGCAGGCCGGGCGTTGCAACTCCGTTACTCAGGGAACGATAGTTGACGGTATTTCGATGGAAGGCAAATGGCAATGTGATTCGATCTCGCAGACTTCCGTCGCTCATATCCATTGACACCAGATCAGGCAATCCATCGCGTCCATCAACCAGATAGAAACGCAGACGCAGCCAATCAGGAAGACTGCTGATTGACAGTCCCTTTTCAACACGCTGAAGATCCCAGTCCGGAACTCCCAGGAAAGGCTTCGAATCAATGGTGAGGGGCCCTTTTGAATTTGAGTTTAAGCCCGGATCAGGGATCGATGAATTTGGAAGATCAGACGGTTTAAACTGTTCGCGTACGTTAGATTCCACATAGCCGCCAATGCTGTCCCGTTCGCGAATCTGTATGAGCACATCTTTGGGCTGCGACGAATTTTCAAGCTTCTGCCATGCGATCGCAACCATTTCGGCTGTCGCGAAATCTCCCGTGGTCAGAAGCAGATTGACGAACTGCTGCCGCTGCCGATCGTCCTTTAAGAGGTTGGGAAACAGAATTGCATCCTGAGCAAATCGTCGCCGCTGGAGAGTCGTCTGTTTTGTAAAGTCGGCCTTCTCGGGATCCACTTCAAAGGCAGATCGATTCAGGAGCAGGTCCGGGCGAATGCTCCAGTCATCAGTGATTGTGACCGGAGTTCGCCAATCCTGCATTTTTACAAGTTCATGAAGTTCTAAAAGATTCACATCCGTTTCCGGACCACCTAACATCGTCAATACTGCGGCTCGCAATTGCTGCTCATTTGTCAGCTCTAATTCAGGGAGCAAAGCAATGCGTTCCGGATTAATCAACGGCGAATCTTCCGATGATGGACGAGCTTTGGCTGCGACCAGGTGCAGGGCCCAGTCCTGGAGAATCAACTCTCCCAAATAGCGATCAAATGGCTTGCGTTGATCCTCGCCACTCAGCCCTGCGGAGGCAGACGCCTTTTGCAGGAGGGCAATTGCCGTCTGATCATCTCCATTGATCAAATGAGCCTGGACCAGCTTCAGAATCTCGTCGGGACCTCGAGACGCCTCCTGGTTTGGGTCATCAGAATGATGCGAAAATGCATCGGAGCGGGGATAAACGGAAATCGAAACTGGCGTCGATACGCAAAGGATTTCGCCGTCGCTGGTAATGGCCCCCAATTGTAACTCCGCTCCTTGCGGGAGAAACGATGGCCTTTGTTTCAGGACGCTGCCGTCCTTCAGATCCAGCGTCAGGATTTGACCGTCCAACTGGGGAATCAGGCAACGATCTCCGCGACATTCCGCACGCCCCGGAGTTCGCATCACCGGAACAACCCAATTCTGATCGCCGGTCGCAAGGTCCACACTACGACAATGCCGCTCACCGACGAGTATCACCTGAGATCCGCTGATTCCCGCAATATAAAGATCCGGACTTCCTCCGACATCCCCAGGGCCAAACGCCCGGCGCGAGGTCGCCCAGATGATTTCTCCCGTCGATGTATTGATGCCGTGAAGACGCCGTGATCCTGCATCCGTGCAGACCACAATTTTATCGCTGCACATCGGGATGATGACACACTGGGAATCGATCGACTCATCAACATCAACGTCACCAAACGGAACTCGAAAACCCTGCATTTGAGGTTGCGGAATGTCCTCACGGATGGCGGTTGCCCATTGCAGTTGGCCGTCGGCGGCGCGAACACCGATAAGCAGACCGGCAGCGAGTGAACAAACGACAGTCTCATTCGACAACATACACGTGCAGCTATGATCCGATGGATTTGCGAACTCCTGATAACGATTCATTAAATCGTCGGAAAACGTTAACGGTTGCTGCCATTCCACCTTCCCTGTGCCTCGCGTCAGGCAATTCAGCCATGTCAAATCATTGTGGGCCGTGAGTACAAAGAGTTGCCCTCCTTTGCCGATGGGTGGCGAAAGAAAACGATGTCCGGCGACCGACGGAAAAACTTCCGGACGCTCAGGTGCAGTCTCGGCATTCGGCGACTCGATGTCACTCTGATCAATTCTGATGGCCTTCTCAGGCTTTTCAGCGACTGTCGAAGCCTTTCCGGAGTTCAGATGGCTTTGAAAGAGTTCGTAGCGAAAATTGCCGAAATCACCAATCGTCCACGCGATCGTTGGCAAACCGCCACCGGGACTTCGTCGTAGCGCCACAAGTGTGGTGCCGACCGGTGTGGATGGCATTTCGCTCAACTGCTGGCGAGGCAAGCCGAATCGATTTCCCGGTCGACGACGATTGCTGTAGACCTTCGAGTCCGACTCAACTCGAAAAAAGTCAAATCGATCGACAAAATAAATAAATTCTTCGTCGCTGGATAGTAAACCAAAGGAAGCGAGACCTCCCAAAAAACCGGGTTCATCACCCATTCGGCCATAGTTAAACGCTAATTCATCGGGTTCATTTCTGTGTGGTGCTGCTTCTGTCGTTGTGGGGGTAAATGTATTCGTCGTCAGCGACCACTGTTCCTTCCCGGTGTTTCGATCGAAGGCCACAATTCGAAACGGGGAACGGTGAATAAGACTCCCATTCCAAAACACTGGCTTCCAGTTAGTAAAATCATTGAGTGTGTTTTCCGTATTGGGAATCAATGATTCGAGGGCGTTGCCGGCCTGAGGTTGTGGCACACCGGGATAGGTCCAGACCGATTCCACCCACTTCCATTTCGCGCTGGGCCACGGTGGTGAGAGCGAACCATATGCCGCGGCTGTTGATAATGAATACTGCGTCGACCGCGCAGCTGCGATCGCTGAACTCGAGCGTTCGTCAGAATTGACCACTCCCGTCGCCCCCGGAAGACACTCAACACTCAACTGCGATGCCAAACCCTTCGACATACTTCTGAAGTATGTTTCCAGCACTGTTCCAGCGGTGTCGGACCAGTGGCGGCAAAGGGAATGCCGAGCTTCAAGGTCACGCCCCTGCAGTGTCCACATGGAGATCGACAAAACAGCCGCTTTGATCCCCGATTCTGTCAACGGAAACTGACGGGAGACTCGAAGAATCTCAGATTGCTCACCACTCCCGATAGCCGTCCTGAGTTGCGACTCTGCGATCACAGCAGTCGCTTGCATCCATTGCTTCTGTGCCGCGACAGGAGCCTGACCAAGCAATCGAATGGCAGCCTTCTGAATACTTTGAGGCGCTTGCGATTTTGGGTCAATTTCAAAGGCATCTGTGGGAGACCGAAAAATCTGCAGTAGAGATTCGATGGACTGTTCAGTGAACAAATTATCCGATTCAATTTCGACTGCTCGAAGCAACGTCTCCAACTCTCGGACGCGAACCAGATTCTCCGCCAGCACCTGTGGAGGACCGTGGGCCAACTCGGGCTTTATTCCGCCGCCACCGGTGTTACGCTCATCCGCCACGGCCGAAGAAATGAGCGAGTGACCGCAGACCGCAATGAGCATCAAGGACAGGCGACCCTGTTCGAAGCGAGTTCGCACTGCACTCCAGACGATCCCCTCGATGTTGCTTTTCACTGAACCCCGCATTTTTTTTGTGCTCAAGCGGTAACACGAGAACACCCCAGCGGTGCGCTCGCCTGCTGCATGACTTGCGCCACGAAGGATTTCAACAAAGGCGCGGAACGCGAGGTTAAAAGAATTCGTCATATCGCATCAGATCATCTTCAGTCACCAGTTCATACTGACGCTCTCGCAGAACTCGCAGCGCTTCGTCCTTCTCGGAAACGTAAATTGCTACGGCACCGCGACCATTCTTATTATACATCAGTGGGTAAACGTATTGAACATTTAACTCGGCTGACATCAAACTTCCAAGAACGGCAGTGTGCGGCTGATCGGCATTTGGCAGCAGCACGCCAATCACGTCGGTCTCAAACATTGTCACGCCCGCAAACGTAAGCAATTCGTGGGCGCGTTCGTAGTTATTGACAATAATACGGGCAACAGCACAGTCGGCCGAGTCCAGAATACTCAGCGCGACAATCTTCAGATCGTCACGTTCCACTCGGCGAAGCAAGTCGTGCAGCGAGCCAACTCGGTTTTCCAGAAAAACGATGAATTGCCGAAGGCAAGGCCAATCGCGACCTCTTGTGGTCACAGGCTGCACTGGCGAGTCATCTCCGAATCCAGAACTCATAGATCATTTACTCCAGACAACTGCACTGCCGCGGATTTGCACCGTCGCTGATATTTTATTACTCCGAGCAATACACTCGGGACCCCGATTGCTGATCTCTTGCCGCCGAATGCCCATTACGTCTCAGGCACTTTTGCGAAATGACTCGCGTCCGTCAATGATGGAGCTGGCATCAAATCGTTTTCCGAAGTATCGAGTGATTGCATTCGGATCGCTAAGAACAGTCTCGGCACTTCCCGAGACAAGGACCTGTCCGTCACAGATAATGTAACTTCGATCCGTAATTGTCAGGGTTTCACGCTCTCGATGGTCGGTGAGCAGAATTGAAATCCCGCGATCCTTAAGGCCCTTGATGATATCCTGAATGCTGTGAATGGTGACCGGGTCGATCCCTGTGAATGGTTCATCCAGAAGGATAATCTGGGGATCGCTGGCCAATGCCCGGGCAATTTCCAGGCGTCGCCGTTCTCCACCCGACAACGACCCCGAACGCTGGGCCCGCTTCTCCCAAAGCCCAAATTCCGTCAGAAGCTGTTCGATGCGGGATTCGCACTGTTTACGATCCAGCCCCCTGTACTCCAATATCGCAAGGATGTTTTGCTCGACGGACAGCTTTGAAAAAATGCTGGTATCCTGCGGAAGGTAGCCCAGTCCAAACCGAGCTCTCTCAAACATCGGCCAGGCGGTAACGTCTTCGCCTCGGAGAAACACTCGTCCTTCCGTGGGAGCAATCAGGCCACAAGCCATTCGAAAACTCGTACTTTTGCCTGCGCCGTTAGGG
>JANPHT010000606.1:0-16273 GCA_031424595.1 Planctomycetota bacterium
GACCTTAAAATCATTCAGGGACCCCGCGGCCATTTTGTCGCGATGCCCAGTCGTAAGTTAACGGAAAAATGCGTTCGATGTTCTGCCAAAAACGACGTCAAGGCACGCTTCTGTTCGCATTGTGGCACGCCGATTCCTGCCAGTGTGACGCCTGATGCGACGGTGGGTCGCAGTCGAATGTTTGCAGACATCGCCCACCCGATTAATGCCTCATGTCGGGAAAGAATAGAACAGGCTGTTCTGGCCGCATTCGAAGAGGAACGAGAGCGATCTCGACAACCGGGGTACGTTTGTCGGTACGACGATTTCGATGATTCCGGGTCCCGTATCGCGGATTCGAGCGGAAGCGGTGCCACGGACTCAAATCCCACGGCCGGGTAACTCCGCCGCTTTCAACCGGCACTCGATTGCAACGCCGTTCCTTGCGGTCCACAATCCGGGGAATGATCACGGAAGCGGAGCGACCACCCTACTGCGTGCCACCTTTCGGCGGCTGCATCTCTCCGCTTGCTCTTTCCACGGCGTCAGGGGATTACGTATGAGATTAACGGCATTGAGTTTATTGAGCGGGCTGATGTTAGTTTCTGCCACTGTTGCGGCAGAGCATGAAACCTTTCTGACGGTCGAACAATCCGGAGCAGACTACCCGCTTCAGGGCGAATACACTGGTGAAATCAAGGTCGATGGAAATGCCGTTCGACTTGGACTTCAGGTGATCGCACTGGGAGAACATAAGTTTGACGCCGTTGCCTATCCTGGTGGACTTCCGGGAGACGGCTGGAATGGCGAAGAAAAATTTCAAGCCAGTGGCGGCACAGAAAAAGGCGAAACCAAGCTGACTGCGGCCGGCCATGGATACGCCATTCTGAAGGACGGCGAAGCGGCACTCTATTCAGAGTCAAATGAGTCTCGAGGATCGCTGAAAAAAGTCGAACGCAAGAGCCCAACGTTAAACGCAAAGCCTCCTGAAGGAGCGATAGTACTGTTTAACGGAAAATCGGCCGATCAGTTTGAGCGAGGCATGATCACGATGAGTGACCTGCTTGCAGCCGATTGCGAAACAAAAGAAAAATTCGGCAATCACACTCTGCACATTGAATTCAGAACACCATTCCGACCTACTGCGCGAGGACAGGAACGAGGCAATAGCGGTGTCTATGTCCAGGGGCGTTATGAGTGTCAGGTGCTGGATTCATTTGGCCTCGAAGGGGAGAACAATGAGTGTGGCGGGATTTATTCGATCGCACGTCCAAAAGTTAATGCCTGTTTTCCACCACTGACCTGGCAAACATACGATATGGACTTCACGGCCTCTGTTTTTGAAGGCGACAAAAAAGTGAAGAATGCTCGAGTGACAATTCGCCAGAACGGGATCCTGATTCACGACGATCTTGAACTGACGCATGGCACGCCAGGCAAGAATCCTGAAGCTGCAGGCCCGGATGTGATTTACCTGCAGGGCCATGGAAATCCAGTTGTCTATCGCAACATCTGGGTGGTGAAGAAATAATCATCCTCGAAAAGTAACGCTGTCTGGGCACCACTGCAGAACAGTCTGGCTGATTGCAGTGGCCGCTCGCTACATCAGGTTGCGGGCTTTGATACTCAGGTATTCGTTAATCAGGCGTTCTGTCAAAAGTTCGGGGGGCGTATCAATCAGCATTATCCCGGCCTCCCGAAGTGAAGCGGCTTCGTGGAACTGACCAGTCAGGACTTGAGCCGCCGCGGCCGTATGATACGCGTCCAGATCCGTATCCGGAATTCGATCGGCCATCACCCGCAACCCGACATCCTGCAGTAATACACAAAGCGGAAGGTAGGGAAGCGATCGCTGCTTCAGACTCTCTCCAATGACCCTCAATTGCAACTCGTCGGTGACAAACGTAATCAAGACAATTAACGCACGTTTTCGCTGCACGGTTGTCAGATACTCCAGAGCCATGCTGTAATCGGACACATTGTGGGAGGCCTGAATATCGTAGGTCGATCGCAGAATTCCCTGAATTCCCGGCTTTCCTCGTACGGGTCGAATAAAGCGTTCAATCTTATTGGAGAACGCCAACAACGAAACATTGTCCCCCTGCCCAAGGGCGATGTAGCTGAGCATAATGGCGGAATTCAGAGCGCGATCCAGATAGGAGATTCCTGCTGTCTCAGTTCGCATGAATCGTCCACAGTCTATCATGATGACGATATTCTGATTCCGTTCCACGTTGAACTCGCGGCTGATCAACTGCCTTTGACGAGCGGTGGCTTTCCAATCAATCTGGCGAATTTCGTCGCCATAACGGAACTCACGCAGACGTTCGAATTCTCGCCCTTGTCCAGGCATGCGCACCATGCGAACACCGATCTCCGACAAGCGGTTCTGCCGAGCCATCAGCTCGTATCGATAGACAGCTCGAATGTCCGGATAAATCCGGACCGCAGTTTTCAGCGTACGAACCTGCTGACGCATCCAGAGTCCAAGGCGAGTCGGAAATCTGAGATGCACGGCCGGCATTTCTGATGCCCCGCGATGATGCGGCTTAACAACATAATGGACGGTCCCCTCTTTCCCTGAGCCCACGGTGATTGTCTGAGGCAGTCGGTCCACTTCACACAGCGGTCCCGGATCGTCATGCACTGTCAGAGTCAGTGCTCCCTGGGATCGATTTCGCAATATCAGAGTTGCCGGATTACTCGCGCCAACACTCAGCACTTCGGAGATCTCTCTTCGAATCTCCACATCTGATGGGCCTGGACTGATCAACAGGTCCACACACGCAACGGCGACCAGCACAAGGTTCAGCAATAATGCCGTGTCTGCAGCCGATCGGTTTAAGCCGGCCAGCATCAGAGGCATCGCGAGAACAGCTGCAATGACGACCAGTCGCCGCGTAGGTATCATGACCTTGGAGCCTCCACACTTTCCAGGATAGCTCGAATTGTTTCGTCAGGAGTACCGCCTTCAAGCTCTGCTTCAGGTCTGAGGCGAAGTCGATGCCGCAGCACCCAGGGAACCAATTCTTTCACATCGTCGGGCGTCACAAAATCTCGACCACGGCTGGCAGCCATCGTGCGGGCCGCAAGCAACATGTTGACTCCTGCACGTGGACTTGGGCCAATCGTCACGGATCCCCATTTTCGTGAGGCATCGAGGATATCGACAATGTACTTCAGGATTTTGGGTTCCACGATCACCTGCTTGACGACATTTTGAATCCGCAGCACATCGTCGGAATTCAGCACCGATTTCAGGTCAAAATCGGCCAGACGCCGAGGATCTTTGCCAGACGCATAAAGGCCAAGAATCTCGATCTCATCGGCCGGCGGCGGATAATCCACCAGTAGCTTGAACATAAATCGATCCACCTGAGCTTCCGGCAAGGGATATGTGCCTTCGTGCTCAATCGGATTTTGGGTCGCAATGACCAGAAATGGCCGCTTCAGAATGTGGGTCTTACCATCCACACTGACTTGCTGCTCCTGCATCACTTCCAGCAGTGCAGACTGCGTCTTAGGAGGCGATCGATTGATTTCGTCCGTCAGCAGAATATTAGTGAATACCGGTCCTTCGTTAAAGCTGAAGGCTTGTTGCTTCATGTCGTAAATGCTGTGCCCCGTAAGATCCGATGGCATGAGGTCGGGGGTGAACTGCACTCGGCGAAACTGGCACGACACGGTCCTCGAAAGCACGTTGACAAGCAGCGTTTTCCCAAGACCCGGGGGACCTTCAATCAGAACGCTGCCTTCAGCGAACAAAGCAATCACAACTCCTTCAACAAGCTCTCCCTGGCCAATAACCACTTTCCCGATCTGTTCAACAACTTCGTCGAACAGACGTTTCACTTCGCTCAGTTCCATAGTTCACACGCTTCGGATTGGAATTAGTATTAACAGACAAAACAATGAACAGACAAAACAATCGACCGCCAGAAACTGTCGATCAACACGATTTCACTTCGGGAGCTGCCTCCCACAAAACTATCAGGAGGCATCTCGATTACCTGCCAGCCGTTGCTGAAGCCTGGCCAGCCAGCGAAGCATGGATGCCACTCTTGCAGCCGGCATCTCTGCCGACTCGGACATCCTTTGAGCCTCCTGCAATTGCGAACGAACCTCATCGACATTCATTCCCGAGCGATTGGCGATGTGTTCCGACTGATCCAGCCTCAAAAAACTTCCGTACCGGCGACGCAGCTGACTATTCATGTAATCGAGATAGCTGCGAACGACCGTTCCACCATCACGAAGCCGATACTGAAGGTTGCCAACAGCCTGAGCACTCTCCGTCAGTGAGCGACGCTGCGTGGTTGTGATTTCCGCCGCGGGACCGAATCGATGAAAGGCCATCCAGATTCCAAGGATGGCGACCAGCAGCAATTGGAGAGTTCCGATTCGAAGTGTCGGACTGAACAGGATTCCTGTGTTTTGATACGAATCGCTGGCGTTGAAATATTCACTGAGCACGATTGAAGGTGTGACTGAAGCGGTTGCATTTTCAGGATCCGGCGTACACTTCTCGACGAGCCGAACAGCAAGGCGTCGTGATGCTTTGTAGAGCATACTCCGGTTAGAAAACAGATCTGCACTGGAGCAGACAACGACTCGCCCAAGTCCCATTGTCCATGCAGCGGCTTCAGCGTCGCCGGTCGCTGACGTCAATAACGTCTCCGTTGTCAGATGGCCTGGCAAATGCAATATCGCGGTGCTCCGAAAATCAACGTTGCCTTCGACAAGGCCGCTGGTTGCCACAATCTCAGTACCGATGTTTTCCTTCTCTACTGCCGGCGTGCCAGGAGAACTTGTGCCGCCTGCTGGCCCGGGAGGCACCGATGAGTCAACAACAGGCGGAATCGTTGGAGTGACAGGAGTTCCCATCGGACTTGTTGCCACCGGACTTGTCGCCACCGGTGTAGGGACGGTCATAACGACGGAGCTATTCACCGGGCGATAGCTTAAATCGATTCCAAGACTGGAAATGGTCACTCGCTGCGGTATTGAGTTCTCATCAGACGGTTCCGGGCTTAACCAATTCGGCGCGAATAGCAGGCTGCCGCCGTTATAAACGAACTCATACAATTCCTGTTGTTCTTTCTCGTTCGGATAACGATCCGGCGCGACCAGAATCAAAGTGGCGGAATCTCGAGGCACGACATTCAAAGCATCACGATCGACTCGCGGAAACAACTGACTGAGTGTTCGATACAGCCCCAGCTTTCCGTCAACGGTTGTGCTGTAGCTGTCGGCCGCCGAACCATCCTCGCCAGGCAACCACCAGAACTGCAACAACACTAACAGGGCTGCCCCCATCCCCCAAAAAATATCAGACTGCAGCAGTCGGCTTTTCTTCTTCACGGAAGGCTCCCCGAAAACTGGCCAGACATTGTTCAAACATTTCAGACGTCGGAAGGCGACGCCCAAAATACACGTATTCAAATTGGGAGGCAGTCGTCAGGAAAGCGTGGCGCTTTTCCTGACGACGCCAGACGGTTCGCAGGTAATCACGATTTGTCAATCCTTTCCGGTAACGAATCAATCCCGCCCGTTCAATCCAACTCATACTTCCCAGCAGAAGTTCTCGAATGGCCCCACGGAAATCTTCATTCGCGGCCAGACTCATCGCACGAGTTTCGTAAGTTGAAGCGGCCAACTCACCGGGGGGCGTTACAACATCTGAAAGCACATCCGCAAGTTCGCTCAGCAGGCTCTCTTTCTTCTGTTTCTTCGCATCGATCGATTTGACAATCATCACAATGATCACGACGAGAATTGCCACGACGGCTATGATTGCCAGCGTCGTCAGCAGGTCGGCAAAACCGAGCAAATTGAAGTCCGATGCTGACGAATTTGCAGGTGTCGTCGGAGTCGTGGGCGAACGGAGCCCACTAAAGATCCAGCTGAAAAAGTGGCCGATCGCGGAGAAAACGTCGCCGACACGCTCGCCTAACCACCCGAGTGAACTAGTCAGGAATCCCTGATCGACGTCAACAGAGGGAATCTGCTCCAGCACTCGCCGACGCACCGAGCGGAATTCATTGCCGCTCATCACTTGCTCACCGACACTGTCAATAGCGTCATCGGTCAATTGCCCGGCATCCTGCATCGCAATTGATGCCGGGCTGCACGAGTGGATCATCCAGACAAGCATCGCAATACCAAACATCAGTCGTCCTGCACCCCTCGCAGTTCTTGTGCCCGAGCCGTTTCGCCGGCGATCAGCCCCATGTTTCGTCATGCCAGATCCTCCAGACGTGAGGCTTCTGCTCTGTATTGCAGTTGCAAATCCCAACACTCGTTCCGAATGCGCTGATCCAGATAACAGAAGAACCAGCAGAGTCGAATGATCGGGTAAGGCAGCCACAATGCCAGTTGAATCGTTGTCAGGAACGCTGGATCATCGTGAGTCAGTTGCAAAAAGACATCTCGTCCGTCGCGGCTACCCTCAAACAGGATCGCAAAGAAGATGGGTCGATTGAACATCAAAGTCGAAATCAGATCGATCATCAGAAACAGGCCGAAGGACATAATCCCCCAGTAGAGGAAAAGACTCAGCACTCGGCCCAGGTTTCGCGAATAGCCACCGCCACCGGAAAGCCAGTTCAGGCGAGAAATTACGTTGCTGATCGGCGTCTGCTCGAGCAACAGCACCTCGGGAAAATGTCCACAAAAGGCAGTGACGAAGACAGAGGGAATGATCAGACAGAATCCCGAAATGAACTGAAAGAACCTTGCCACAAAGGTCAGCAGCAGCCAACTCCAGAATCGCTTTCGCCACGCCCGTATGGCTGACTGAACTGAGATGGGTACGCCAAACACTTGGGGCCCCATGCATGCGACCAGCAGGGAGTTAAAGATCGCGCTGAAAAACATGAACACCATCAGAGATGGTACGAGCATGTCTGTTCCGGCAGAAACAATGAGCCAGACAATCGCACAGGAAGGCATAGCGCACAGCAGCCAAAGTCGAAACAATGGCCCGGCAAACTCTCGTGCAAATACGAAGGCGAGGTCAAGGCAACTGCCAAAAGATCGTCGTTCGACCGAAACAATGCATTCTTCAACCTTCATACCGATCGCCGCTCCCGTCCTGACATGGTCAAATAAATGACCACCAGCAACCAGAGAAACGATCCGACGAAGTATTTAATCATGGACGGTATTGGCAGCGGAGAAAAATATCCTTCCAGCATCGCTGCCACAAACAGCATTCCACCAGCTCCAAGCGCCAGCTGTAAAGCTTCCACCCCGTGATGCTTCACGGAATCCATTCGAGTCCGCTGCCCGGGCATCAGAATCCCCTGCGCGACAATCAGCCCACCTGCACCTGCGATCACGATTGCAGTCAATTCAAACGCCCCGTGCGAGATGATAAAGCTGAAAAAATTGTCCGCAGTGGGATTGCCTTCGGCCAGAATCGCACCTTTGATGATCCCGATCGAAATACCATTCGTGATCAACACGAAACAGGTTCCAATTCCAACCAGCACGCCCATGGCAAATGCTTTGAAGGCAATGCCGGTGTTGTTGTTGACGTAGAATCCAAACATCCTGCTGCGTTCACTCGAGTAACGCGAGTCCGCTGCCGTGTAAAGTTCGTTCTTGTAACTGTTGATCGCACCTTGAATCGCATCTTTTCCGGCCACAAGTTCGGCCAGCTCCGGTCTGGTGTATCCAACCCATACTGACGCCAGCAGGGGAACCATGAATAGAGCTAAAGCCAGGAGAAAAGCTTTGTATCGTTGACGAAGCAGCCGGGGAAATCCCCTCGCAAAGAAATCCCAGACAGATCGCAGTGACTGGGGCGGCGAACGATAAAGACAGTTATGCCCTTGCGCGACAAGATCATTCAGATACTGTTCCAGCCGAGCACCCCATTCGCGGGATTGCACCAGGGACAGGTCATAGCAAATTGAGCGGTAAAGCTTTGAAAGCCTTGCGACCTCATTGTTTCCCCAACGTGACTGCCGTGAGTTCTTCATCCTCGAAACGAGGGATTCAAACTGCTGCCAGTCAGCTCGCCGGTCGCGAATAAATCGCTCACGATTCACGACGTGGCTCCACCGGCGAAATTCCTGCAAGTTCACGTTGATCGGCGTCTGCAAACGCCACTGCGGAGCTTCTCGATGGTCGCATTTTTGTGTCAGTTGCCGAAACGGACGATTTAAGTCCGGTCTTTGCTCCGCCCGGATCATCAGCAAACGTCTTGAGTACTCGCAGGATGAATTGAGTGTTTTTGAATCCCTGCGTTCGAAAATAAGTATGCGGGTTTCTCGGGTCCGGTGGGGGATCCTGATATCCCAATCGTCGTCTGAGCGATTCACTCAAAGGACGCGAGATTTCTTCTCGACGCGCATCAGAGATGATCCTGTCCGACTCAAACAAACGCTCGATCACAGCCAGCGTTCGTTCCGGAACGTTAAACCTTCGAGGGCACTCGGACCTGAGCAGCGGTTCAATATTGGCCGTCAGGCCTCCCGTCCGGCTGATCCACTCACGCCGCTCATCAATCACCATCGTATCAAAAACCAGGTCGCCCAGTCGCTGCATTCGGCGAGTCATCAACATGGAGATAAGCCCGCAAGTGTAAAACAGCGGCAACATGTCGGCCGTTCGAAGGAAGTTGCGTCCGATAGCACTTTTGATATCGACTGGGGTTCCGTTTGTTCGGACCACGCGAAGTCCGGCCGATTTTTTTCCCGGCGTCTGGCCGTTCATCCACCACTCAAACAAACCGCCGTAAAACCATTCCATCAGGAAGCCGTAAATCAGCATCGCTCCCTGAACAACGTTTTCACTCGCACTGCTTATCAGGCCGAAAAACGTCAGAATAATTCCAACAACCGCCAGGATTCCGAACTTAAGCAGCATGTCGATCAACCATGCCCAGGCTCGTGTTCCCGGACCAGCGATCACAAATTGAAAATCCACACCTTCGGGAGTCTCCACGACGACTCGAGTGTCTACTTTTCTTTTGTGCGGCTCAATCATTGTTGAAAAAGCAATTGCTGGTTTCGGGGAGGCCAGCGCCCGGCTGAGCAATTGGCCACAATCGATAATGTCGATCGTGCAAGTTTCACCTGCCCGGAAAGATCCTCGATCGCGTGGTCAACGATGACAGAAACCACAAGGGTTTGCAAGCCGATCTCGACCTCGTGACGTCTCTATTACACCGCCTGCATTTTTACTCGATGAGGCAACAGAGATTCTGAGAAATGTCGTCTCGTGAACGTCATTCTGATGGCTTTCCCAACAATTCAGCTGCGGCAGGATTCAGCAACTGAGAAAGTGGGCTCTGCTCCGTACCCTCAAACTCAAGCGGAAACGGCATTTCCTGAGTCGCAGCAAACATGACCACGCCTTCGAGGACGGGGTTCGGAAGGACGGGCGCCGATGGTTTCGGAACGACGATGAACCAGCGACGGTCCTTCATCAGAATCTGAGCCCTCAGGACTCGGGCAAATTCAGGAGTGACACCCAATTCGCGGCTCCCAAAGATGGCATCTCCGATGGACCGAGCCGTCGGCTCGAAACTGGCGGACGCCACTGCCATCGCATTTTGAACCTCGGCACTCGTCCAATAGTCTCGTAATGCGCCGCGGAGTGATTGGTTATTGATCACGACTTCCTGCACAACCGACCAGACGATGGATTGCAATTCCCCGTCAGTGACCACTTTCTTAAGGTTTTCGCGTACAACCGATCTCACTTTGTCATTGCGACCGATGCGGCGAAGAATCTTTTCCGTGACAGCGACAAACTGCTCTGAACGCAGTTCCATCGCAGGAGTCACTTCATCTTTCATGAATCGTTCAAACTCCAGTTTTACGGCATTTTTTTCGGGCAGAGGAGAAACATCGTAGAGATATCTCCACGTGAACGACCAGACAGAGACTCTGTCCCAAAGATCTTTTGCGAGTTCCGTAGCCAGAGGACGTACTTCTTCCTGAACAATGGGCAGGATCTCGACTCGAACCAGGGGCACGATCTGACTGCGTATGATTTCCGACTGGTAACGATCGGCCAGTTTCGCAAAGTCTGACCGATGCGCGTTCATGACGGTCGGCATTTCGGTCTCAATCGCTTTGATCGACCTGGCGATGCTCGTTTCGATAACGGGCTGCAGCCGCGTCATGATCTGCTCGCGATGAGTCTGCCAGTCCCGAGCGATGATCCCCGAAATCTTGCGTTGACGTTCAGGCGTCAGCATCGTCCGAACCACCCAGTCAAGGGCGGTTGGCGTCGTGTGGTACGCAAGTTGGTAACCGTCTGGAAAAGCCGTGTTGACGACGTCATCGTAAAGAACGACCGTCGCTTGTCGGGTAATAGCTTCCGGAGGTTCGGGCTTCGGTTTCAACCGTTTGACTTCCGACACTCGGCTTGGGGGCTTAAAGTTATTTCTGACCCGGCCCACCTGCCGGTAAGAGCCGTCACTCATTTTCAGAAAAATCGGGTCGTTTGGTGCGAGAACAAGGTCAACGGCCGAGACTGCAAAGTGTTCCCCGGGAACGCCAGCCATCCAACGCCCAATACCGCTTGATACCTCAGAAAAGCCTTGTGGTTTCTCTGAAAACTGACTCCGAATGGTCAGCGTTCCGGCCACGGCCATGGAAATCCATGCGATCGAACCAAGGGTGATGTGGCGTGTTTTCATTTCGAACTGATTCGAACTCCTTCAAGTTTGCCTGGCGAGATTCTAGCCAGAAATGAAGCGAAGCAAAAGACGACCGCTTTGTTCGCGATCGAAGGTCGTTTTTAGAACGTGCAAGGCCCGATGAACCGGCTCAGAGCGCTTTCCCGTGTTACTCTACGAAGATTGCCTGAGCTACCGGGAGATTTGCAAAACCCCGGTTTTCCGCAGCAGCGGGTCGAGGATTTCTTTCCGTTTCGCCAACCTTGACGATGAGATTCCCGGGCGAATGCCTTTCTGCTTTCCCGGACGGGTTAACTCGCAAAAGGATGTCCGGGCACCGGTCAAATGCGTTCCCGAAGAATTCCCGGCATTCTGACGCGGCGACTGTCGCATCCGCTTCTCAGGGAAACTGTGCCATAACGGCTCACCATACCGGTTCGGAAAACTGTGCTCCGCACACGGAAAAAGCATCAGGCGAAGACCTGCAACGTTGTTCTGTGCAGGACTTTGCGACGACGCCTTTTGGAGCCCGAGTTTGGCCGAAGTCCTTGACCGCCAGCGGATCGCGGTTAGAATTGCGAGACGTCAATCAGGGAGTTCAGGATGCATGCTCCAGACGTCGCAGATCCGTCAATTTGATTTCCCGGTGGTTTGAGCAAGAGAGAAGCTCCCTCCGTTTTCAATAGTTCCCGACAGCCCGTTCTCCATCACAGCCTGCAATGCTGCGTTGAGGAATGAATTGCCGGGTAGAATATAAAGTGGTTCCGACAGTTTGACGGATCGCTCTCTCGGAGTTCACGATGGTCGGTTTTGGAGATGACTTCAAGGAGCTTATTCGTTCGAACACCAATCTTGTGGATCTGGTGTCAGAGACAGTCTCTCTGAAGCCAATTCATGGTGGACGTGATTACCTTGGATTGTGTCCTTTTCATGACGACAAAAATCCATCATTCCACGTTTACCCGGACCGACAGACCTATCGATGTTGGGTGTGCGATCAGGGAGGTGACTGTTTTCGCTGGGTGATGGAAATTGAGAAGCTTCCATTTCCGGAAGCGATAGAATCACTCGCTCGACGTGCTCATCTTGAGATGCCTAAGAAGCATCGGGACGAAACTTCAGACAATGGTCACAGAAAGACTGATTCACTCGCGGTTGTTGAGTGGGCAGTGAATTTGATGCATCAAGCGCTGAGAACCGCCCCTAAGGCGGATAATGCTCGGCAATATGTGAAAACGAGGAAGCTGTCGGAAGATACTGTACGTAACTTCCGACTGGGGTATCACCCGGAAGATTGGAATTGGTTCCTGGACCAGGCTCGTGGACGCTTTACACCCAATCAGCTGGTGGCCGCGGGATTAATTCAGGAACGCAACAATGGTCCTGGATACTTTGACAATTTGGTGGGGCGTCTGGTCTTTCCCATCATTGACGAACGAGGCCGGCCGGTTGCATTCGGAGGACGAGTGTTGCCGGGCGGCAACATCGAAAGTGATGCGAAGTATTGGAATAGTCTGGAAAGTGCGATCTTTCACAAACGTCGCACTTTGTATGCGTTCGATCGGGCTCGCGAAACAATTCGTCGCAGCAAGACGGCCATTATTGTGGAAGGATACATGGATTGCATTGCCTGCCATCAGGCGGGAGTTACAAACGCTGTCGCCACTCTTGGGACGGCAATGACCGAAGAACACGTTCGGTTTCTGCGGCGATTCGCAGAAAAGGTCGTGCTGGTTTATGACTCTGACAAAGCTGGTCAGGATGCCGCAGAACGCTCAATTTCAAGGTTTTTAGCAGAGGATCTGGACTTACGAATTCTGAATGTCCCCTCGGGCAAAGATCCTGCAGATTACCTTGAGGACCATTCAGCGGAAGAGTTTTATGCGTTGACAGCAACGGCCGGAGAAGCCTGGGAATACAAGTTGCAGTCAATTCTGAAGCGGATCAGCATCAATTCGATCGCGGGTCGGCAACAGGTGTTAAATCAGATGATGGAGTTTCTTGCGGCATCGCAGGGGCTCGCCGGAAGCATTCGCGAGGATATGATTGTTCGTAACGTGTGTGGACGGGTTCAGGTTGATGAACGTATGGCTCGCCAGCAGTTGAAAGAACTGCGGCGTCAGGGGCAAAAGAAACAATTTACCCGGCGTGATGCCGAAAGGCTACCTGCCGAATTAAAGGCTCGAGTGGAAAATGCACTCGAGCGTGCCGAACGTGAGGTATTGGAAATCATCTTAACTTGTCCGGAATCGATCGAAGTCATTCGGCACCAGATCGGATCGGATGATTTTGAAAACGCCAGACATCAGCGGCTGCTGAATCTGTGCATTGATGTCTGGAAGGAAGACGGAGACCTTCCGGAATTAGGTCGACTCATCATCGCGGCGGAATCGGATTCAGATCTTCTGAGCCTGATTAACGCGGTGGTGGATTCGGCGGAGGAGAAAGGGATCTTCCGACTCATGACCGATCAGCCGAACGGTCGTGAAAAAAACGAGGGGGCTCCGGCTCCCTCTCATCTGGAGAAGGTTATTGGACCTATTCTGGAACGGCGAGAAAAACGACTGAATCTCGCGTCGAAACAATTATTGGCTCAAACGGCACCGTCCATGAGCAATCTCGACGACGACACCAAAGACGCGCTCCGCCGACTTTACAATTTTCGTCAAACTCAAATGGGACATCCCTCGGAAATGAAGTAGTGATGATCTGTTGACATGACGGAAAGTTTTCAAACAACGATTGTATCAGTCGATAAAGATCTCCTCAGGAGCCACTCAAATGCAATGCCTCGATGAAAGCCTGCGAAGCCTGATCCAAACTGGAATCAAGCAAGGCCATTTATACTTTTCGCAAGTGAATTCTTATCTGCCTGATGAGGCGACTGATCCGCTCTTCCTCGATCACCTGATCATCTATCTGGAAGAGCTGAATATGCCGCTCAAGCCAGATCCGATCAGAGACGAACCGTCCGAGCCGCTTGTTACTCGCAAGAAGCGTCGCCCGGAAATCCGCATCGACGACGATTCGCGCGGAACGGAAGACCCGATCCGTATGTATCTGACACAAATGGGTGAGATTCCACTTCTGAAACGCGACGAAGAAATCTTTCTCGCCAAACAGATTGAGGTGACTCGACGCCGTTTCCGGCGTGCGTTGCTCAGCAATGAGTTCGCATTGAACTTCTGCCATGAAACTCTCGTGAAAGTGCATCGTGGCGAACTGCCATTCGATCGCACGATCAAAGTGTCGATGACGGAAAGTCTCGAAAAAGAACAGATTCTTGGCCGCATGCCATTCAATATGGCAACGATCGAGAATATTCGAAAACGAGATGCTGAAGACTATGCCAGACTGGCTGGCTCGCTGCCGACGGCAGATCGTAACGATATCCTGCAGCGATTGGCTGAACGCCGGCGTCGCTGCGTGACGTTGCTGGAAGAACTGAGCCTTCGAACTCAGCGACTGCAGCCCTGCATGAAGCGTCTGGAGCAGATTTCCAATCGCATGTCTGAACTCCACGAACAGATTTCCAGCCTGCGAAATCTGTCGTCGGCCGTTGATGAGCGTAAACACCTTCAGAAAGAACTCGACGACCTGATTCTGCTGACACGTGAAACCCCGGAATCGATGGCCGCCCAGATGCAGGCCATCCTGCAACGACATGCCGAATACGACAAGGCTATGCGAGATCTCTCGGGCGGCAATCTGCGTCTGGTGGTCTCTATCGCCAAAAAATATCGCAATCGGGGCATGACTTTCCTGGATCTCATTCAGGAAGGGAATACGGGCCTGATGAGAGCTGTGGATAAGTACGAATATCGCCGTGGCTACAAATTCTCCACCTATGCGACGTGGTGGATTCGACAGGCCATCACCCGAGCCATTGCCGATCAGGCTCGCACCATTCGCGTGCCCGTGCATATGATCGAAACAATGACGAAGTTGCGAGCGGCTGCTCGCGTTCTTCTTCAGGAAATTGGCCGTGAACCGTCCGTCGAAGAGATGGCGGAAGTGGCTAACGTCCCGATTGATGAAGCGCGTCGAGTGATGCGAATTTCCCGCCAGCCCATCAGTCTCGACAAGCCAATCGGCGAAAGCGACGACAGTGCATTCGGAGACTTCCTCGAAGATCGCAGCAACGACAGCCCGGTCAGCAACGCTGCGTCTGAAATGCTGAAAGACAAGATCGACGTCGTCCTTAAAACCCTGACCTACCGTGAGCGTGAAATCATCAAGCTGCGATATGGTTTGGGTGACGGCTATACTTACACGCTGGAAGAAGTCGGCCGAATCTTCAAGGTGACTCGCGAGCGAGTTCGCCAAATTGAAGCCAAAGCCGTTCGCAAGCTTCAGCATCCGGTGCGAAGCCGCCAACTTCAGGGTTTCCTGGAAGGCATTTCGGCCGTCGCTGGGCATTGATCGATTGTTTATTGACCAATAGCGTCCAGTCCTATTTGCCGAAGAATCCGACTCCCCCGCAGAAAAACTCTGCGGGGTTTTTTCTGCGCTGCAAGGAAAAAAGGAGGGAGGGCGACGTCGCCACGGCGAATGAAGAGTCTATGGCTCGTCGCAAAAGTAATGCAACAAAGGGATTTGAAGTTGCAAAGTAGAGTGCGAATAAATCGTTCATCATGGAGGATCGACCGAATTCGACGTACGAAGTGCGACGACGTGCCGTAAATGCGGTTCTGCGGGGGCGGTCTATGTCGGACGTGGCAGACGCATTTCACACGAACCGTTCGACTGTATCTCGCTGGGTGAATCGATTTCAACAGGAAGGGGACGAAGGGATTCTTCGTGGAGCCGTGAGCGACCGACCAAGAAAGCTTGAGGAATTAACCGAGGAAGAGCTTTGCAACATCGTCCTTAAGCCTGCATCGAATTTCGGATTTGAGTCTGATTTGTGGACGGTCAGTTGCCTTCATGCGTAACAGTTTAGTCCCTCTGAAGAGCAATATGGGGACATTCTGCTTATCTGATAGAGTACAATGTCCCCTTATCCCCCCTCCCTTATCCCCCTCCCTTATCCCCCCTTATCCGAAGCGAATTCGGCGAACAACAAGGCCACTTCGCTTGCGACGGCCATCACTCAGTTGGCAGGCGGCGGAGCGTCCGCTGGCCAGACATCAGGCGACGGAACCACGTTACCTGCGGCCTCGGTCACGTCATTCTGGGTAGCTTTGGGCGAGAAAGCTCAGATGTCGACCGATCGCATCACCACTGTAAAGAACGCGGAACGAGCGTACTACGGCAGCACAGCGTGGACGGAAGTCGTGAACGGCGTCACGGTCAATCACGCCAACGGAACACGCGGCACCCTGGATGCTCGGCGAGACTTTGAGGTGAGCGTGTCGCAGGCGACGGCGACGCTGAACAAGGCGACCATGCACGCGGCTGGAGAACGAGATCGCTCGATCGCCACCGCTGCCTGGAACCTTGCTCAGTCCCGCAATACGTATGAAACCAGTTGGGCGGCATTGGATCTGGATTCGTCTGGCTGGAGTCTGGGCGATTCAGCCATGGTGATGATGGGCTTTGGAGGAAGTTCGACTTCCTCCACGGTGACCACAGCCACGGGCAGCGGTACCGGCACAACGAGCAACACGTCCACCGGAGTCAGCCCATCGGTGAGCAGCGGTGCCTCGTACTTCACCC
>JANPHT010000607.1:0-16287 GCA_031424595.1 Planctomycetota bacterium
CCAATTCTTCTTTTGAAACAGATTAACGCTGTTTTTGACGCCAATTCCAGAGTCTGCCTGTGCTAAGGTCGTTGTCGGAATACGAATCAACCTCAGGCCACGGTGGGCAATCGCGGCAGCAAATCCAACAGCATCCAGGACAGCACCCCCACCAATGACAACGACGTAACTGCGTCGGTCCAGGTCGGCTTCATGAAAGACTTTCAGCATCCGTTCGAGAATATGGATATCGTTTTTTACACACTCACCGCCCGGAACGATCTGCGGATTGCCAACTGCCTGAAATCGTTCGGTATTGCGACGGGCGAAAGAATGCAGTCGCTGCTTCAGGTCCGGGTTGGCGTTTGAAACATGTTCATCCAGCCAAAACTGAACTCTGGGAATTCGACCTTCGGATGACTCCAGAAGGTCTGCCAGCGCGTCACTGTCGGAACCCAGGATATCGTGAGTGAATCGCAGACGGTGTCGAAACGCGACGGAAAAATCCACGTCAGTGACGTTGCGGCGAGAATCATCAAAGGATCGCGGGGATGTGGACATCGTGGTTTTGAGGCGGGAACAGGAAGGCGGAAGTCATTCAATGGGCAGCATCCCTTTTGCCAACTGTTAACACCCAGAGCATAGCCCAGTGCCCGTTCTTTTGCCAATCGAAAGACCGCTGTGGCCGTTTTGCAGCGACTTGTGCGCTGCGTTTCCAGTCAAACATGCTGTCTCCGGCACAATCGCATGCCGTGCAGTTGAAAGCGGCACCGTTTGTTTTCTGCTTGCCACAACGGATGAGGTCATTGCCAGGGCTGACTGTAGCGATTGCCTCGATTAAATCGAACCAATGGCCTGCCACGGTTGCAGAGAACACAGCGACTACCACGGAGACTCGGCTACTGGCGTGCGTCTTGTTTGTTGTCGTGGGCCGCTATTACGTACGCAGAATCGGTACATCCGCTACAGTCGGGCGCAGAACGCAGAGTGACCGGCAATCGTTGCGCTTTGCCTTGACCTCCCATTCTTTTCAGTCCGAAAACATTGGCAGTGTTACCCAAGAGCGAATCAAAGACTCACTAAGAAATTCTGAATGCGGCGTGTGCATTCAAGGTGTTTCCCAGGTTCACTCAGCAAGAACGATGCGTAGGAGAGTTGAGATGAAGGCGATTAAGTTAATTGCGGCTCTGGTTGTGTGTTCAATGGCTACGAGCGTACAGGCTGGCCTGTTCGGTCACTTCAAGAGCAATCATGGTTGCGGATGCAGCGTTGAGCCAACCTGCTGTGCACCTGTAGAAGCCAGCTGCTGTGCTCCAGCTGGTTGTGGCAATGGTGGTAATGGCTGTGGTCCAGCTGTTGCAGCTTCATGCTGTGCACCAGCAGCTTGCGGTGTAGCCGCTGAGCCAACTTGCTGTGCTCCAGTTGAAGCCACATGCTGTGCACCAGCAGCTTGCGGTGGAGCAGTTGAAGCAACATGCTGTGCTCCAGCTGACTGCTGCAACACCTGCGGCGACGGATGTGGCTGTGGCACGAAGTCTTGCTTCAAGATGCCTAAGTTCAAGCTGCCTAAGTTCAAAATGCCAAAGTTCAAGCTGCCTAAGTGCAACTTGTTCGGCGGATCAGGCTGCGGTTCATCTTGCTGCAGCGAGCCATCCTGCTGTGCTCCAGCCGCTTGCGAACCAAGCTGCTGTGCACCAGTCGAAGCTTCATGCTGTGCTCCAGCAGGTTGCAACTGATATCAGGTTGGCGAAAGGTGAGGTAGTTAGCCAAACTGATTTTCAGATTCTGACGGAACAAGAGAGCGAATGTCGTGATTCGCTCTCTTCCGTCCCTGAAAGTTTCGATCGTGCGGATTGAGGTATTCAAGAGGACGCCGGCAGATAAGCCTGAGTCACGGTTAAAGACCCAGCCTTCCGCCCACAGATGCTGAGGATCGTGAGGAAACTCACTTGGGGAACACGCCAAACGGGATGTACACCCGGGACCGCGGTTCCACCAGAATGGATCAGCAACAGGGTGGAACCGTTGGTGAAAAACAACAGAACGGCGATGAATTCCTCCGGGGGTTCATCGCCGTTTCTGCTTTTTCCGGATCTCAAAGTCGTTGCTGTTCCACCGTCTCATGGAAACATATGCACAGACGTTTGCCGGCCTAAGTTTAATCGACCTACAGTACAGCTTCGTCCCGTCGATTTTGCTGACGGCAAAGACGGCTCAGTAGTTTCAGAAGAAGCGCATACTGGAATTGGTGATGGCATGAAGGTCAGCATGAGCTACAACGGACACAGCCAGTTGCGGACTCAATCCAGCGGCGACCGCATCCTTGAACTGGTCCCCAATCTTAATCGTGATCGCGTCGCGTTTGATGCTGTACTTAAAGAACCGCTCCGCTTCCGCGAAGCCATCAGCGCGCTTCATCATGTGGTGATCAATGATCTGACATTCACGCCGCGCGACAAGACGGGGTATCAGGAATGGAAGATCCAGCAGGAAAAACGTGAGTCAGCAATTCGCCAACAGGCAATGCACCTTGCGAGCGAATCGGTTCGTACCGGAAAGGCGCCCAAGGCATCGGACGAGCAGCAACGCGAGCATAAGTCAGCATTAGGTCGATATTGGAAAGCACGAAGTCAGTTGAACTTGCGACTTCGGGAAGAAAATCAGACGCTTTGGCGTCGGCTGATGCCGTTCGATCCCGTGATTACAGTGGCTGACGATGTGGTTTTCTTCGAATGCTTTTCGACTGATGAATCCAGCTATGGCTGCCTGACGATCGATCGCGAATCCTGCTTTGCAAATGCCCACCTGGCAACGCTCGGCACGACCAATGTGGATTACTCCTGGGAGATCTATCATAACTTTCAGTCGTTGCGAACGTATCGGCAGACGCGCTTCAGCATTAACCCGGAAGGATTCTCTGTTCAGACTTCCGAATGCCCGGACTTTCACGAAGAACAAATTGACTTGCCGGATGGTTGGCTGAGAGGCTTCATGCAGCTTCAGGTGGCGATGGCATTGCCAATGAAAAAAGTAAGCCTTAGTGTCAGCGTGATGTACACTTTGCTGGCCTGGCTGAAACGACATCGTGAGAAGTCGGGCCCACGCGCAATCCGATTTGATCTACAGGATGGCAAGTCGCCTTCATTAGTGCTGGAGCCGTGGAATGTTTCGATCGGGAGCTCGGACACAATCTATCATGGTGCATCCACGGAGCCGGTTCGCATCTGGGGCAGGCGTCGATTGCTCAGTCTTGCCCGACTTCTGCCTTTGACAACTCGAGTGGATGTCTACCTGCTTGGGACCGGACTGCCAAGTTTCTGGGTTGTGCAGATGGGAAATATGCGGCTAACCCTTGGACTGAGCGGTTGGACGACAAACGACTGGACGCGAGGCAGCGCCATGCAAATGTTGTTGCCATCGACGGAACCAGGTGTGTCGCAAGTGGCCGCCGCCGCTGAAATGCTGAGTTTGTCCCGCGCGTCAACTTTGAGCCGGATGGCGACGAACCTGAATTGCTCTGAAGGCGACGCTGCTGCCGTGATGAGTCAACTGGCGCTGAGAGGCCATGCGATCTACGATCTCCACAATGGTGTATTTCGCTGGCGACAGGTGCTTCCAATGGCTCTGTCGGATCGTGAATTTGGGCCGGTGCATCCCGAGGTCGAAGCTGGTCGCCTGCTTGCAGCAAAAGGCGCGGTGAAAGTAGAAACTCGAATCGAGGCTCCTCGCGGCGGAACCATCATCACGGGCAAAGCCGAAAACCAGAGCTGCGAAGTTCTGATCGATGGTGACGGCCTCGTCAGAAAAGGAAAGTGCCGCTGCAACTGGCATTTCAAGTTCGGTGTCCGTAACGGCCCCTGTCGACACCTTCAGGCACTGCGCGATCAGGTCTGGATGACAGCGGATACCGAAAGCAGAGACTGGTATGGCCAACGAGTTTTGTGGAGTCGTTAGATTCTCAATGCGAAGATCCTGATCGCCTCCTCTCGTACCATGCTGCGGGCAATAGACTTTGAGAAACCTCAACCTGCGTCCTGGGAATTTCGACCCAGGGCAATATCAAAGTCGTTCATCGCAGGGACCATCATGGCGATCGCAGTGAAGCCATAGGCCAGGCAAATCCAAAGACAGACGCCCAGACTGCCTCCGAGCAGAAAATCGGTGATGGCATAGAACGTCAGAAACGGCAACACCAGCGAGGCCAGAGTCAGCGCGCTGGACGGATTGCGATAGGTCAATGACGAATAGAGTCCCAGGCTTCCGAATCCAATGAACAAAATAAAACTCTGAAGTTGAATCGCAAAGGACGAGCGTGCCTCGACCAGGAGCAGCATGAAGATAAAGATTCCCACACAGAGAAAAAACATCGTTCCCAGACTATGGCCAATGGCGTGGCGGGAATTCTCATAGGTCAAGCCCTGGTGCAACCCAAGTGTCACTGCGAAGATGCTCAGGACCGTGTAAGCGACACAAAGGTAAATTACATTTTCAGCAGTCAACGAGGGGCCCTGCCCGGTTGTTGCCATCAGGATGACAAGTGTCAGCGGCAGGAGGATCATCTCCTTAGCGTTCCACAACGAGCCACCTATCTTGCCGAGGATGAATTCCCATGGACGCAGATCGGTGACGAGCAGAATCTCCAGAGTTCGTCCGTCGCGTTCGTTCGTCAGCGACGTCACTGCCTGTGCGTTCGTCAGCAGCAGGCTGAGAATGCCGATCCCCAGAAACGCGAACGAGGGTCCCGATAGCATCCCCAATACCAACTCGTTTTCTGTTTTGCCCTGATTCGAAATAACGGAAACCGCTGCGATGATCACCGCCATCAGAATGTAGGACAACTTGATCCAGATCATCCGCTTGCCGTAGGCTCGCGTACGCATCTCGCGCCAGATTACCGGTTGGTTCCAGACAGGGCGATGCCTCCGGGGCGGCGCTGGGGTTGATTCGTCAGATTCATTCGTTGCAGGGGTTTCGGTGGCAGACTGATGGAACTCTCGAGAAGGGTTCCAGACTCGCATTTTCAGAATTGTCAACGTCGACAGAGCTGCCGAAAGCATCAGCAATGTGGCCACTGTCCGCCATGCTGAAACCTGGATGATTCCCGATGTCTCGATCCGCAGCGGATCAAGGACAGTTTGCAGTCCAAAATAGGGCGATGCTTTGGCAATTTGCGTGGAGAATGCAACCCCCAGGCTGTGAGTCAGGATGACGTAGAGAACCACGCCCAGAACGCTGATGGCCAGTGTCTGAAATGTCTTGTCTCGCCAGAACGCAACCAGACAGCCCCAACTTCCCGCCGCCAGCGTCGCGGCCCCGGCAATGGCCTGCGACCAGAAAATCTGTTCCCAGGTGATGCCTCCGAGAAGCTTGAGGAAGCAGAACACTGGCCATGAGGTCGCCAGCAGGACTCCAACGTTCAACAAACTGGAAAGTAGCTTACCAAGAGCCAACTCATGATTTCGAAGGTCCGTCATCAACAGCAGAATCAGCGTCTTTCGATCCTTTTCCTGCGTCACAAGTGAGGCGGAAAAGACGGTCGCAAAAAAAAGTCCCAGCGTGAGTTGCAGTAATGCGAAGACACGAAACGTCAATGCACTAAACGACGCCACATCACCTGCGAATAACACATCCTGAAAGCCAACAGTGGCCTGACGAATACTGTAAAAGAGGATGAGCAGCCCGGCGACGAAGCCGGATCTCATTAAATAATGACTTAGTCGGCGCGGCGTCGTCAGGACTTCTCGTTCAAAGATCGGACCGGCGACCACCCCAAACTCCTGTTACGTAATTTCCTGCCACTGCGTGACTCCAGATGCCTATTTCGTGGTCCCAATTGTTCGGGATCGAGTTTCAATCAGGAACTCACGCTCGACCTCGAGGTGCTTGCCCGCGTTTTCATCCCACACGGACTTCAGCAGATACTCCACAGGAACTGGTTTGGCATTCTGTTGATGAACTGCCTGAAAGTACTGAACAATCAATAATGCTTCTTCGATGTAGCGTCCGTCGGCAAATACGTCGGGATATTTTTTCGATGCCGCTACCCATTGCTCCATCGCTTTCTCGAGCAACAACTGAGCCTCGGAAGACGTTGTGGTCCCGGATTCTTTATCGAACTCGTCAAATCCCTTACCCTGCAAGTAGGCCTGCTTGGCGTTATAGAAGGTCTTGTGAACATCCAGAGTGATCGGATCTTTTTCCACACTGGCGTAATCTCTCCAGAAGCGGAAGTTCACCATATCAAGATTGCGCGCCCATAGATCTCGCTGAGCGGAGACAGTGATACCGTTCTCCTCAGCCAACGTCTTCAACTCTTCTTCGGAGCAGACGAGCGTATAGACTTTGTCATCCAGCCCCAGAAAACGATGTCGCCCATATTCATCCATCCACGCCCTGTAGCCAGCTTCCCAGGCTGCCACGTGTTCATCAAAGAAGCCTTCTTTCGAACGAGTTTCGGCGTAGTTTAGTAACGATTTCGCCGGACCCTGGCGGAAGAAGACGTGCGTCATTCCCTTCACACCGATCAAATCATCGTTGTCGTCTTTTTCATTCGCGGTGACAAACCAGTCGTGAGCGACAAGATAGCTGTCCTTGCCTTCTTCGTTAATCGCCGGATCAGGCCCAGGATTTCCGGGAGACGATTCAAACTTCGGATCCGGATCCTGTCTAAAGAAGACTCGGAAGAATTTTTTCTCGTCCGACACACCCATTTTTGTGGTGATTACCTCACCGATGTTGTGAAACAGGATAGGGATCGTCTGATTTCGATCGGTTCCGAGCTTCAGGAACTTAAGACCTTCTTTAACCCAGTAAAACCGGTCGTCGACCTTATCCCACTCTCTGGAAACGTTGTAAGCAAGATTCCATCCCTGAAACTTCCAGATCTGCACATAGTGTGGTTGCAGTAAAATGATCGAATCCACAGTGGCTCTCAATTTGGCCCACTGCTTTTTTTCCTGATATTCAATAGCCTTGAGGTGCAGAACGCTGGCTGCCGGTCCACGCAATCCCAGCAGCACAAGATTCATCGCAGAGCTGGAGGGATCGACCTTGCCTAAAGTCGCTTCACCAAGATCATATTGTTGTCGCATCTGAGCCAGCTTGCCGAGGCCGCCAGACGATTCACCCGCTCCCGCATTTTGTTCTGCGGGAAAACCAAGATAGACAATCGGCCCCAGCAGCAGAACGATGCCAATGCCGTAAGCCACCTTGCGTTGTCGCGAATTGAGATTGCTCATTTTGCCTCCAGTTCACGAAACTTGAGCATTGCACCTGCAAGTAACACGCAGGGGATCAGAAAGCCAAAAAAGATTGCGATGGCCGGCACGACGCACTCCTGAAATGGAACATCAAATCCATTTTCGACGAATGCTGCCCCACGATTAAAGACACTGAAGTCCGGAACAATATTACTGAAGCCCCAGACGATTCCTTCAAGGCCTTTATCAGCGCCTTTCAGAACAGCCTGGGTTGTTGCTGACACGTCCATACCAACTTGCGGATTGCGATGTTGGGCGATCAGGACCGCAGACTCCAGTGTTCCCATACCCTGTTCCTGCCCGGATAGCAGTTTCATCATGAACTCGTGGAAGAACTGCCCGACGACAAAGAACGTCAGAGTGAAGAATAAAGCCACTGGCCCCTTGACGATACAGCTGACGGTCACACCCAGAACAATAATGAGCAGCAGCATCAGGGCGATGTTCAACAATGCCTTGAAATATCCAACAAGGAACGATCGGTCCGGTTTGCGAATGAAGAGGTCAGGACGAGCCATTCCGAGATACATCTGATCATTCAGACAGGCAACTTCGATACGCAAAAGGCGGTTGACGACCAGATCATTAATCAAATCTTTTTCAATCATCCACCCTTCGCTGTCCTGTGAGACCAGCATTTCTTTGCGAATTAAATCGTCGAAGAAAGAGAACCAGCGTCGGCCGTCTGCGGTCGTCAGTTTTCCGTCCGCCAGTTTGAGTGTTCCGGCTGCTATTTGTTCGTTAATAACTGTCACGAGCAACTCAGAGTTCAGCGGCGAAATCCCAGCTTCTTTCGTGAGGTCATCAATGAGAGTGGGTTTCAGACCATTGGCGTCTGTCAGCTTTCCGCCGTTGCTCCATTCATCAAAAATCTCAGCAAGGAAACGAGCCTGAGTTTCGTAATCTGCCGCAAACCGTAGTTTTCGAGGGATCACGGAGATGTTTTCAGCGGCACCCTCGTGGTACTCAGAGATGTGGAAAGAAGGCAAAGGCACTTCGATCTTAGGAAGGCTTTCATGCAGGATATCTGCATTTTCTGTCAGGCCGTTAGCCATGGCCTCCAGCGAATCGGCGAACGCCGGATAGGGGGGCGTATCGGTGGCCGCACTCATCGCGTTGTTTCGGAGGACCTGTAAAACTCCCACTCCCGCAGCAGCCGCCTGGTCAAACAAGGTCGCGACAGGGGCAATTCCGGCATCCGTGCGTTCCGTGAGAACCATGGCGGCCACAGCCAGGCCATTCTGAAGACCTGCGTAGTCAGCCGGTCTCAATTCATCAGGAGCCGTACGAATTCGCGACGCCAGTTCCCTGACTCTTTCCGCAGCATTGCGGAACTGTCCGTCTCGCAAGCTATCGGCAATAGGCCGAAGTGCTTCGCTTTGGGAAATCATTCCAAACGCATCTTCACGAGGATTGGCAGAGATCGTGTACTGAGCCTGGACACCCTGTCGGATACTTTTTTCTGAACCCTTGATGGTTCGGAACGCTTCAAATCGACATTCCAGCTTCAGCCCCTCCACTTGCTTCGCCTGATCTCCCGTTCCGACAGTCTCGCGGACAATCGCAGCATCATCAACATTCGGAAACATCCAGACAGCACGGGCCCGCGAATTACCTGCGATATGCGAACGATACATCCACGTATCGCCGACATTGATCCCGGTCGCAGCGGGCTGCCCTTCAGGATCGATGAAGTAAAGCTGTCCGAATACGGGAACTCGACAAGTCAACTGGCTCTCGCTGGATTCAGGAAGCTGGCGATAGATCCAGAAGCCGCCGATTACTCCCATTACAGTCAGGACCAGACAGGCCACGATGCCCATTCCTGCCATCCGGCCGATCACGATTTCCAGTCGACGGGCCGGCTTGGTCACGACCGTGTGGAGGGATCGAATTCGGATATCTTCAGGCAGAGCCCAGCAGCTAAGAAAAATCACGGCCGGCAGAATCAACCAGGCAATTGCCGTCAGGAGAAACGTCACGTGGACGGTGACCTGAAGTTCAGGCCGCTCATTCGCATCGGCCAGAAACCATCCTGCGAACATCAGCAGAATCGCAAACACCACGAAAACCAAAAGTGCTTTTCTGCGAATGGCTTCCAGCAAAGTAAGTTTGGTCAATGCATAAATTCGCCGAGGGGACGCAGACAAAATGTCGCCGATGTAGCTGGCTAGTCCCGACGAAAACACCTTGACTCCGGCCGCGCCATTACGGGCCACAGAGAGCAGGAACGCCAGTCCGACACTGATGACGGTCAGAATCCCAAGCAGGGTCAGCCACGATGTCGTGCCACTCGCGAGATCGAATGGTCTGATATCAAAGTCCATAGTTCACAGTTCCAACAAACTGGGCTGCAAATTGCAGATGAGCCACTGAAGAAATCAGCACGAAAGACAACTTTGGCCAGCATTCAAGTTGAGTTGCCACCAAACAGGACAAGCCAGCTCAGGACTTGCCGCCCTTGCCGGATGCCGCAATCTCTTCGGCAGAAAACCGACGGCCAGGACGCTCGCCGCTCTCACGCACCGTTCGTAGAAACAGTTCTTCGAGGTCAGCACGGGGACTGGTGAACTGAGCTCCCTTGATGTTGTGTTTTTCCAGTACTTTACGAATATCTGCCTGAGCTTCTTCACTCAATGTGGGTGTTCTCAACTGCGTTTCATTGCGCATTTCCAGCAGTTCATCCACGCGGCCCAGCACCTTCAACTCGCCCTGGAACAGCACGGCAATGCGGTCGCAGACGTCTTGCACATCGGCCAGCTGATGGCTGCACATCACGACCGTTTTTCCCTGAGATTTCAGCCGCAGGATCAGGTCTTTCATTTCGCGAGTACCAAGCGGGTCAAGGCCGCTCGTTGGCTCATCCAGCAGAACAAGTTCCGGATCGTTGATCAGGGCCTGAGCCAGACCAATTCGGCGAGTCATCCCCTTGGAGTATTCTTTCAGTTGTCGACGTCGAGCCTTCCCGAGCCCGACCATTTCAATCAACTCATCCGACCGTCGAACGCGTTCTGCTGCCGACATATTGAACAGCCGACCGTAGAAATCGAGAGTCTCATCCGCATTCAGAAATCGATACAGATACGACTCTTCGGGCAGATACCCGATCTTTTCGTTCTTGGACACGTCCGAAGCCGACTTGCCAAGGATCTTCATTTCCCCGGACGTCGGGAACAGCAGTCCCAACAACATTTTCATGGTCGTTGTTTTGCCCGAGCCGTTCGGTCCCAGAAGACCGAAAACCTCACCCTTTTGCACATCCAGACTCAGGCTTTTCACCGCCTGAACTTTCTTTCGACCCCAGAAGTCTCGATAGATTTTGGACAGATTCCGGATCTCAATCACGGCGTTTGACATGTCGGACCGTTTCAATGACTGAATTGAAGGACAAGTAAAAGTAGAAAACAGTGGGATTCTCGATGCCTGACAGGCTCCGAAGAATCCTGGGGCTACCGACCATACGCACACTGCCAATCGACCGTTTGCGCAATTCCTGCGAGTCGGATCAGCAGCGTGCATTTCTGGCGTGACGATGTTGGCAGACCAGAATCTACGGTCGTACGATCATGAACTCAATGGTCACAAAGCGGTTTTGCTCGACGTTGAAGGACTCGGCAACGGAATGATCGGCATAACATCCCAATTCTGCCTGAGTGTCTGGCAAAACACTGAGCTGGCCACGCGAAGAGCCCAGCCACCGGCATGCAGAAGAGGAAATCTTCTGAATACCGGCAACTGGGCTCGCTGGGCAGCGTCGGAGGGGTGGATCTGAGACGATCAGAGGCCGGAGTTGTTCAGGTCCTCAAAAAATCGCACGGCATCCGAACGCAGTGTTCCACTTGTTCCGGCATTCCGCAACGACACCGTTTCAATTCCATTGCCGGAAAAATAGAACCTGCCCAGCGTGATCCAGCGTGACACACCGACGGTCTGATTAACCTTGAAGACAGTAGTCTTTCCAGCCGCAGAAACTGTCACTTCGGCGTTTGTGGCACTACCGACGGCTACGACAAGATAAAACTGGACCGTGTAATAACCCGCTCGTATCGCTGCCGAATAAGTCGCCGAGGCGGACAGACTGGACGAAAAACGAGTCGTTGACGCCGCACTGCCGACCGCTGAACTGTTGCTCCACGTGCCAGATTCCACGTGGTTGACAGATCCAAAATCGACATTTTCCGGATTGGAAACGGGAGTAAACCGGACCGCATCAGATCGAAGAACTCCTGCGGCACTGGACTTTGCCAGCGAGACCAGCTGCGTTGCGCCGCCAGAAAACTGATAGTACCCAACTTCAGTCCAGCCGGACTGTCGAATACTTGAGAAGGACATCGTTTGCGTGCTGGTACCTTCCGCGCTGACGACCTGAATATTGACGTTGGTGGCGTTCGATGAGTGAAGGATCTTGTACAATTCCACCTTGTAATAACCGGGCGTCAGGGCTGTTGCCGACCAACTCGCCTTTGCTGTCGTGGATGAGGAGTATCGAGACTTGGAACCATTCACTCCCGCGAGTGAGCTAAATGACCAAGTGCCGGTCTCGGTGTATCCAATATTGTGATTATCAATCACAACTGTCGGGCGAGTGTTGACCGAATACAGTTCTGTATCATGCAAGCCGTCGTTGGCCGAGAAGATCAGGTAATCTTTGTAGGCGAGTAGTCCATTCGGCAATGAACTGGATGCTCCGTCGTAAATATTCGCGTTCAGTTTCGTTCCAGTAGCAGTCCCATCAGATTCGAACAGTTCGTTGCCATAGGTAGTAGTGGTCGCACTGAAATAGAGTTTGCTGTTCAAATACGTCAGATAATATGGACTCGAACCATTAGCCCCTGAATACAGATCGAGTATCATCGAGGTTGTAGCCGCACTTCCAGTACTCTTCCAGAGTTCGTACCCGTTCGTCCCATTGTCTGCACTAAAATACAGAGCGCCACTGACGTTGGTAAGAGAGTAGGGGTAGCTCCCAAACGAGCCGGGATTGATATCCTCAACCAGTAACGTCGTCGCATCGGTTCCTGAACTCTTAAACAGTTCGGTTCCGACAACGTCCGTGTAGGCGACGAAGAAGAGGGTCGTTGTATTAACGGGCATAAGGTTGTACGGATTTGAGCTATTCACACCTGGGTTAATGTCCGCGACGTTGACAGTGCCTGCAAGAGTTCCATCGGATCTCCATAACTCACGCCCCACGTCGGGGTCTGTCGCTGCGAAATACACGCTGTTACCGACTCGCGTCAGATAACTTGGATCGGAACTTGAAGTTCCGTCATAGATGTCTTTCACCATGACCGTCCCACTCGACGTTCCACTGGTCTTCCAAAGTTCGGTGCCTCCAGCAGTATTATAGGCACTGAAAAGCACGACATTGTCTAACTCTACAAGGCCCGACGGTGATGAGGACCCTGAGCCTGCGTTAATGTCTTTAATGCGTGTCGTGCCTGCCATTGTGCCATTCGACTTCCAAAGTTCTGTTCCTGAGCTTCCGTCACTAGCGGAAAAGTACAGAGTGCCATTCATAAAAGTCAGGTAGGATGGATCAGAGGAATTCGAACCCGCATAAATGTCTGCAACGATCCATGTTCCGGCTGTCGTTCCGTCGGTACGCCAAAGTTCAGAGCCCCTACTGGACGTATACGCAGTGAAAAAAACAAAACCGTCTGCTTCTGTGAAGTTACTCGGGGATGAGCTGCTGGCCCCTGGTTCAAGATCCCGTACAAGATGACTACCGGCCGTCGTCCCATCGGTCACATACAATTCGTAACCTGTCGAGGGTTCATAAGCATAACTAAAGACCCCCAAAGTCGTTGCTTTGGCTGAGCCTGGAAACGAACCGCCATCCGTATTGATATCAAGTAACACGGGCGAACCACTCAGCAAGACTCGGGCTTCCAACTGCTCAGGTTGACGAAGAAACAGTCGCCTTCGCATTGCAAGGCGTCCACTTGGTTTTTCCAGGATCTTGCAGAACAGTGCGCGAAGAATTGATGTCATAGTGCGACTCCGGGATTAAGCTTCAAAGCAAACTCATACGGGTGGAATAAAGAGGCGTGCGGGACAACACCACTCCACCACGTTGGGAGCGTAGTAACGGTTGCATTGAAAAGCAATCAGATACTCAAAACAAGCAAAAAAGCCACCGGTACACGACCGGTGGCTTTCAGCAACATTAGATTTGACTTCGTCGCGATTACGCAGAAAAACTGCTTCCGCATCCGCAGGACTTGACGGCGTTGGGATTCTTGAACGTGAAGCCACGCTTCTCCAACCCGCTGTAGAAGTCGATTTCAGTTCCGTCGAGGAACAGGTCGCTCTTCTTATCGACCACAACGCCAACGCCGTGGAGTTCTGACATCACGTCGCTTGATTCATCAAATGAATTGGTGAAGTCAAATGAATACTGGAAGCCGCTGCATCCGCCGCCGACCACTCCAACGCGAACGTATTTCAGTTCAGGACGAGCCTGTTCTGACATCACTCGTTTGATTTCGCTTGCTGCTGCTTCTGACAGAGTTACTGACATTTGATCCAATCTCCCCAAACATTACCAGGAAACTATTTGAAGCACTTTCACCAGCGTCGCTGGGCGTTGCCACCCCACGAGCCTGTGCGTCACATTCGAATTACAGAAATTTAGGCTTGTCGAGCCGGATCTTACAGGCAAAAACCCAGGATTTCACCAGAATCTCTCAGTCTGCACGATGATTAGAGCATACTTTGACATTTGTCCGTGACAGAACGGCTTCAATTCTTAGGAAAAAACGATGTTGGCCGCTAAAACAGCGTTCGCCCGGACCCTAGTGATCTTGCTGCTTTCGCTGGCCCTTACCGCGGGATGTGGACAAGGGCCTCGTGCAGGAACTCCCATTGCGAACTGTCCGGATGACCAGGTTGAGTTTCTTGCGGTGAATAAATCGGGGGACATTGAACATGCGGACGGGCAATTCCTGAAGCTCGTAAAGCGAGACGACCAGAAACTCGTCATTGTCGATTTTTGGGCAACATGGTGTGGTCCCTGCCGAATGCTTTCACCGAACCTGGAGAAGATTAAAAAGTCCTGGGGCGACAAGATCGAAGTCGTCAAAGTCGATGTTGATAAGTGCCCCACACTCGCTCGCTTTTTCGACGTCCGGTCCATCCCGGATGTTCGTGTCTATCGTCACGGGACTCAGGTCGCTGACTTTATGGGGGTGATGCCGCGGGCCGAAATCGAAGCTCTGTTGAAGTCACTCCAATGACCGAGGGTCGCCAGGCTCATCGCGACCAACGAAGCCTGAGGCGTCGCAATTGCGGACTGTGGCGATGGGTGTTCCGGCTGGCGGCCATAGGCCTTGGACTGGGTGTCTTCGCTTTGATGGAGGTCACTCTGCATGTCTTTGACATTGGCAGTCCGGCATCTGACGAAGACCCATTTGTCGAATTCGCTTCTGTACGGCCGTTGTTCGAACGCACCGCTGACGGTGGTCGGTTCCACACTTCGCCCTCACGCAGAAAGTACTTCAAGGAGGACTCCTTCGCCGTTCAAAAGCCGAAAGGGGAGTTTCGCGTCTTTGTGTTCGGTGGTTCGACCGTTCAGGGGAATCCGTTTTCGATCGAAACCAGCTTCCCAACGTACCTGCAGATCGCTCTGGAAAAAATGGATGCCCGCCACTCCTGGAGAGTTGTCAACTGCGGCGGAGTGTCCTACTCAAGTTATCGTCTGGTTCCGATCATGCAGGAATGCCTCGCTTACGAACCGGACCTGTTCATTTTTTGCGAAGGACATAATGAGTTTCTCGAAGATGTGACTTACCGCGAAGTTCGGGATTCGTCCTCGCTTGTTCAGTCCACATTTCTGATCCTCAATCAGTTTCGAAGCTTCCGGGCGTTGCGTCAGGCGGTGTTAGCCGGGACTGAACGTGCTGCAATGGGCGGCACCAGTCCAACTTCGAATGGCAGTGATTCTCGCCCGGTCCTGCCTGAGGATGTTGACACGTTACTTGATCATGACGGCGGTTTTTCCGCCTATCATCGGGATGATGCTCGCGCCTCAGTGGTCGCAGAGCACTTTCGCAACAATCTTATTCGTATGGCTGCCATCTGCCGGGAAAATGGCCTTCCATTGTTACTGCTGCTTCCACCTTCAAACGACAGCGACTGCCCTCCGTTTAAGCCGCAATTCTCGGATTCCTTATCCGCCAAGGAACGTCAAACTGTCGTTGATCTGCTGCATCATGCTCGTGATCTGGCGACGGCCAAGAAACTTGATGAGGCCATCGCATCCGTGCAATCGGCCATCGAAACCGACCCGCGTTACGCATTGACCTGGTACGAATTGGGGCATCTTCAGTCCGCAGCCAAAAGATTCGATGAGGCTCGCGAAGCTTTTCAGAGGGCCCGCGATGAAGACACTTGCCCGCTTCGAATGACCTCACCGCTGCACGAAGCCATGCAGCAAGTGGCGAGCCGACATAACGTGCCAATGATCGACGTTCACAAATTGCTGCAGTCGAAGAGCGTCAACGGCATCGTAGGGGACAATTTACTGGTGGATCACGTTCATCCGTCGTTCCGGGGACACGAGGATATGGCAATCGAAATCGCGGAGTGGATGCTTTCTGCCGGGTATGTTCACGGCGAAAACAACAAGTGGCAGGAATCAATGCGAATGGAATGCCAGGTTCGCTTGCAGGCACTGGACAATCTGTATTTTCTTCGAGGGCAGCGGGCCCTTGAGAATCTGCGACATTGGGCGGCCGGGCGATCCGGCGGGCCGCCGCTCAGGCCGCGTCTGCCTTGAGCTGATCGCCGCTTGCGTTCAGAATGCCGATGATTGGTCTCGCCCTGTTTGTCAACCGCTTTTTTGTAAGTCAGATCTCTCCATTTTTTATGGGACTCACGATGAGCCGATTCTTCAACCCACCGATGTGGACAATCCTATTGACTTTCTGCACCGTTTTGCTGCTGACCTTGACTGGCTGCAGCGAGCGAAAATCAGCAGGACCGTCTAAGTCGCCAGAGCCAGCATCACTCGAAGCGTCTGAGTCAGAAAAGAATTCCGATGTGACGC
>JANPHT010000608.1:0-2470 GCA_031424595.1 Planctomycetota bacterium
GCTTCGAAACGCCGCTTTTTCAACTCACACACGAATTGGCAACACCCAGACGTCAGCTTAAGCAGATTCTTCAGTCACACGTAGGACTTGTTTCTGCCAGCGATACCGCTGACCGAACGCTTTTCAGGACACGCACGAGCTACAACTTGCGATCCTGTTTGATAAGGAATTCGATCCCGACGCCAAACAGTCGCAGAGGAATCTGCATCGCCGGATATTGCGAACCGAATTCATCCCAGGCTGAGCGAATCCCTGAACCGGGGAAACCTTGTATGACGATTCGCTTTCTGTCCTCAATCTGATGGCATGTGTCCCGAAACTGATGCAGTTCCTGCCGGTCACACAATTGCGGGTGCATCCCAGTCAAATGACTCAAAGACGTTCTCTGAAAGCCATTTCATACAAGTTTCTTCATGACCTCATTTGGCGGTATCAGAATTGCCCTCTTGCACCACGGACCGGGAAGGAATTCCTGCGGGGTGGTTCCGTTGGTTCGCTCCCGGCATCTGTTTTAAGAGGGAGAAACTTCCATGAATGGAAGCACAGAGACGACTCCAAAGAAAGCCGTGCGCGAGTTGAAGCAACTGCGTACGCTGGAGCATCGCAAGGGTGCGGCATTCCGACATTGCTGCCGCTGCTGTCGTTGCCGCCGTTAATCGGTGGTCGCTTTGACCGGGGCTGATCCGGCGGACCCAAAGTGCTGCCCGGATCAGCCCTTTTTCTGGTTTCAAAACTCGGAAAATGAATTCTGGAAACTACCATGAGTTGTGCCATCGGTTATGCCATTCGGGATGAAAATCGCCCGATCCTTGATGACCCTGCGATCAACGCTGTGGAAATCACATTCGAACGCAGTGACGATCCTTTACGCATCGATCGTTACGTCGGTGGTGGTCAGTTCGACTATGTCAGTGTGCATGCCCTGAAACTGTCGGTCGCCAGTCCGGAACCGCCGGGCCGGAACTATTTGGATTCATTGCTGGCTATTGCCGAAGAGAATGGTGCTGCGTCCATCAGTGATCATCTTGGATTTACCCGAGACGGACACCATGGTGTCGAAATCGGTCATTTCGCGCCACCTCCATTTACGGAGGCCGCAATCGATGCCACATGTCGCAACGTGGATATCATTCAACGTTTTTTTCGACACCGGCATTTCTATCTTGAGAACATCGCCTGTCTGTTTCATTTCGAAGGCACAATGGACGAAGCAGAGTTTCTTAGCCTCGTCCTCAGAAAATCAGGATGTGGCTGGCTGCTGGATGTGACTAACGTGTATGCCAACGGACTGAATTTTGGCTTCAGTCCCACGGAGTTCATTAAGGCGGTCCTGCCGATTCCTGAGCGAGTTCAGATCCATCTGGCCGGTGGCTATCTGGATGACCGCTCGGGACTTTATATTGACAGTCATTCACAGCCGATCCCGGACGATGTCTGGGATCTGTATCGTTTGTCTCTGGAACTGGCCCACGACAAAATTGATGCCGTCTTCATTGAACGCGATCAGGACTTTCCGGACGAAAACGGCTGGCGAAGTGAAGTTCAGATGGCTCGCCGGATCGCTGACGAAGTGGAGCTGTGGAAACGAGGAATGGTGACATGAACGAATCTCAGCAACGAGACACTGATTACTCGGAACAGCTGACCCGGATCGCCCGATCTCTTGCGGCAGGTCGCGATAACGAGGTCATTGGTGATGTCGCGGCTGGCACCGATCCGGAATATGTTCAGATGTTCGTCGACGACAATGTTCAGAAACGCTTTGACAAGATCCGCCACCAGGTCGAAGTCATTGAACCTGGCTTTGAAGGTTTGGATGAACTGCTTTCGACGTACATGGATCAGATTCCACTCGCGAGTTACGACATCGGGGCCAGCGACGGTGATCGATTTCTGCAGTGGCTCGAACAGAATCCGGAACTTTCACCCGAGCAATGTGATCTGATCGACTGCCAGCGTGCTCGGCATGCAGTCGAGGATCTCGGACGAAAGAATCGACTCGGTCATATACGTTTTCAGCAACTGTGGAGAACCGTCGATTCACTGACGGGAGAACTGGATTCCAACAGGCACCTGAAGATCTATCTGAATCCGATTCGGGTCTGGACTCGTTTTCAAACGAAACTGCTGCTGGATGACGATGCCGTCCCTCCAGCCGATGTCATTTTCTTCGCCTGTACCAATGAAGTCCGCACCGCAGTGCTGGAGTCTGAAGGAATGCAGCGGGTCAGTGAACTGGAATTGTTCGGAACCGGCACGATCGATGACTGGCGAACTTGGCGTGAGACAAGCGATCATACGGCTTCGCCCACTCGAGAGGATCTGATTGAAATCTGTCGCGACCTTGCCGAAATGGGACTCATCGCGTTCGGTTAAGGTTGCACTCTTCCCATGGAACAGCCACTCACTCCAGTCGGCATTCTGCGAGACATTTTTCGTGCTGCGAAGTGGCGAATCATGTTGACCTTCG
>JANPHT010000609.1:0-1423 GCA_031424595.1 Planctomycetota bacterium
AGGCGACTGAATGCGCTGCTGCTGCCATCTGGTTGTTGATATCATCCAACTTGCTGCGGTTGATATCGAAAACATTGGACTGTACGCCTTATCACCGGATCAAAAGAAGTTCGCTATCGTGGCCGACAGAAAGGACAGAGACGGATACGCAGTGGAAGTCTTTGATCTGGCATCTCAGGAGCGACTGGCGTTCGTACCATTGGCTACGACGTCGTTTTATGACATTGCGTTCGCTCCGGATAACAACCGCGTGCTGGTGGGGACATGGGATACTGTTGAGGTCTGTGATACAGCCAAGGAAGCGGTCGTGTCGCAATTGACCTTTGGATACCAACTTCCCAAAAAGAATGACGACAGTTATCGCCCCCTTGAAATGGGACAGATTGCAATGCTGTCAGTTATGTCAGAAATCGCCGATGGTTCGATGCAAGAGGGGCGATCTCCACGTCAACTGGTTTCGAAGATTGCCGTCTCTAAACAGAGTTTTGTGGCTGTCGGCGACAGATCTGGAAACGTTGGGATCTGGAATCTTGAGACTGACAGCTTGGTGGCAAGCTTGCCAGCAGAACACGAAGCTCCGGTGGATCACCTTCAGTTTTCACCCGATGGCCGATGGCTGGCGTACTACGTCGGTGGAGCACTGCACATTGAAGATGTTTCGACTTTGCCCGTTCCCAAAGCAGCATCGGACGATTTTTCTCAGGACAACTCCGAGGACACCGCTGAAGAAAACCGCGTCACCGTGATCCCTGCGGAATGAAGCGAACTTTCGGGGGACAGTGTGAAGGGTGCAGCTTGTCTGCACCGTTTTTTATGCGCTAAACACTGTTGCAGGCCTGTCTGAAACTATTTCTCAATTGTGTGTTTGCATGCACTCGAGAATCATGAGATCATTTTTTCCCGATGCGCTTTTGCGGGAGTTTGCCAAGAAGGGCTGAGCTTCGGCTGGGAAAGAATTATTCACGTTTTCCCCGCCGGATTCGCATTCATCGGGTGCTCAGCAGACGTGGCACATCTATTCCGTACAGGTTCCGACACCACTGAAATGTACTGCTGCAGAAACGTCCCCCGATGTCATCCGATCAGACCATCATCCATGGCTTCAATAGTTTCTTTTCTGACTCCGTTGATGGGCCGGTCCCGCAACTTGATCGATACGAGTTCCGAAGAAAGCTGGGTGAGGGCAAGTTCGGCGAAGTCTGGTTGGCGGGAGATAAACTCCTGGAGCGGCTTGTTGCCATCAAACTGGCCCATCCAGTGCATTTGCCTAACCCGGCAGATACGCGAGTCTTGATTGCCGAGGCCAGGTCGCTGGCCGCGATGACGCATCCGAACATCATCGACGTATATGACTTGGGGGAGACATCGGAAGGCCGGTTCTATATTGTCTCGCGATTCGTCGATGGCTGTGATCTTTCTCAGA
>JANPHT010000610.1:0-3981 GCA_031424595.1 Planctomycetota bacterium
ACAACAGCCACGGATAACCCAGGGACATTCCAGTCGGTACGGGCCTTCTCAATTCGCTCCGCCAGTTCGTCGGCCGTCGGCACGACTCGTGTCTGCGCCCAAAGCAATTGAGGAAGCAGCGCGAGGAAGACGATGACGCCAATTCGCAATTTCATTGAGTTACTCCGGCACTGTCGAATTTGGTCCAGGCCGTGTTATGGCAGAGCGTGAATCATTCTGCAAACAAACCAGGTGAGTCGCAACGTTCCGACTTGCCCCGGAGATTCTACCGCTGACTAGTCCGCTCAGTTGCTGGTTCTTGACGCATTGCGGGTCCTGATCAGTCTCCACTCATGCTACCCCCAAAGACGCGGGCTTTCGGCAGCGAAGCCGATGGCCGCCGGGTCGTCACGTAACCAATGAACCGTCGATTATGGCAAGTTACTGAGGTTGACATGATTAAAACCGGCAGTGCCCTATTCGAAGTTCTTCGTGGATTTTGTCACAATCCGACTCCTACCGGTCTTCCGATAATCGACCAGTTTTTCGGTCAATAGAACCATGTTGATTCGATGGCGGTCAGACTGGTATTTCCAACGTGACATCAACCGGATGCAGAATCAGGATCAACGATGAGCAGACTTATTCTTGGCCTCGACATGGGCACCACAAGTATTTCGGCTGTGGCCGTTGACGAATTCGGACGCGTTGTTCGATCTGTTACGAAGGCCCATTATGCCGCCGTTGAAGGGCTTCCGGCTGAGTATGCCGAACAGGATCCATCCCGAATTCGGTCAACGGCGTTCGATGCGCTCAGGATGTTGTGCCGGAGTTGTTCCGGCTCCGAATTTATTGGCGTTGCCTTGACAGGTCAGATGCACAGCACTGTTCTGCTGGACGAAGAGTTTCATGTTGTTGGCAACGTCGTTACGTGGCAGGATCGCCGCTCGCTGGCTTCGGAGGAAAATGGAACACTGCTGAGCGAACTTCAGCATCGAGCAACGGATGCAGCGATGTCCCAGACGGGTTGTCGGCTTTCCTCCGGCTATCTTGGCACAACGATTTTTTCCATGCGGAGGCTCAAGCAATTGAACCCCAAGGTGAGACACCTGTCGTTTGTGGCGGATTGGATTGGTTCTGTGCTTACAGAGAGGCCACCAGTGACGGAACGGTCTCATGCGGCTTCATCTGGCCTGTATGACCTGGTCGCCGACGACTGGAGTGATTCCTTGTTGCAAGCCGCTGAGATCCCGCGAGCATGGTTGCCGGTCGTTCGGGACAGCGGTGCAATTGCCGGAACGCTCAGTGAAGCATCGGCCAGCAGTCTGGGCCTGAAAGCAGGACTTCCGATCTTTAACGCAATCGGCGACAACCAGGCATCGGTATTGAGCGCGCTTCCGGACGTGGAGGGATCGATTCTGATTAACATCGGTACGGGAGGCCAGATCGTGTGGCGTGTCCCCGCATTTGCTCGACAGCTTCCATTGGATACACGCGTGCTCCCAAGCAATCCAGACAGAAACAACGGACGAGCAATGCCTCAGTTTATGATTGTGGGCGCAGGCCTGTGTGGAGGCGATGCGATTGCGTGGGTGAATCGCACGGTTCGACAATGGCTGGCGGACTTCGGAGTGGTCCTGTCTGAAGAGGCACTCTGGGAAAAACTACAGACCCTTGTGCAGTTGCAACAGGACTCAAAGGATCTGATTTGCGAGCCTTTCTTTCGCGGAACTCGATACGAACCCGATCGTCGCGGTCTTATTCAAGGGATCAGCACAGACAATTTTTCGCCAGGCAATCTGCTGATCAGTGTTCTCGACGGGATTGCACAGTCGATGTTCGACATCTGGCAGAACTCCCCCGAAAGTCACTCCACTCCATTGCGAAGAGTGGCCATGGCTGGGAACGCGGTGAAGCACAATCCCCTCCTCGTTAAAGCGGTTCAACGGCGGTTCAGTGTTCCAGTCGTGGTCTCCCGGCACACCGAAGAAGCCGCGACTGGAGCTACCATGATTGCCGGTGTCCATCTTGGAGTGTGGAGCACCATCGAAGACGCTCGAAGTTCCATCGAGCAATCGACATTGTAAGTCTCCGCTCGGTCACTGCACTACTTGAGCAGCGTTGCCAGCTTGCCAATAGTCACCAATCCCTTTTTAGGTTCCAGTTTTTTCTTAGTGACTTGTAACGCGACACGCATAAATTCGAAACATAGTGCGTTGTCTGGACTGTTTGCAAACTCCACCTTATCCAGGTTGTTCATGAATAGATGTTCTTTGCCTTTTGCGTCGCGAACGGCAATGGATGAGAGCGCTGCAGACTCCACTGTATAAGATGCCAGGACAGGCACATCTTTTTTCCACTCGACACGATACACGGTTTCACCACGTTTCGGTCGGAAAGCTTTTGGATCCCGCGGCATTAATGTTCTCCTCAACTCAAGCTGTCAAAATCAGATCGGTCGGCATTTATCGAATGGAGCGAAAGCTGTTCGGCAAATCCGGAGTCTCACCCGGAGGTTTCTGCTCACCGCGAATGCGGCCCTGTGATTGAGTATACGGTGAGCGGAATGGAAAGACTCGCACGGTGGTCTGTCTTTGGGGCTTCAGTTCCTTTTGATTAAGTCAACATATCGATGAAAGTTTTCTTCGCACAGTGGCCAAAACCATTGGGAGGAGTTTCCCACCCTGGCGAGAAATTGGCAAGCATTACCACGTCCATTTCGCTTCGTGGGAAAGAAAAGCCCTGTGAGGCCGAGTTGACCTCACAGGGCTTAGGTTAAATAGGTATTGACCTTGCAACACCTTCACTTTGCACACCGGACCGTAGGCTTGCTCAGCCTTTTGCAGCAGCCATTCGGCGAGCAACTTCGGCCCAGTTCACAGCATTCCAAAAAGCTCCGATGTAGTCCGGTCGGCGATTTTGATAGTGGAGGTAGTAAGCATGCTCCCAAACGTCAAGGCCGAGAATCGGCGTACGGCCTTCAGACAGCGGGCTGTCCTGATTGGCAGTGCTCTCGACCACGAGGGAACCATCAGATTTGACGCTCAACCAGGCCCAGCCGCTGCCAAAGCGAGTTGTTGCGGCTTTGGAGAACTGCTCCTTGAAGGCGTCGAAGCTTCCGCAGGCTTTGTCAATGGCCGCTGCCAGATCGCCAGCGGGCTTGCCACCACCAGTTGGGGAAAGCACTGTCCAGAACAACGAGTGATTTGCATGGCCACCGCCGTTGTTTCGGACAGCAGTGCGAACATTCTCTGGAACCGCATTGAGATCGCTGACAAGATCTTCAACAGACTTATTCAGCAGGGGTGAGCCTTCCAATGCGGTATTCACATTGTTGATATAGGCCTGATGGTGCTTCGTATGATGGATTTCCATCGTACGAGCGTCGAAGTGTGGCTCCAGCGCGTTGTAAGCGTAGGGCAGAGCTGGCAAAGTGTATGGCATGATTGAAATCCTTCATCCTGACAACACAGAAGATCGAGCTGGCTGAACAGTCAGCATTCAGCAATAAAATAGTCACTTCCGGTTTGCTGCATTCTAGGCTTCCAACGTTACGTCTCAACCGACTCTGGCAAACAATTTCCACTTCGCAGACGCGGTTGAGGCCATTTGTTGTCACCGCTACACTCTGCCTGCTGCACTTTGACCGCGGGATTGCTTCAGGAGTTTCCCTCGTAAATGCTGGGCATTGACTCGTAGTGATCCTCGTCCGGAAGCTGATTTACCATGCGATACGAACACGTTTGCATCGAAGCCGTCGCGCATACCCTCGCTCCCCATGTGGTGACTTCTGACGAAATTGAACAGCGATTGGCTCCGGTTTACGAGCGTCTCGGGTTGCCTGCCGGTCGCCTTGAGCTCATGACGGGAATTCGTGAGCGACGCTGGTTTGACCCCGGAACTTTGCCAGGAACGGTGAGTATTCGGACGGCTTTGGCGGCTCTCGAGAAATCAGGACTTGATCGTCGATATGTTGGCGCTTTGATTCACGGTTCTGTTTGC
>JANPHT010000611.1:0-1657 GCA_031424595.1 Planctomycetota bacterium
GGATGGTGACGACGTGCTGTACGGGGGCTTAGCCAGCGACAATGACGAGCTGACCGGCGGAACCGGGGAAGACCGGTTCTATATTCGAAGCACCGACGTGAATAAAGAACTGGGCGTCGACACGGTCCGGGATAAACATAAGCTGGACTCCAGAGTGCATCTCGTCGACACGACGAAAAACACTCCGAACGGCGCAGTGGAACATGTAGCCGCCGCGTGGTCTGACGCGGATTTCGAAGTGATTGACAAAACACTGCAGCACTTTCAGGACGTCACAGGAAGCGAGCGATTGATGCAGTCGCACACCGGGGGCGACATTTACGAATACCGATTGGGTTTGACGACGACCGGCGGGGCAGATAATGGCGCATGGAGTAACGGGGACGACTCTGATTGGTATCCAAGTGGAATTATCGCCGCTGGTACTGATGGTCTACACCGAACGGAAAACATCCCCCACGAAATTCTGCATCACTATGACGATCTACACGAGAACCCATTGATCGTGGATTTACGAAAGATTAGCGAATGGACAACGACGCGCCCGGGAACCTTCATCACATTTGCTAACTGGAAAAGCCAATATCCGGATGGCGGCTACACCGGGTTGGTGCAGAGCGCTTCAAAAAGTAACGACTGGTTCAATCCAAAGGGACTCTCGTCCACAGCACTCTTCCAAAGAGATTACGGCGGTCACACTCCCAATGAGGATTTTTCCGTCACTGGCGAATTCTGGTATAAGAAGGACGTTCTCAACGAGAACGTTGCTGTCAATCAACTTAAGCAGAGCAATCTTAAGCAATTCTTCGCTTACTTGGCGAAGCCCACTACGCCTTCCGATTTGACGATCGATCAATCCTCCAATATTAATCGTCCAACTTTTAAGTGGGAGTCGCTGGTCGCTGATGACTTCTTCTATGAAATTCGAAACGCAAGCAACATTGTGACCAGGGATGGCTCCACGTCCGAATTGACGTTGCCGCTCACTGCTGATCTGCCTGCTGGCAAGTACACGTTTCTTGTGAGTTCCAGGACCGATACGCCGGCTCAGTCGTCGGCAGCCTCCATCAACTTCACGGTAAACCATGCGCCACAATGGGTTGCTGGCGTCCAGCCGCTGGCTGTGCAAAGTGAGGACAATCGCCTGGCCTATGGGACGACCATTGTCGCTCTGACCGCTGCTGCCACCGATGTGGACGCCAATGCCGTGAAAGGCATTGCGATCTCCAGCGCCCCAACTGACAAGGGCGTGTGGCAGTTTACGATTAACGGTGGAAACACTTGGTCATCGTTCGCGTCGGCCCAGTATCCACGGTCGCGCACCAATGCAATGCTGCTGCCGTCTAACGGCACCCTGAGTCGAGTACGCTTTGTCCCTAATCAGGATTTCAACGGCACAGTGCAGCTCGGGTATTACGCTTGGGACCAGACACAGGGAACGGCAGGCGGCACTTTCAACATCGCGACCGATGACAAGCTTGGCGGAATCACAGCCTTCAGCACGGGCTCGCATGTCAGCACGCTCACGGTGACTCCTGTAAACGATGCACCGATGTGGGTTGCCGGCACACCCGCAGCGGCGATGATCGGGATCAACGAAGACAATTTCATCTCGTCGGGCACGACGATAGCGACTCTTGCTTCCGGGATGACGGAT